>NZ_CP109432.1:5429258-5743887 GCF_036227065.1 Spirillospora sp. NBC_01491
GCCGACCGGACCGGCCGTCCCGTCCCCGACACCATGAGGACCCCGGACGCGGTCCGGATGCTCATCACCCGCCTCGACGCCCAGCGACCCCAGGAAGTCCCCGCCCCCGCCCCCAAGGCCCTCCCCGCCCCATCGCCCAGCGCATCCGCGCCGGCGAGCCCGCCCGCGACTCCCAGCAGGCCCACGACCGCAAGCCCGTCCGCGCCCGCCCCACGCCCGTCCGTGGCCGCCCCACGCCTGCCCGCCCCCGGGATGCGCCCGCCCGCGGGCGCGACGCGTCCGCCACGCCCGGCGGGCAAGTCCGCGGCGGCCGTCACCTGCCAGTCGTGCGGGGGACGCAAGAAGGAGGGCCACTACCTCTGCCGCGTCTGCTGGTTCATGCTCCCCGAACCGACCCGCACCCGCCTCGCCCGCCGCGACGCCCTCGCCTACCGGCGCCTCGCCGAACTCCACGACCAGCTCCGCCGCACCGTCCCCCTGACCGAGATCACCGTCCGAGAACCCATCTGACCCACCCCGCGCGCCGACGGGGGGCGCGGGATTCTGTCGGTGGGGGTGTCTAGGTTCGGGTGGCATGAGCGTGCAGTCACGACCCGAGCCGAGTCCCCTCCTGCCGGACGAGGACACCCTGGTGATCCCGGACGCGTGGTTCGGGCGGATCCATCCGCGGCGGGGCGACGGGCGGGTGCCGGTGCCCGCGATCGAGGTCGACGACGCCGCCGTCCGGGCGGTCCGGGGGCTGGTCGAGGGGGCGCTTCCCGCGATCGAGGAGGTGCTCGCGTCGTCCGATACCGCTCCGGAACTGGGCGCGCGGGTGCGGGCCCATCTGGACGGCGCGGACGACCCGGTGGGCGCGGCGGCGGTCGCTTACATCATCGTCGACCGGGGCCGGGTCCGCGGCGCCGTCAGCGCGGGGTTCGCCGATCACTGGATCTCGGCGCACGGGCTGGCCTTCGCGGCGCGCGCGTTCGCCGAACTCGGCGGGATGTACTTCAGCGAGGGCGGGCTCCGCTGGGACGGCGGGGCCGACGGCTCGTACGTCATCGGCTCCTACTGGTGGTCCGATGAGACGGTCACCCGCCGGTTCCGCACCTTCATGGCCGCCGCGTCCGACCGCGACCATCAGGAGGCCGTCGACGGCCTGGCCGCGCACCGGGGCACCCCGCTGCGCCGGCTGCTGGCCGGATACCTGGTGCCGACGCGGCTCGACTGGGTCGACGAGTGCTGCGCCGACACCACGTACTGGCGGGTCGAGGTCCTGCAACGGATGCTGCTCCGGTCCCTCGGCTCCCCAGGCCAGGCCCGCCTGGTCGGCCGCTCGGCGCACGTTCCCGAGGACGGCGCCCAGGACACCGCCGCCACGTTGGTCGCCGGAGTCGGACCGGACGCGCTGGGGATCCTCGTCCGATCCTTCATCTGGCCCGATGAACCGGAACACCGGGCGTCGCTCGACGCGATCGCCCAACTGCCCACCGACGAGGCGTTCCAGACCCTGGTCGACCAGATCGGCGACAAGGCCGCCCGGCCCGCGCTGCTCGCCGCTATGGCGCGCTTCCCCGTGCGGGCGGCGCGGCTGCTGGCTCCGATCGCGGCCGGTACGTCCACGACCTCGCTCGGCGTCGCCGAGCTGATCCGCGGACGGCTGCGGTCCGAGCCCGGGCTCGGCGCGGCTGTGCTGTCCGCTCTCCCGGCAGAGACCCGCAAGATCGTCGAGCCGCTGGCGGTCACGTCAGCGCGGTACGCGGAGGCGCCCGCGCACGAGCTGCCCCGGCTGCTGACCGAGCCGCCGTGGACGCGCGCGCGGGCGAAGCGCGCACCGGTCGTCATCGACGGTCTCCGCCCGCCCGCCGAACAGCTGATCGCCTGGGCGCCGGGCGAACGCGAGGGGAGGCTGCGTTTGGCCCAAGGGCTCGTGTGGACCGTCTCGGGGAAAACCCCGGAGGAGTGGGCCAAGCTGATCGCCGACTATGCGGACGGATGCGGCAACCCCTACCTGGAGAAGCACATCTTCGTCTCCGGGCCCGAGGACGCGGCCCGCCCGCTGGTCGCCGACTGGCACCCCAGGGAGACGACGTATGCCGCGATGGTGATGCCGGCCGTCACTGCCCGGTTCGAGGTCGACGCGCTGCCGTTCGCGCTGCGCGCCGCCATGTCCGCCCCGGCGCACCGTGCCGACCTGCTGCTGCCGTACCGCGACGCCGCGGTCGCCGCGCTCATGGCCGACTGGTTCGCCCGGCTCAGCGGCGCGCGGGAAAGCGCGCGGCGCTGGTTCCAGCGGCACGGCCTGGACGCGGTGCCGCTGCTGGTCCCGGCGGCGCTCGGCAAGGCGGGCGGGGAACGCCGCAACGCCGAGGGCGCACTGCGGCTGCTCGCCGCCGATCAGGGCGACGAGGCGGTCTGCGCGGCGGCGGGCGTCTACGGTGACGAGGCGGCACAGGCCGTGCGGACGATGCTGGCGATGGATCCGCTGGAGATCGTCCCCGCCCGCATTCCGAAACCCCCCGAGTGGGCCGACCTGGACGCTCTCCCGCAGATCCTGCTGCGCGGACGCGAGAGCGCCCTGCCCGCGTCCGCGGTCGGGCACCTGCTGACCATGCTGGCGATGTCGAAACCGGGGGAGGAGTACGCGGGGCTCGACGTGGTCCGCGACCTGTGCGATCCGGCGTCCCTCGCCGAGTTCTCCTGGGCGCTGTACCTGAGGTGGGAGGGGCGGGGCGCACCGTCCAAGGACGGCTGGGCGTTCTCCCAGCTCGGCGTCCTCGGCGACGACGGGACGGTGCGGCGCCTTTCCCCGGTGATCCGCGCCCTGCCCGGCGAGGGCGGGCACGTCAAGGCCGTGCGGGGGCTGGACGTGCTCGCGGCCATCGGCACCGACGTCGCGCTGACGCACCTGTACGGCATCGCGCAGAAGCTCAAGTACAAGGGCCTCAAGACCAAGGCGCAAGAGAAGATCTCCGCCCTCGCCGCCGCGCGCGGCCTGAGCGAGGAGCAGCTCGCCGACCGGGCCGTGCCCGACTTCGGACTCGACGCCGAGGGCGGCATGGCCTTCGACTACGGCCCGCGCCGCTTCCAGGTCGGTTTCGACGAGCAGCTCGTACCGCACGTGGTCACCGAGGACGGCAAGCGCCGCAAGAGCCTGCCCAAGCCCGCCGCCACCGACGACCCCGCGCTGGCGCCCACCGCCCACGCGGCGTTCGCCGGGCTGAAGAAGGACGTCAAGACCGTCGCGGTGGAGCAGATCCGGCGGCTGGAGGCGGCCATGACGGCCGGGCGGCGCTGGACGGCCGACGAGTTCACCGGCCTGTTCGTCGCCCACCCGCTGCTGTGGCACATCGTCCGCCGGCTGGTGTGGCTGGCCGAGCACGACGGCCGCGCCACCGCGTTCCGCATCGCCGAAGACCGGACGTTCGCCGACGCGGACGACGACGCGTTCTCCCTCCCCGAGGGGGCCCGGATCGGCGTCGCGCATCCGGTGCATCTGGGCGAGGCGCTCGGCGCGTGGTCCGAACTGTTCTCCGATTACGAGATCCTCCAGCCGTTCCCGCAGCTCGGCCGCACCGTGCACGCGCTCACCGAGAAGGAAGGCGCGAGCGCGCGCCTGGAACGGTTCGACGGGCTCACCATCCCGTACGGCAAGGCGAAGGGCATCTCGCAGTCCCGCTGGCATTCGGACCAGGACGGAGCGTGGATCGCGCGCGCCGACCCCGCCGGGCGGCACGTCGTGGCGAGGCTCAGTCCCGGAATCCGCTACTCCTACTACGAAGGCATCAGCGAAGAGCAGACCATCGAGGCGGTCTGGATCGCGTCCCACCCCACCCGCGAGCCCGACCCGCACGAGCCCCTGCGCTTCGACGACCTCGACCCGGTCACCGCCTCGGAGGTGATCGCCGACCTCGGCAGCCTGACCGGATCCCCGTAGCCCCGGCGGGGGTCAGCGGGCATTCGCAGCCGTGCTCAACACCCCTTCGTCGCTCGCCCGGATCCGCCGCCGGGCGAGCACCGCGGTAGCGAGTCCTGCTGCGGTGGCGCCGAGCAGGCCGAGCATGAGATCGCCGATGGTGTCGCGGTAGATCGTGACCGACTCAGGGGTGTTGAGGATGAAGATGCAGTATTCGGAGAACTCCCACAGGATCGCGCTGATGGCGCCGATCCCCGCGCAGGACAGGGCCAGCGCCCAAGGCGGCAGCGGGCTCCAGCGCTGAAGAGCGAGCCCGGCGGCGGCACTGAGCAGCGCCCAGTTCCCGAAATGGCAGGCGTCGTCGAACCAGCCGACGCCGTCGTACAGGTCGGCGGCATTCCCCGCGACGTCGACGAAGAAGGGAGCGGTCAACAGCAGGTCGATGTCCCAAGGAAAAGCACCCCGACGCCCCCGCAGCGCCCAGATCGACACGACCAGCATGACGGCCACCGGATAGGCGACCGCACGGACGCCCATCGCCTTGTCGGCGAAACGGTCCCAATGCGGAAAGATCAGGGCGAGCGCCAGAAGAGCGGCCAGAGCCGCCTTGAGGAAGAGCGCGAAGGGGCGCCAGCGCGAGGTCTCCATGTGAACAGGATGACCGGCCGCAGGCCAAGACCACATCAGCGAACGTACTCAAGCCGGCCTGAGTGCCCCCGCTCCACCCGGGCGGCGCGCCCCGAGGCGGCGCCCGCCGCTCGTCGCTCAGGGGCACTCCCCGCCCCACGTCACGCTCTTGAGGGTGCTCCCACTGATGTTCGCCTTGTGTCCGGGCCCCGGGTTGAAGTGGAGGCACCGCGTCATGTTGCTGCCGGACCCCGGCGCGTAGGTCACGTATGCATGGTCGGCACCCGGATACTGCACGCCATTGTTGAAGACGGACCCGACCTGCTTGATGGACCCACTCCACTTACCGTCCACCTTCAGTAGGAGACTCCCCTTCTGGTCGCTCTTGGAGTAGGCGCAGAAGTATCCCTGAGGGCAGCCGGACGGGTTGCTGTCGGCAGATGCGGTCGGCGCGATGACTCCCGTGCCGACGAATACGGCCGCAGCCGCCAGCGCCCCGACCATCTGCGGAGACGAAAACTTGAATCGCGACATTAGATTATTCCCTCCCGGTTCCTGAAAGGAATCTAGCAAGTCGCCTTATCGATGTGTTATCGCCGCCACTCGCAGGTCGGACGCGCTCGCCCAGGACGGTGCGTGTCCATGAAGAAATCCGCGCTGCCGTGGGATCTAGCCTTCCGGATAGAAGAGGAACAGCGTGCAGCCCGTCGTCGTCTGCGGGACGTGCGAGGAACCCGCGGGGGCGTGGATGAAAGAGCCGGCCGGGTAGTCCCGGTCGCCGTCGTTGAAGACGCCGGAGACCACGAAGACCTCCTCGGGACCCGGTTCGTGGACGTCGACCCCCTGCCAGCAGGTGTTCGCGTCCATCTCCAGCACAGATGCCTTCGCGCCATGGTCCCCGTTCCACAGCGGGCGCAGCCGGATGCCTGGGAAGAGTTCGCGGATCGGGGCATCCTGGACGGCGGACCACGTACAGGCAGGCGTCCTCTGTTCTGTCGTCATGGGACCAGCCTGGCGGCCCACCGCCGTCCCGCCGAGTGTCAGGAATGACAGTCCACGGTACTTTCCTGCCATGCATCGAGTGATGGCGCTCGTCCGCCCACCGCAGTCGACCTTCGAACTCGCCTGCGCCGCCCAGGTGTTCGGGATCGAGCGGCCGGGACTTCCGACGCGGTACGCCTTCAGCGTGTGCGCGGAGCGCCCTGGCCCGGTCGCGACGCACGCCGGGTACGACATGCTCGTGACCGACGGGCTGGACGCACTCGACCGGGCGGACACGGTGATCGTCCCGGGCTGGCTGCCCACCAAGGAGCCCCCTTCATCCGCGGTCGTCCGGGCACTGCGCCGCGCGCACTCCCGCGGAGCGCGGGTGGTCAGCATCTGCTCCGGCGCCTTCGCGCTGGCGCACGCCGGTCTGCTGGACGGACGGCACGCGACCACCCACTGGGCGCTGGTGGACGAGTTCGCCGCGCGCTTCCCGCAGATCCGGGTCGACCCGGATGTGCTGTACGCCGACCACGGTGACGTGGCCACCAGTGCCGGTGCCGGGGCCGGCATCGACCTGTGCATGCACCTGGTCCGCAGCGACCAGGGCGCCCGGCACGCCGCACATATCGCCCGGACCATGGTCATGCCGCCCCACCGCGAGGGCGGGCAGTTGCAGTACTCGGCGCCGCCGCACCCCGCGCAGATCGACGGCACGCTCGCGCCGCTGCTGGAGTGGATCACCGGGCGACTCGGCGAACCCGTGACCATCGAGAGCATGGCCGCGCACGAGGGCGTCTCGACGCGCACCCTCGCCCGGCGGTTCGCCGATCAGCTCGGCACCAGCCCGGGGAAGTGGCTGCTCGCCCGGCGGATCGCCACGGCCCGGGACCTGCTGGAGTCGTCCGACCTGCCCTTGGACGCCATCGCCCGCCGCGTCGGCCTGTCCTCGGCCACCAATCTCCGCAGGCGCTTCCTCGGCGCCCTGGGCACCACGCCGGGCGCCTACCGCCGGGCGTTCCGGGCCAAGCCGTGATGACGGGAACCGCGGAATGCGTGGAATGCTCGGCGGGGATCGTGAATAATCCCGCTCATGATCATCGAATACTATATTGCCAAGGACGACGCCGAAGCGGCCTGTGTGGAGCCTGGCATGGGCGGGCCGGAACGCCAGGGCTTCGACACCCTGTCCGCCAAGTCCATCGATCCGTGCGTGGCGCTCGGAACTCTGGAGTCCATTCTCACCGGTCGTTCATTCGACGAGATCCTCGCCGATCCGCGCCAATGCGGCTCCCTGGACGACTCGGAAGAGATGGGCGTTGTGGAGGCGTCCGCCGTCACCGTCACCGACACGCTCCGCGACGCGCTGGCCTCGGCGAGCGTCCCACACCTCCAGGACGTGGCCAAGGTGTGGGCCGACACCGATGAATTGTCGGGGGTGGTCACTCCAGAAGTATTGGGCGACTTCCTGAAGATGTTCTCCGATTTTGCTCATGGTGCCGTCGAAAAAGGCGAGCGGCTCTACTGCTGGTGGACTCTCTGATCACGCCGGCGACCGTCCCATCGCCTGCTTCCAACCACAGATCACCGGCCGCGATCAGCACCTGCCATCTCGTCGTGAACCCGGAGAAGCCGGCCGGCGTGGTGTCACAGGGCGGGGCCGACCCCGGACGGCTCTCGGCCGCCTTCGCCGCGACGTCCCTCGACGCCGCCCGCCCCCTCCTGGCCGATGAGACACTGCGCTGGGAGTCCGGCTGCTGCGTCCTCCTGGACGTCGCGCTCCGCCGCTCCCGCAAAGACCGATGCGTCACCTTCGACCTCCACCGCCCCCGGGGTAGCCCAGGCCTGCACCGGGGTCAACGACATCGGGGACGTACCAGCATGCGCTGGGAGGGCTCGGTGTCTGCGGGTCTTCGCAACGCGTCCGGCTTGGAGAAGGCCCAGGTCCTGGGGCGACAGAGGCAGCAGGGAGCCCAGCGAACCCTGGGCTTATTGCTCAGGAGTCCCGCAGGCGGGCGAGCAGCCGCCGGGCGTCGTCGTCGAAGTCGTCGAAAGCGCTTCCCAGCACGCGTTCCATCAACCCGGTGGCACGGTCGCGCTCGCCCGCCTCCGCGAGGTGCTCGCCCAGGCGGTAGGCGGCCTCGGCGACGTACTCGGGATCGTCACTCAGCTCAAGCGTTCGCTCGTAGAGGCGAGCCGCCTCGTCCCTGTCGCCGAGCCAGTGGTGCAGCTCCGCCAGGTGCGCCAAGGCCGTGGGGACGTGTGTGGCGTCCCCGGAGGCGATGACCCGCTCGAACCACGGGAGAGCCGCGTCGAGATCGCGCTGGTCCTTGGCGTTGATCCCCAGGATCAACGCGGCGACGACGTCGACACCCTCGGCCCCGCCGGACATCTCGATGACCGCGCGCAGAATGGTCTCGGAGGTCTCGTGGTCGCCCTGGTATCCCTGAATCTGCGCCAGATAGATCAGGGACCATCGGGCGGAGTAGGGATACTCCTCGCCGTATTCCTCCCGCCACGCGTCGACGGCGGCCTGGTAGGCGTCGCGCGCCCCGGCCAGGTCGCCCAGCTTGCGCAGCATCTCGCCGAGACGCTCGGCGGTCCGCGCGAACAGCGGGTCACCGGCCGCGAGGGCGCGTTCGTGGGCATCGCGCGCGGCCTCGGCCGCGCCCGCCTTGTCGCCCAGCCCGCTCAGCACGGTGGACAGGCGGAACGCGGCGTTGGTCGCGTGGGAACCGCCCGCCTGGCGCCAGGCCCGCCGGTAGGCCTCGGCGGCCTCTTCCGGCCTGCCGTCGTCGGCAAGAATGCGCCCGAGTCCGAGCGACGCGCGCCCGGCGGCGACCGGATCATCGCCCTCGGCCGCCATCGTGTAGGCGGCGCGCGCCATCTCATGCTCCTCCTGCCTGGAGAAAGCCTCGGCGAGCTCGACGATCAGGCGGTCCTCCCGCCCGTGCCGCAAGGCGTGCCGCGCGCCCTCCTCATCGTTCCGGACGGTCAGCAGGACGGCCTGGCAGGTACCCGCCCACCGCGCGTACGGCAGGAGCCCGGTGTCGGCGGCGGCGGTCCAGTCGCGCAACGCGTCGTCCCACTCGTTCCGCGATGCGCTCTCCCGCGCCTTCAGGAACAGCCCGTATGCGGCGGACTCGGCGGTGGCGTCGAGCTCGCGCAGCACCTGGTTGAGAGAGTGGTCGGCGGGCCGGTCGGACGCCTCCACGACCCGCGCCCCCAGCCCGGTGGCCAGGCGGACGCCGCAGGCGTGGTACTCGCCGCTCCACGCCCGCAGCCATTCCAGGGCACCCCGAACGGCGTACGGATTGCCGTCCAGCGTGCCCAACCCGACGGCCGCGAGGGACGGGTCGGCGATCTCCACCAGAGGCTGCGCGAGGACGAACGCCTCCCGGATCTCCTCGATCGCGGCCTCCCGCCCGGTCAGCAACTCGCCGAGCCGGACGGCGATCCACGGCAGGATCCCGTACGGGCTCTCGCGGGTGGCGAGCGCCCTCTCGCAGGCGCGCCCCAGAACCGCGCGCGCCTCGCCGTGCTCCCCTCCGGCGTCCAGCAGGCCGCCGAGCAGGTATCCGGCATAGGAACCGGCTAGCGGGTCGTCCGTCTCCAGCCCCCGTGCAAGGATCTCGCGATCGCCGAGCAGTCGTCCGAGCAGCACCCCGCCCAGGTCACCGCCCGACTCGTAGATCGCACGGGCGCCCTCGGCGTCCCCGAGGTGCTCGGCGGCCATCCCGCGCCGAAGCGCCTCGTCGCCCAGCACGCTCAGGGCCACCGACGCCCACGGGCCGGCTTCCGGGTCCTCGCCCGCTGCGACCCGGCGCAGCCGCTGGACGGCCAGGGGATCGGACGGGTCCAGCGCGGCCAGCGCCAGGTCGGCCCGCATCGCGGCCGAGTTCCGTCCCTTGCCCGTGTGTGCGTCCAGCAGCTCGCGCGCCGAGCAGGGATCCCCCTCGCGGGCCGCCTCGACGCCGCGCCCGACCTCCTCCTCGGCGCCCGCGTCCGCAGCCCGGGCGGGCCGGTGACCGATCACCTCGGCGGCCGGCGACGAGCTATTGGCCGCCGCCGGCTCGTCGGGCTCTCCCCAGTCGATGGACGATTCGAGGAAGGATGTGGTGCCCCAGGCCTCGCCCGGCTCCACGTCGGCGAGCCAGCGCGGCTCATTCACCCGCACCACGTAGTCGGCCTGGACGAGGCGATGCTCGTCCAGCCAGCCGCCGTGCCGCTCGTAGTAGAAGTCGTGGATGTGCTCCCAGTCCACGGGCTGGAGCTCGGCGTTGCGCTCGGCCACCCGCTGGACGCTCTGAACGGAGTCGTAGAAGGCCTCCTGCTCCGCGTCGTCGAACTTGTCCAGGCTCTCCCCGAGCCGGAGCACTTCCCGGAAGAACTCCTCGTCGTCCGGACTGGGGAGGTCGAGGGCGTCCTGGGAGGCGGCCTCGTAGTAGACGACGAAGATCCGCATGCGGACGCTCATGCGGTCTGGGGCGATGGCCAGGACCCGGGCGCCGTAGAGATCGGTGGACATGGGGGGATCCAGATCTGATCAAGGAATGGGCGCACCACTATGTCAGATTGACAGCGGCCCATGGAGCTCCCATAGGCGGCCAGAAACTGCCCCACTGATGGCCACGAGGTTCCCCACGGACGGCCGGATATCTCCCCGCTTGATCGTGATCATTCCCGGTCGGCGAGAGTCGGGCGGGTGAAGAATTGCAGGGAGATCAAGGAAATCCTTGAGGCGTACGACCTCACGGGCAGTGGGACTGGGGCTGGGGCCCGCAGGTCGGCAGACCATCTTGTGGTGCGCGTGGCTGGCCTGGTCGCGGTTCCGGGGGGTGATCCCGGTCTGGGGCAGGACGCTGCCGACCATCACCGCGTGCCTGGACGCGACGTTGCGCGGCATGACGATCCGGACCTGTGTCCCGGCCGACCCGGAGTCCAAGGGCGGGTCGGAGGCGACGGCGAGGTCGCCGCGCCGATGTGCAGCAGCGCCACACCGAGCGCGCCCTCTGCCAGAGCTTGCGGCTGGGGCGGGTTCATCGGCTCGACCATACTGTGGCCATGGAGTTCTTCTGCTACCACCGTGACCGGCCAGGTTCTGTGACGCTACGCGAGGAGCTGGTGGAAGAGCACTGGTCCTACATGGACGGCTTCGAGAAGGAGCTGATCGCCCGCGGCCCGACGCTCGCCGGCGATGGCGACACGCCCACCGGCAGCGTGCACATCGTTGACCTGCCCGATCCCGCCGCCGCCCGCGCGTTCGCCTTCGACGAGCCCGGCTACCAGGCCGGCGCGTACCGGGACGTGCTGCTGCGCCGGTGGCGCAACCTGCTGGGGCGCACCATGTGGGACTTCCCCGGTGGCCGGACGGGCGGCAACAGGTTCCTGGTCCTCGGCCTCGGCCCGGAGCGGGGGGCCGATCTCGCCGTCCCGTCCGACCAGGACGAGCTGATCGCCTTCGGGCCGCTGCTGTCCGACGACGGCACCACGTGGCTGGGCACGGCGGTGCTGGTCAAGGCACCGGATGCGGACACGGCGCGCGCCGTCCTGGCCCCGCACCGGTACGCCGACATCGAGGTCCACACGTGGGAGTTCGGCGGCCGCCGGTAACGCCGTCGACTGAGACGGACGGACGAATGTGGTGAATCCGTGCCCCAGATGTCGGTGGCGGCTGTTAAGACCCCTGGATGACGCGTCGACGAGATATCACCCATGCCCAGCTTCTCGAGCACCTGGCTCGTAAGGTCGCCGAGGCCGCACCGGAGGGATGGCGGCGCGGACGGGTGCGGGCATCGGGGAGCGGAACCGGCTCGGCCGTTCACGCCGCCTGGTACGACCGGCCCAACGGCAGCACCACCGGGATGGACGTGGACATCGTCGGTGACCCGAACTGGACGTTCTACTTCGGCGAAGTGGCGCCGGGCCGGCTCGACCTCGACCTGGTCGTCGAGCCGTCCGGCCGGTTCGAGGCCTTCACCAGCCCGGCGGCCGAGCGCCCCGTCTCGGGCCCCGATCGGCTGCTGCTGGTGCTCGAGCCCGGCAATCTCCCGGCCGAACCGGGCGATGAGCAGGAAGGGCCCGCCGACCCGACGTTCGCGGGTGATCCGGACGAGGCCGTCCGGCTGTTCCGCGAGTACCTCCGCCTTCGCGCCGGGATCCTCGGGCGAGAGCACGACCTTCATCCACCGCTCGACGCGGCCGTCCGGGCACGGCTCCCGCGGGAGAACGGCGCCGCGCTGCCGTCCGATCTGATGGCCCTCTACGGCGAGGCCGACGGCGAGAGCGACGAAGGCATGCTCTTGGGGAACCAGACCTGGTTCGCGCTGGAGCACACGCTCGACCGGTCCCGCGTCTGGTCTCCCACACTGACGTGGACGGGCGATCCCTGGTGGCGCGTCGCCGACTCTGTTCCGCGGGGAGCGGTGCGGCAGTCGGTGCACCGCGACGGGTGGGTCCGGTTCGCCACCAACACCGGCGGAGACTTCCTTGCCGTGGACCTGGACCCTGGCCCGTCCGGACGTCCCGGTCAGGTCGTCCACATCAGCAAGGGCTACGGGGCCGTGTACGTCGCCGACTCCGTCACCACGCTGCTGCGACGCCACGTCGAGGCGCTTGAGCGCGGCGACTACACCCTCCGCACCCACGATCCCGACCTCGAAGCCCTCGAAGATCTCGACCCGGAGGACATCGACCTCGACGTCCTGAACCGGTACCTGGACGAAGAAGACCTCGAGCGCGAGGATCTCGACCTCTACCTGCACATCGACATCGGGCTGCCGCGTGAGGGCGGCGCACCCGGGAGGGACGCGATGCGGCACGTGACGCTGACCGGCGATGCCCACGACCTCGCGGCCCTGTGCGACACCTCTGTCGAGGCCCTCCGGCTCGTTTCGGACCACCCCGTCGACCTGGACGTCCTGCGCACCCTTCCCCGGCTCCGAGGGCTCGACCTCTCCCGTGCCGACGTCCGCGGCATCGAGACGCTCGCCGAGCTGAACGGGGTGCTCTACCTCTGTCTCCGGTACGAGCAGTGGCAGGATCTGTGGCAAGGCGCCAAGGAGCCCTCGTTCGCGGCTATCGCCCTAGGCGGCGACCCCTCACCGCACGAGGCCCACGCCTGGGTACTCCGGTTCGGCGCCGCCGCCGAGCATCACGTCGGCGACCTGAACCCCTGACCTGGGCTCCGGAAGGACTCGCGGTCTCCCTGTATCGTTCCGCCCAGCCAGTTGATCAAGGGATGGCGGGCGGTACGTGATGGCGGAACTGACGGCGTACGAGGCCGGATGGCGCAAGGTCTGCGAAGACCTGGACGACCATCCGGGGATCGAGGTCCTTCAGCGTCACGAAGGTGAGTTCGACACCGGGCTCGCCGATGCCGCCGCCGCGTGGGAGACCCTCGTGCACCCCCAGAAGGTGACCGCGCCCGCCGGACTGGGCCAGTGCCAGCTGCGATTCCATGGGCTCGGCCGCCAGTGGCAGACCGCGGCCGGGGGAGCGCGGGTCGCCGGGGAGTTCCTCGTGGGCCACATCGGACAGGCAGGGCTCCCGGCGATCGAAGAGATCGAACCCTGGGGTGACGATGACGAGGAGTTCCCGGCCTCGCAGTTGCGCGTCATCGACGTTCACCCGTACACGGGAACCGGCCAGATCGTCGGGCTGCGGCTGCTTCCGGGCGGGGGCGAGCCCGAGATCTGGTGGACCGACCGGCAATACGGCGACTGGAAGCTGGACATCGGCTATCGCGAGTACCTGAACACCTTGCAGACGACCAAGGGCGCCTTCATGTGGCAGCTCCTCTTCACCCAGGCGCCCCTGGGTGAAGAGGAGTTCGCGTCCGTGCGGAGGCGACTGGAGGACATGCTCGAAGTGTTGCCGGCCCTGTTCCCCGAGCACGACTACGAGCCGCTCCGGAATCGCCTCGCCGCGCGTCTACAAGGTCGGTGCGACATGTGAGGGCCGAATCTGCATTTGGGTAAGTCCACGGCGCATCCGACACGGTCCGGCCTCGTCCGAGGCCGTTGTTAACGTTGGTGTGAGCAAGACCGTGGACTCCGCCCCCTCCGACGACCAGGGAGCCGAGGTCGAACGCCTCATCGACCTCGGCGCCACCCGCACCGACGTCGGCCAGCCCGCCGATGCCCCCTGGGTCGTCCTCGCCGACCCGGAGGGCAACGAGTTCTGCGTGCTCCCGTCCCGGCGGCCCTGATCACACCCCGGTTCGCGGATCCCGCCGAGCTCGCCTTCGCTGACCTGTACCGAACCGGTCTGCCTCTGTACCGGTAAGAGCGGTATCCCTCAGCACCCACGCACCCCGAGGTCAAACGGACGTCCACCGCCCGGACGCCGCGTCCGGACGCTGCGTCCGCGAAAGTTTGTCGAGGCGGGTGTGAAGCGAAACCGGGGTCCGGCGGAGTAGGGGATGACGATCCCCCCTGGAGGTGCCTGATGCCCGACCCCACGCAAGGGGCGGCTGGGTGACCGCCCCGCCCGAGACCGACCGGGCGGACGACGCGGCGCTGCTCGCCGCGTCCGTCCGCGACGGTGACAGCTTCACCGCCGTCTACGACCGGTACTTCGCCGATGTCCACCGCTATGTCGCGGGACGCCTCGGTACGCAGGCGGCCGACGACGTCGTCGCCGAGACGTTCCTCACCGCGTTCCGCCGCCGCGCAGCCTTCGATCCGGCCCGCGGGACGGTCCGCCCCTGGCTGTTCGGCATCGCGACCAACCTCATCGCCCAGCACCGCCGGACCGAGACGCGCCGCTACCGGGCCCTGGCCCGGCTCGGCGCCGAACCCCCGACGGACGGCCACGAGGACCGCGTCCTCAACGTGGTGGCCTCCGATGACATGCAGCCGCGGCTCGCTCGCGCACTGGCCCTGCCCGCGAGCTCGTCAACGGGATGCGGGAGCCGGAACGCCCCGCCCGCCCCGCCTGGCGGCGTCCCGTCCTGTGGAGCGGCTTCGGCCTGGCCGCCACGGCTGCCGCCGTCGCGGGCGTTGTGACGCTGGGCTCCGCACCGTGTCCCCCGCGCCCGATCCCACCACCGTGGAGCCGATGTCGGCCCAGACCGTGCTGCTCACCGCCGCCGAGCAGGCTGAGGCCGCGACGGCCACCGGGAAGTACTGGCACGTCCGCAAGCTGCAGAAGCGCGCCATCCACAATGCTGCGGAACGGGCAGGACTACTGGCTGGTCAGCCAGCAGGTCAACGAGCAGTGGGCCAGGCCGGACGGCCAGACCTGGATGGGATCCCGCGGGCTCGACAGCGTGCCCATGTCCGCCAAGGACGGGGTCGCCTGGCGGAAGGACGGCAAGCCGAACGGGGAGCGGCTCCCCGCCCGGCTGGAGAAGGACTCCGGCACCGATGCCTTCCTGCTCTGCGACAAGGGGATGTCGCTCAAGCAGGTTCAGGCACTGCCGACCGACCCCGCCGCGCTGAAGAACACACTCAGCCGGATGCTTCCGCCCGAGAAGCCCGTTCCGGGGTCCCTTTCCAGGGACCAGCTCGTGCAGGGCTGCCTGACCGACCTGCTCTCCCATCTCCCCGCACAACCGAAGGTGCGCGCCGCCGCCTACCGGGTGCTCGCCGCCATGCCCAGAGTCACCGTCGGCGGCAAGGTCACCGACGAGCGCGGCCGCAAGGGGGTCGAGGTGCGCACCAAGGGCCGGGGCGGCACCGCCGACAAGATGATCATCGACACGAGGTCCTCGCTCGTGCTGGTGACGTCGCGCACCGTCCCGGGCATTCCCGGCGTACCTGCCGGGCAGGTCTACCTCCAGGTCGGATGGACCGACGCTGGCCCGAAGGTCCCCGCCCTCCCCTGACCGCGGCTCGGCCCGCTAAAGCCGGAATCTCAGCGCGTCAATCGCCGAGGCCAGGAGACTCCGCGCCATTACACCGCGGACCGCCATCGCTGACAGCCCCCCGAACGCCTGGACGTAACTCGAAGCGGCGGCCTCCTTCGCGCAAGACGTGCCGTCGCCGTATGCAGGGGTAGGCGGCGCCCTCTGCTTCGTCGGCGGACGCATCCGATGCAGAGCTCCTGGACTCGTGCCGGCCACACGCGCGGGACGGCTCGCGTCTCGTCGGTCCAGCGTCCAGCCTCAGCTCTCGGAGCCGATCCACGAGGGCTTGTCGAGCCGACTGGACGCTGGACGACGGCGATGACACCGCATCTCGACAAGGTACGTCGAGATGCTTCTCCCGAAGATGAGCGGTTTGAGATGATCTCAACTTGCTTGAGAGATGGGTGTTTCTCGGGGAGGTGTCTCTGGATGGAGCCGTTGCGGCCGGGTGATCCGGGCATGGTGGGCCCATACCGGCTGGAGGGGAGGCTGGGCGGAGGCGGGATGGGACTGGTGTTCCTGGGCCGATCTCAAGGTGGGCGGCCGGTCGCGGTCAAGGTGGTGCGCCCGGAACTGGCCGAGGACACCGGGTTTCGGCGCCGGTTCACCAAGGAGGTGGAAGCGGCCCGGCGAGTCGGCGGTTTCTACACTGCCCAAGTGGTCGACGCCGATACCACAGCGCACTCCCCGTGGTTGGCCACGGCGTTCATCCCTGGCCTGTCGCTTGAACAAGCCGTCCGTGAACACGGGCCGTTGGCCGACGATGCGCTCAGCGCGTTGGGAGCGGGACTGGCGGAGGGACTGGCCGCGATCCACCATGAGGGTCTTGTGCACCGCGACCTCAAGCCCGGCAATATCATCCTCGCCGCCGACGGTCCCCGCGTCATCGACTTCGGTATCGCCCGTGCGCTGGATGACGCCCATACCTCGACCACCATGCTCGGGACTCCCGGGTACATGTCGCCCGAACAGGCGGACGGACGAGAGGTCGGGCCGCCCAGCGACGTGTTCGCGCTGGGAGCGGTACTCACATTCGCCGCAACCGAACACGGCCCCTTCGGCACAGGGCCGGCGGGAACGATCGTCTACCGGATTGTCCACGAAACCCCCGACCTGACCCGGCTCCCTTCCCACCTCACCGGTCTGGTCGGCGACTGCCTGGCCAAAGACCCGAGGCTACGGCCCGGTCTCACCGAGATTCTGGACCATTTCGCGGATTCCTCCAAAGCGACCGTGCTCATGCCGAGCGGCCTGCTGGCGGTGGCTGGCGACCCGGCTGCGCACGGTTCGGCGGATGGGCGGATCGAGGTGTTTGTTCGGGGTGTGGACGGTCGTCTGTGGCATGTGTGGCAGGTTGCGCGGGACGGTGACTGGTCTGATTGGGAAGATCTGGTTAGACACCGGCCGCTTCCGAATGGTGACGTGCTGGAGGTGGCCGGTGACCCCGCTGCGCACGGTTCGGCGGATGGGCGGATCGAGGTGTTTGTTCGCGGCGCGGACGATCACCTATGGCATGTGTGGCAGGTTGCGCGGGACGGTGACTGGTCTGATTGGGAAGATCTGGTTAGACACCGGCCGCTTCCGAATGGTGACGTGCTGGAGGTGGCCGGTGACCCCGCTGCGCACAGTTCGGCGGATGGGCGGATCGAGGTGTTTGTTCGCGGCGCGGACGATCACCTATGGCATGTGTGGCAGGTTGCGCGGGACGGTGACTGGTCTGATTGGGAAGATCTGGTTAGACACCGGCCGCTTCCGAATGGTGACGTGCTGGAGGTGGCCGGTGACCCCGCTGCGCACAGTTCGGCGGATGGGCGGATCGAGGTGTTTGTTCGCGGCGCGGACGATCACCTATGGCATGTGTGGCAGGTCGCGCGGGACGGCGGCTGGTCTAACTGGGAAGATGTGAGCGGATATCGCCCGCTTCCGAATGATGGCCCGCTGGTGGTGGCTGGCGATCCGGCTGCGCACGGTTCGGCGGATGGGCGGATCGAGGTGTTCGTTCGGGGTGCGGATGGTCATCTGTGGCATGTGTGGCAGGTTGCGCGGAATGGTAATTGGTCTGGCTGGCAGAACCTCAGTAGGGACCGTCCGCTTCCGAATGGTGACCTGCTGCTGGTGGCTGGCGACCCCGCTGCGCACAGTTCAGCCGATGGACGGATCGAGGTCTTCGTTCGCGGCGTGAACGGTCATCTATGGCATGTGTGGCAGGTCGCGCGGGACGGCGACTGGTCCGACTGGGAAGATCTGGGTAGACACCGCCCGCTTCCGAATGGAGTTCGCCCGGCCAGATCTCAGTGACCAGCAGGGGACGGCGGCCCTCATGTGGTCTGCGCACCGTGGAGGGGCGATGACCGCAACCGAGAAGCGCCTTCCTGGGCAGAGCAACGCCGAGTACGAACGACGCCGGAATCCCAACGCGGAATTCATCAGCACGCAGTCGCTGAGCGGTGGCGGCGACCCTTCCTTCGCGGTCAGGGCCTCTAACGCTCTCTTCGTCTGGCTTGACCACCGTAGAGGCCGCAGGTCGAGTTAGGCGCGGCGCAGATTCCCGGCGGGGCCCTCCAGCCGGAGGCACCGGAGTCCTAGGGCCTGTCTCAAAGTGCCTCGGTCGTCGCGCGAGTGCGTTGCCTGGCCGGTGGGGCGAAGCCGAAGGCGAGCCCCACCAGCCAGATCGCGGAGCGATGCCGCGCTCGCCCAAGCACGGTCGGCGTCCGAGCCCTAGGCGAGGACGCCGGGCCGGGCGTTGGAAACACAGCCGCCTGGCGAGGACGCCGGGCCGGGCGTTGAACCACGGTTTAGACGCTCTCGCGGGCCCTGCGGATGGGGCCGCGGGCGGCGGAGTCGAGGTACTCGTCGACGCGGGTGATGTGGCCGTCCCGGATCTGCAGGTACATCGCGCAGTGCAGGGCGACGGTGGTGCCGTCGGGGAGCCGGCCGCGGAGCACGTGCTGTTGCAGGACTCCGTCCGCGAGCGCGGCGCGGCGAACGATCTCGTAGCTGATGCCCGACACCGCGCGGTGCAGGCCGGCCAGGACCTTGAGGTTGTCCTCGACCGTCTGCTCGACGAGGTCGTCGTTGTGCCAGATGACGGCGTCCGGCGCGTAGATGTCCTGGACGGTGTCGATCGCGCCGGCCTCGATGGCGGCGAAGAACCGGTCGACGATCTGTTCGTGCTGCATGGGGACCTCCGGGGTCAGCGGTGGGAGAGCGGGGCGAGATCGGCGATGACGCGTTCGTAGGTCCAGTCGCCGGCGACGGGCATGGGGAACAGGACGGGCAGGTCGACGCCCGCGTCCCGGTACTGCGCGATGCGTGCCCGGCAGGTGCCGGCGTCGCCGTGCGCGACGAACGCGTCGGCGACCTGCTGCGGGACGTGTTCCGCGGCGCCGGCGCGGTCGCCGGACGCGGTGAGGGCGCGGGCCTTGGACAGGTCGGCGCCGTGCGGCGTGGCCAGCGCCGGGTGCATCACGTAGCGCGGCACGACGGCGCGGGCGGCCGCCGCGGCGGCTTCGGCGTCGTCGGACGGGCAGCAGTGGACGACGCAGACGATCTGGACCGCGGCGGGGTCGCGTCCGGCGCTCGCGGCGGCGGTCCGGACGGCCTGCACAGCGCGGCCGGCCTGGCGGGGCGAGACGAGGTTGAGGATCACCCCGTCGGCGATCCGTCCGGCCAGCGCCAGCATCCTGGGACCGATGGCGGCCAGCAGGATGGGCAGGTCCGCGCGGACGGGCGGGCGGTCCAGCGGCACGTGGCCGGTCTGGAAGAGGCGGCCGGTGAACCCGTCCGGGCTGCCGGCCAGCACCGCACGGACCACCTGCACGTATTCGCTCATCATCTGGAGCGAAGGCGAGGGGCCGACCCCGAACCGGCTGTTCATGAACGCGTTGGCGGTGCCGAGCCCCAGCCGGAACCGGCCGCCCGACACGTCGTCGAGCAGCGCGGCGGTCTTGGCGGCCAGCACGGGAGGGCGAAGGGCCGCGTTGGCGACCGCGGTGCCGACCCTCGCCCGCTCGGTGGCGGTGATGACCGGGTGACACGATGCCAGCGCATCGCCGTGCCCCTCTGCGACGAAGATGTCGTTGAAGCCGGCTCGCTCGGCCTCCGCGGCGAGCCGTCCGATCTCCGCGGGGGCGAGGCCGCTGTGGGGCGCGAAGGAAAGCCCCAGGTCCGCGCCGCTCATGCCGGGATCTCGTAGCGTGCGCGCAGTTCGCGCTTGAGCACCTTGCCGGTCGTGGTGCGTGGGAGTTCGGAGGCGAACTCCACCGACACCGGGCACTTGAAGTGCGCCAGCCGGTCGCGGCACCATGCGATCAGATCCGGCTCGGTGAGGTCGGCGACGGGCACCACGACGGCGTGGACCGCTTCGCCCCAGCGCGCGTCCGGCCGCCCGATGACGGCCACCTCACCCACCGCCGGGTGGCGGGCGAGCACGGCCTCGACCTCGGCCGGATAGATGTTCTCGCCGCCGCTGATGACCATGTCCTTGGCGCGGTCGAGGATGTAGAGGTAGCCGTCGACGAGGCGTGCCACATCGCCGGTGCGGTACCAGCCGTCGGTGGTGAACGCCTCCGCCGTGGCCTCCGGGGCGCGCCAGTAGCCCCGGAACAGGCACTCTCCGCGAATCAGCAGCTCACCGGCTTCGCCGGGCGCGCCGGGCCGTCCGTCCGGGCCGACGATCCGGGTCTCCCACCCGAAGGAGACCCGGCCGGCGCTGGCCAGATGGGGGTGGTCGAGCCGGTGGTCCTCGGGGGCGAGCAGACTGATCATGCTCTGGCTCTCGGTGTTGCCGTAGATCTGCCGGAACCGGCAGTCGAAGGTCGCCAGCGCGTCCGCGAGCAGGACCGGTGTGATCGGCGCGGTGCCGTAGGCGATCTCCACGAGACTGGACAGGTCGGGTGCGGTGTCGCGGGCGCGGACCTCGGCGAGCAGCATGTCGATGAGCGAGGGACCCGCGGTGAAGAACTCGATCCGGTCCCGCTCGATCGCGGTGACCGTGCTCGGCGGCCGGAACACGGTGTGCACGTGCAGGGTGCCGGCGGTCAGTACGACCTGCATCGCCTGCCCGAATCCGCCGAGATGGAACAGCGGCATGATCTGGAGGTGCCGCGAGCCGGCGACCTGGTCACCGATCTCCAGGGCGAAGGCGGCGACGCTCTGGATCAGCGCGCCGTGCCGTAGCGGGATGGCCTTGGCGCGGCCGGTCGTGCCGCTGGTGTGCACCAGCACCATCGGTGTGTCACCCGACAGTTCCGGACGGGGCGGGGGCGGTGCGTCGAGTGCGGCGCCGTCGGTCCAGCCGTCCGGGAGGCCGCCCCCGCCGATGCGGACGCGGACGGCGGGGCCGGGCAGCGGCCGTTCGGCGAACTCGGCGTCGGCGGCCAGCGCCACCGGCTCCAGCAGGGTGAACAGTTCGGCCAGCTCGGCGGGGGACAGGCGCCAGTTGATCAGGGCCGGCAGTGCTCCGACGCGCATCAGGGCGAAGGTGTGCACGAGGAAGTCCGCGCTGTTCTTGGCCAGCACCGCCACCACGTCGCCGGCGGCGACGCCCTGGGCGGCCCAGCCGCCGGCCGCGCGTTCGACCGCGGTCAGCAGTTCGGAATAGGAGAGCCGGCGGCCGCGGTCGTCGACGAGGGCGGGCACGTCGGGCCGGGTGTTCGCCCGCCACTCCAGTACATGGATCCAGCTCTGCATCGGGTGGCCCCTTCTCGAACGGCTCGTGAGGGGGATCATTGCAGAACTACTTTCTCCAGGGCAGACTTGCGGCAGCAAAATTTTCCTGAGTACAGATTCTGAGGGGTGTGGATGGAGTTCGGGGAGGAACGGCGGCTGGTCGCGCTCGCGTGCCGGGTGCTCGCGCACGCCGGGTTGGCCGAGGACGTCCTCGGCCATGTGAGCCTGCGGATCGGCGCGGACCGGATGCTGGTCAGATGCCGCGGGCCACAGGAGAGCGGACTGCTGTTCACCACGCCGGAGGACGTGCGGCCCGTCCCGCTGGACGGGCCATACGACCGGCTTCCCGACGGCTACGCCGTCCCGGCCGAACTGCCGATCCACACCGAGACCCTGCGGCGGCGGCCGGAGGCGACCGTGGTGGTGCATGCGCATCCGCCCGCGCTCGTGGCCGCCGACCTGGCCCGGCTGCCGCTGCGGCCGATCTTCGGCGCGTACAACATCCCGGCCATGCGGCTCGCGCTGGAGGGGATCCCGGTGTACGAGCGGGGCGTTCTCATCCGCACCACCGACCTGGCCGGGGACATGCTCGCGGCGATGGGCGACCGGCCGGTGTGCGCGCTTCGCGGCCACGGCGTCACCGTCACCGGCGCCACCGTCGCGCAGGCGGTGGTCCGGACCCTCAACGTGGAGGCACTGGCCCGGATGACGCTCCAGGCGAGCCGCCCCGGCGGCGCACCGCGGAGTCTTCCGGACGAGGACGTGGCGGAGCTGCCCGACCTGGGCGCCGAGCTGAACGAGGAGTCGATCTGGCGCTACCGGCTCGCCCGGCTCGAGGCCTCCGGCCTCGGCCTGCCCGGCTCCGGGGCGTCCACCCCGGGGCCGTCCGGCACCGGTCGGTCCGGGTACGGCCGGTTGGAGGAGACACGATGACGTTCGATCCGGTCACGGCACTCGCCGATGTGCGGCGAGGCATGATCCCCGCATACATCTACAACGACGAGGAGGTCTTCCGGCTGGAGCGCGAGCGCCTGTTCTCACGCGCCTGGGTGTTCGTGGCGCACGAGTCGGAGCTGCCCGAGCCCGGCGACTACGTGGTGCGGCGGGTGCTGGACGACTCCTTCATCGTCGCCCGGGACGAGCAGGGCACCGTCCGGGTCATGTTCAACATGTGCCTGCACCGCGGCATGCAGGTGTGCCGGGCCGAGTTGGGCAACGCCTCCCACTTCCGCTGCCCCTACCACGCCTGGACCTACCGCAACGACGGCCGGCTGGCCGGGCTGCCCTTCCACGTGGACGCCTACGGCGGCGAGGACGGGTTCGCCAAGCGGGGAGAGCGACTCCTCCCGGCACCGTCCATGGACACCTACCGGGGCTTCGTCTTCATCAGCCTCGACCCGAACGCGCCGCCCCTGCCGGAGTATCTCGGAGACTTCGCGTTCTACCTGGACCTCTACGCCCGCCAGAGCCCCGCCGGGCTGGAGTTCCGCGGGCCGCAGCGCTGGCGGGTGAAGGCCAACTGGAAGATCGGCGCGGAGAACTTCGCGGGCGACAGCTACCACACGCCCCACACGCACGCGAGCGTCGTCGACATCGGGCTCTTCCGGGAGCCCAAGGCGAACAAGCGCAAGGAAGGCGCCCTCTACTTCGCCGGACCCGGAGCCGGGACCACCTACAAGCTCCCACCCGGCGACTTCGCCGAGAAGCTCCGCTACGTCGGCTACCCCGGGGAGATGATCGAGCGGATGGGGGCGCTGTGGTCGCCCCAGCAGCGGATGCTGGTCGAGGACGACGGGTTCATGGTGTCGGCCGCCACGCTCTTCCCCAACCTCAGTTTCGTGCACAACTGGCCCCAGATCGACGAGGCCGGGACGGTGGCGCCGTTCATCTCCGTCCGCCAGTGGCAGCCGGTGTCGCGGAACGAGACCGAGGTGCTGTCGTGGTTCGCCGTGGACGGCGCCGCTCCCGAGTCGTTCAAACGCGACTCCTACAAGGCCTACCTCATGTGCTTCGGCAGCTCGGGCATGTTCGAGCAGGACGACGTGGAGAACTGGGTGTCGATCACCGAGATGGCCGGCGGCTCCATGGCGCACCGCTTCAACCTCAACAGCCGGATGGGCCTGACCTCGGCCGGTGAGCCGATCACACCCCCGATGACCGCGTTCTCCGGCCCCGGCACGGCCAGGCAGGGGTTCGGGGAGTTCAACCAGCGGCACTGGCTGTCGATGTGGCTCGACCACCTGGAGACCGCGCCGCCGGCCACCGAACGACTCGACCTGGGGGCCCGGACATGACGCTCGTGCGCTACAGCGACCCGGACCACCTGGACGTCCACCAGTTCCTGGTGGAGGAGGCGGCCCTCCTGGACCGTCAGGACCATGCGGGCTGGCTGGACCTGCTCACCGACGACATCCGCTATCTGATGCCGGTCCGGGTCGCGACCGCGCGCGGCGCCGGCTTCGACACCCTCCCGGACATGGGGCACTTCGACGAGGACCTCTATTCGCTGCGCAAACGCGTCGACCGCTTCGCCACCGACCACGCCTGGACCGAGGATCCGCCGTCCCGGACCCGGCACTTCGTGACGAACGTGCGCACGTTCCGCGCGGCCGGGGGCGAACTGCGCGCCGAGTCGTCGCTGCTGCTCTTCCGCAGCAGGGGCGACAACCGCGAGGCCGACCTGCTTTCGGCCGGCCGCGAAGACGTGCTGCGGCGCGTCGACGGCGCGCTCCGGCTCGCCCGCAGGAGGGTGCTCGTCGACGAGACCGTCCTGCGCACCCAGAACCTGGCGATCTTCCTGTAAGGGGTGGGGATGATACTTGCCAACGAATACGCCGAGGTCGAGGTGGACCTGGTGCGGACCCGCAACGGGATGCGGCTGCGCATCGCCGCGCCCCGCACCGGCCGGGAGATCCTGCTCTGCCCGCTGGAACTGGAGGCGCTCACCTGGCAGGAGCACGAGGCGTTCTCCGCTCTCCTCGCCACTCCGCACGGGCCGGAACACTGATGGCGGGCTGGCTCGCGGGACGGCGCGCCCTCGTGGTCGGCGCGGGATCGGGCATCGGCCGGGCGGTGGTGGACGCCTTCACCGACGAAGGCGCCCAGGTCGGCGCCCTGGAGCTCGATCCGGCCCGATGCGGCGCGCTGCCGTGCCAGGTCGTGACACAGGGCGACTCGACGCGGGCCGATGACGCCCGCGAGGCGGTCCGGGCCGCCGTCGACGCGTTCGGCGGGTTGGACATCCTGGTGAACTGCGTGGGGATCTTCGACTTCTACCGCGGCCTGTCGGAACTGAGCGACACCGAGCTGGACGAGGGCTTCGACGAGATCTACCGGGTGAACGTGAAGAGCCAGCTGGTGTCGGTGAAGGCGGCGCTGCCGCACCTGCGCGCGTCCGGCGGCTCGATCGTCCTGACGGTGTCCACGTCCGGGTTCTATCCAGGGCGCGGCGGCATCCTGTACGTCGGATCGAAGTTCGCCGTACGCGGCTGCGTGACCGCCCTGGCCCACGAGCTCGCCCCCGAGGTCCGGGTGAACGGCGTCGCGCCCGGCGGCACGCTGGGCACCCGGTTGCGCGGTGCCGAGGGGCTCGGGCAGGCCGACCGCGAACTCGTGGCCACGCCCGAGCGCGAAGCGGAGCTGCGAGGCCGGACTCCGCTCGCGGTCGCGCTCACCGGAGCCGACCACGCGGGCGGATATGTCTTCTTGGCCTCCGACCGGGCTCGCGGCGTCACCGGCACCATCGTCCACTCCGACGGCGGCATCGGCATCGCCTGAGACACCCTAGGTGCCGAGCCTCTTGACCGCCTGCTGGATGCGGGCGGCGATAGCGTGGATCAGCTCGTCGGAGAGCCGGGAGAGCGGGACGGAGACGGAGACGGCCGTCCGCGGGGCGCGGTGGGACGCCGGCACCGCGACGGCGACGGAGGCCACGCCGTCCTCGCTCTCGCCCCGGTTGACGGCGTACCCGCGTGAGCGGACCAGAGCCAGCTCGTCCCTGAGGTCGGCCAGGCCGTTGATGGACTCCGGTGTCTGCGCGGGCGGCAGCTCTCCGGCGGGGAACAGCGCGGCGAGCCGCTGGTCACTGAGCTGGGCGAGCAGCGCCTTGCCCGACGCCGTGCAGTGCGCGGCGAAGGTCGTCCCGGTCCGGGACGCGACGCGGAGCGCGCGCGGGCTCTCCACCGCGTCCAGGTAGCGGACCATGGATCCCTCCAGGGTGACCAGATGCGCCGTCTCCCCGAACGTGGCGGTCAGCTCCTCCAGAAGCGGCCGGGCCGACCCGCGGACATCCATGTTCGCGATCGCGGCCAGGCCGATCTCCACCAGCGCCGGTCCGGCCACATAGCCGCGCGAGTCCGGCTCCTGGCTGACGAAGCCATGGAAGGCGAGCATGGCCAGCAGCCGGTGCGCGGTGGAGTGGGCGACGCCCAGGTAGTCCTTGGCGTCCGACAGCCTGACCCGCTCATGCTCGCCGAACATCGCGAGGAGCCGGAGCGCGTTGTCGACCGACGAGATGGGATAGGCCGGTCTGGTCCGGCCGGTCTGGTCCTCGGAACCCTCATCGCGCTCTTTCCGCACACCGGAAGGCTACTGCCTGACACGGTCGTGCGCGGGCGCGCGGGACCCCCGGAGGCCTGCTCGGCCACCCATCCGGCGCTATCACCCGCGCAGCCCTTGTACTGAACACAAACCGGAAGTGATCACCACGAAGAAAGCGTCAGTGACCGTCGGTCATCCTGGCGGAAGATGATCGCGGCACCCAGCGCGGCGTCGGCCGGGACGAACATCTCTCCGGGCCTGGTGCCGATGATGGGGACGCCGTTGTCGCGCAAGGTCCGCTCGGTGGCGGCGAGGTCGCGTACGGACACCGCGTAGGCGACGAACGCAGGCAGGGCCGTCGGACGTTCACCGGGCAGCAGGTCGGCAAGTGCCGATGCGGCCACAACGGTGACGTCCGCCCGCTCGAATCGCCCTATCTGGCCCTCTCGGGCTTGGCCGAAGTAGGTGCTGTAGCGGCGCTCCAGTTCGGGCAGCGCCGGGTCGGCGACGCACAGCACGGCTCCGATCAGTTCGGTGGCGCCATTGGGATGGTCGTTGTGCTGCTGATCTGCGAGCGCCTCGGCTGGAGTGTTCTGGGCGAATCCGATCCTGCCTTCCGGCACGCGCCCGACGGGCAGACCGGGATCGGAGATCTCCAGGTAGCGGGCGGGTTCCATCGTGGTTCCGGTGCGGGTCTCGACGGGCCGCTGGATGGCGTGCACGCCGCCGTGGCCGACGCCGGCCGCGGTCAGCCGTGCGGCGACGCTGTCGATGTGCGGGGTATCGGCGATCACGATGTGGAGGCCCTCGAAGCGCTGGAGAAAGGAGGTGATGTTGGCGGCCGTGGCCCGGATGGCGGCCGTCAGCCCCGGCAGTTTGTCGTCGGGCACCTGCAGCGGGATCGGGCGGGCTTCGCCGGGCATGCGGCCGGTGTCGTCGATGACGGCCACCAGTTCGATGAAGTTGCGGGAGAGATAGATGTGGGTGTTGGCCACCCCGAACGGCTCGGCGGGGCCTCCCGCAACACGGGGAAGAACGGGATAGGCAGGTGCCTGCACGGTGAAGCCGAGTTGCCGGTACCGCCCCATTGCCTGGTCCATGTCTCGCACGATGTGTCCCACATGGTGCAGGCCGTTGATGTCGTCGCCCATTACGGGGCCCCCTCCGGTGTCATGGGCCAATTGCTCGGATGTTGTGGACGCGGTTTCTGCGGGGGCATTCGCCGCAAGGCCCGTGAGGTCCGCAGCCTCCAGGGCACACCACTCCCCAACGTGGGCAACCGGCAAGGCTTCTCTTGATCTTCTGAGAGCCTACTCTCTTATGAGAGTCTGCTGTCAATTGTGGGTGCGATAGAGTTTGGAGCATGGGTGACGGGGGGCTGCGCGAGCGCAAGAAGGCCAGGACCCGGGAGACGATCCTGCGCGAGGCGTTCAGGCTCTTCCGGGAGCGCGGCTACAACGCCACCGCCATCGAGCAGATCTCCCAGGCCGCCGAAGTCTCTCCCGCCACCTTCTTCCGCTACTTCCCGACGAAGGAGCATCTGGTCACGCTCGATCGCTTCCCGCCCCTCGCTGACGCCTTGGCCGCTCAGCCGCCAGGTGCACCGGTCACCGTGCTGCGCGGCGCGTTCCACGCGGCGTTCGCCTCCCTGTCCGCCGAAGAGATCGCCGCGGGACATGCGCGAGAGGTGTTCGCGGCCACCGTGCCGGAGCTACTGGTGGCCAACCTGCGTAGAAGCCCGGATCTGATTCAGGACGTCTACGGGATCGTGGCGGACAGGGCCGGATGCGCCGTGGACGATCCGCGGATACGCAATGCTGTCGGCGCGGTCTTCGGGGTCGTGGCCATGGTCTGGCTGCAGTGGGCACAGGACTCCGACATGGATGGGCCCGCCGAGATCGACAGGGCGCTGGCGCATCTGGAGTCCGGCTTGAGCCTGTAGGCCCCGTACCAGCCTGCGGGACGGCGATAGGAATAGCTGTTGCGGGAGTGCTGTGAGAGTACGCGCACTGGACCACCGTTGGCCGTCATGGGTGGGCGGTGAAGCAGTGCGGATCCGCCACCCGGCCAGCACGGCCCGGACGGTGGAGCATCAGCCATCCCCGAGTGGATACCTGTGCCTGGTTCTGTTTGCGGGAGTGGCCACGCTTGTTCGCGGGTTCTGACCGCACGGGGTGGCCGGAGCTCTGGTCAATGTGTGAGAAGTGACCGCACTGCGTCTGTCGTGGTGGAGCCCGTGGCCTGTAGGCGGTGAGACAGGCGGAGGCTGGGGCGTGGGGCTGTGGCGGCGGGCGCGGTCGGATGATCTGGCCATGTCGGTCGTGGTGAGGGAAAGCCCCGGTCGGGGACCGGACTTAGGCTGATCAAAGGGCTCGTTACGGTGAGTTGAACCACTGCGGGGTGTCGAGGCGGAACGCGTCGGGTGGCGTGACCTTGCGCAGGTCCTCCACCATGGCCCGCAGCCGGTCCTCGCCGATGGTCTGGGCCCATTGGTCGCGCAGGTCCTCGAAGATCTGCTCCGACCGTTCGAGCGCATCGTAGGCGTGCGGGGTCAGCGTGTAGGTCTTACGGCGCGCATCGCCAGGATCGTGCCCGGGCCGCAGATAGCCGAGACCCTCCAGCATGTCGATGGTCTTGCCCGCCGCTTGCTTGGAGACGCCCAGCGCCCGGCCCAGGTCAGCGGCCGTGGTCCCGTACCGGCCGCCGGCTCGCATGACGGCCTGGAAGACGAACCCGTGCATGGGCCGCATCTGCGGATGGCCCTGCCGGGCGAGCTCCTCGTGCAGCTCGTCGATGAGCACCCGGAACCCCAGCAGCAGCCGCAGCGGCAGTTCGAAGCCCCGCAGATCACTTGACATGATGGACAACCTCGTTAACCATATAGACAGCGACATTGTCTATACTAGGGATGTGAACCGTGACCCTCGTCCGTCATGCCGAAAGCCGTCGATCTGAGACCCCGAACGCCGTCATGACCACCCTCGCCTCGCCGACCCTGGGCGGTGCGCGATCCTCTATCTGGCGCACCGAGGTCACGCCCGACGTGAAGGGCCCCGTCCACACCTTCGACGCAGAACAGATCTGGACCATCCTCGAAGGGGAGGCAACCATCGAACTCGATGGCGAAACCTCCACGGCGGGCCCCGGCGACACGGCCGTCCTGCCCGCCCACGCCACCCGCCAGCTCACCGCCGGCCCCCAGGGCTACACGGCCATCGTCACGGCTCCCGCCGACGCTCACGCCTGGACCCCCGGCGACGCCGACAACAAGATCACACCCCCCTGGATCGTCTGACCGGCAGCCCTCGAGATCACGGCGGTAGATCCGTCACGAAATCGGCATCAGACTCAGCTTTCGGTGTCCATTAGCAGTCAGGGCTGGCGTCCTGCGCGGGTCCGGGAGAGGCAGTGGGAGTCGGTGCCGGTTTCGATGATGGTGCCGCCGAAGGTGAGGCGGTCGACGCAAAAATGCCCCGGGCCTGTTGGCTCCGGGGCGTTTTTGCTGCTCGTGTGAGGTGGGCAGGGGCTGGGGCGAACCGCCGACCTTCCGCTTTTCAGCTAAGCAACACCCCTGCCGCGCGAGCATCGATCGAGGCTGACCGGCTGCCAGTATGCGCCCGTGATTGGGGCCGGTTGCCGCTGTTGCTGTCACTGTTGCTGACGGTCTCGGCGATACTGACCTCGCGCTTTCAGCCGTCGAACGTGTCGCTCATGTTGCCTGGTCCGGCGTCGTTGGGAGCGGTCGATGAGCGAGATCCAGGGCTCGGTCGTTGTCAGCACCACCGTTAGCGCCCACGCCAACCCGGAGGGTGCTCCCGCGCGAACGGCGCCCAGTCTCAGACAGACCGTTTCGCGCGGGAGTGCCCTCCGGGTCGCGGGGGTCAAGGGGGCTGCGAAGGCCCCGTTGATCGAATTCGCTCAACCAGAAACGCCCCGTGCTGACCCTGATGAGTTGCAACAACGCTCGACTACGGTCACGGCCTGATGCCCATTGACGAACGGGCCTCGGCGCAACGGCGCCGCTTAGGACTTGGCGGCGGTGCGGCCCGCGGCGGGCGGACGGGGCGAGGCCGACGGACGTGGCACGATGCGCGGCCGTCCGGTGACTGGCGCCCACGCCGCACGCTCCGGGCGGCCTGGCGCGGGGCCGCACAGCGGCCTGAGCGCCGCCGCCCTTGATGAGGTGACCGGGCATCGCTTCTAGATAGCGGTCATGATCGCGCTCGCGTACGGGTTGCGGCGCGGTGAGGTGCTCAGGTTGCACTGGGCGCGTGGCTCCCACCGTGGCTCCCACGGCACAGCAATGGCCCCTTCCAGGTCTGGAAGGGGCCATTGACCTGGTGCAGCCGGAGGGATTCGAACCCCCAACCTTCTGATCCGTAGCAAGATCAGCGTCGTCCAGCGCAGTCCCCACGAGTCCCTGACCAGCACCGCGCCCGCCCGGACGTCCACACCCGTCCAAGATCATTCAACCTCGCTGTAGCGCCGTCGTTAGCACGCACGCCCGTCCCGGAGGGTGCGCCCGCGCGAACGACGAGACGGTGTGACAGACAGCTTCGCGCGGGCGGGCCCTCCGGCCCGCGGGGGGCTGGGGGTCGCGAGACCCCCGCTTCAGGCTCGCTCAACTGAGCCAAGGTCGGTCGGGTGACCGTCCGCTATTCAGAAGTAGCGATCTCCCTGCCGCCGCCCCATCTGCCGAGGTCGGACGGTGCTGGACGTGTGCCGATGGGTGGGGTTGGTGGTCGACGTTGCCGTCAGGGTTTCCGTCACGCTTGTCGGCGCTGACCGGGGAAGTCAATCGCTAGGCGCGCCGCGCATCCTGCCAGGCCCCGCGCCCGTGACCACCTGGCGAACCACCGGCGCTCCTGGACCGACATGGTCTGACCCGGCTCGCGACGTGTGCCGCTGGAAGATCGTATAAGCGTTGTGAGGGGCTATTGCTGTACTTCTGTGCTGTACAGCAGTTGCTTTGACCTGCGGCAGCACCCGCATGGTTCGAGGGCAAGTGGACCCGGAGCGCAGGGCTGGCCACGGCCCGAGCACCGGAAGCCGCCCGAACAAGTTCCCCGAACGAGTTACCTGGCCCGCGTCAGCAGTTCGGCGGGCGCCTCCAGTGGGACCGGCAGGCCCGCACGGGAGTCCACGCATTCATGCCCTGCCCGTCGATGTCGTTGGGGCCGATCACGGCGATCGGGGACAGCGCTCGTTGTGGATCGCAGGACGGCCTTCTAGGCCGGTTGGCCGCTCCCGGAGAGCACGGTCTGGGTGATGTTCGCCAACCGTCGCGCGGCGGCGGGGTCGAAGGGCGCGCCGCCCACGTCGATCTTGGTGTGCTGCATGTAGGCGCTCAAGGGTTCTGGGTCGGGGTTGTCGAGGTGGCGTCGCAGCATGTCCACGGCCGCGTCGACCGGCTGGCCGCGGTCGTGCATTCCGGCGACCAGCGCAGCGTCGGCCTCGTTGTAGTCACCGGTGAATCCGGTGGCGGTCAGGCCGGGATGCGTCAGGACGTAACGGATCCTGGTGCCGGGGTGTGCGGTGGTGAATTCGACGCCGGCCAGGTCGCTGAGTTTGCCGCATTGCGCCATGATCCGGTCCGGCCGGTAGTCGCGGGTGAACTGGAGGTCGTCCCAGTTCATTGCCGACAGGTCACCGCCCGGTCCGGCCAGGTTGAGGATCACTGGCTGTTCCCCTGCCTCCAGCCGGTCGGCCAGGCCGTGGCTGAACAGATACCGGCTGAGGTAGAACAGCGCGAAGTTGTGCTCGATGCCCTCGGCGGTCTCGCGGCGGGTCGAGCGGTAGTAGCGCGCGGCCAGCACCAGGGCGTCCACGACCGGGTGGCTCTGCGCAATTTCGGCGACGACCCGCCGGTTCTCGGCCACCAGACTCAGATCGGCCTGAATGTATGCGGCGCGCTCGCCCGAGCCGATGGCCTGGGCCTCCTCCAGGAACCGGCGGCCCTTGTCCGGGTTGCTGCCGACGACGATCACCCGGTCGCCGCGGCCCAGGTAGTGCAGGCCCAGTCCCCTGCCGATGCCGTCGGTGCCCCCAGTGATCACGATGGTCTTCAATGACGTCTCCCTAACTAGACTCATGGGTCTAACTTAACAGTCCTGTCGGTATGGTCCTAGCAGTGGGGTCTATTAGCCTGGAGAGTCTGGTTCGGTGAACGGGGTGTGGCGGTCGTGGGGATCTGCGCCGAGTGAGGTGAGCAGACGTTCGATCATGCGGCGGGTGAGGGTGTCCTCGTCTAGGACGGCCCAGCCGGACAGGTCTGATCCGGCGTAGCCGCCGACCAGGACCAGGGCGGGGCCGGCGCCGGCGTTGGCGACCGTGGGGCTGTGCCAGGCGTTGGCGATGCGCGTTTTGAGCGCCTGACCCCCGGGGAACAGGGCCGACAGGTCGACGGGGCGTCCTCGGTGGCGGGCTGGTCGCCTCGGGCGTGGGCGGCCATGCGTTCCAGCACCGAAAGCCGGATGTTGTGGGCGCGGGCGATGTAGGGCAACCAGTCGTCGGGACGCGTTCGCCGCGCTCCCAGCGGGAGACTTCGTTCCGGGTGAGGGTGGCGATTCCCGCCAGCTCGCTGATGGCCGTACGCTCGCGCAAGCGCGCGAACGGAGAAGGAACGATCTACCAACGCAAGGACGGGCGATACGAGGGTGCGGTCTTCGTGCCGACCACGGCCGGTACGGACAATCTCCGTCGTAGCTGGGGGCGTGTTCGCGGGGCCGCCGGGCTGGGCTCGGTCCGTTTCCACGACATCCGGTACACCTGCGTCTCGCTGCTGCTCGCCCTCGGTGTCGCGCCCAACGTCGTCAAGGAGATCGTCGGGCACAGCGATATCGAAGTGACGATGACGATCTACGCTCACACCTCGCTGGAGGACAAGCGGGCCGCGCTGCGGAAGCTGGGAGATGTGCTCGGCTGAGGACGTTGCCGTCAAGGTTGCCGTCAAAAATGCCCCGGGCCATGTAGGCTCCGGGGCGTTTTTGCTGCTCAGGTGAGGTGGGCAGGGGCGGGGTCGAACCGCCGACCTTCCGCTTTTCAGATGTAGCAACCACCCTGCGCCCACACACCAACGGAGGTCAGGCGGTGCCTGACGGACGCCCGTGGTGCGCTTCGGTCGCTGTCGTTGCCGTCAACGTTGCCGTCGCCGTCCGCTCGGCTGTGGGCAGGAGGACGCTTCCCGCGAGGCTGCTCACGACCACTTGGAGAAGATCAGAACGTTCCTCCATGGTGGTACCTCCCTCGTCACTCTGCCTGCGCTTGACCATGTCCAGGAGCCAGTTACCCAGGACCGTGAGTGAGATCAAGGCTAGAGATCCGAGTGAGACACCCTCGGCCGGCGTCGAACCGGCTTCCTGCCCCATAGCCCAACGGACGGACCACTGACTGAGACGCTCGGCATGCGGAGATGGTTGCTAAGCCACATCGAGCGCCTGCTCGACCGAGACCACGTTCCCATGAGACTTCAGCTTGGGAAGAGTTCCGGTCCGGCCTCCTGGTACCGCTGACCTGACGCAGCGCCGTACCGCAAGTGACCGAGACTGCCCCTTGATCACCCTGGCTAATGGCCCGCCGCTGTAGCCGCTGACCTGCGTATCCTCGGCCTGGCCAGAACGACGACAGCACCCGTGGACTCCGGAGGCAAGCGGACCGGAGCGCAGGGACGACCAGGGCCCGAGCACCGGAAGCCTCGCGGCAGCGATCGCCCGCCTGCCGATGACATGGACCGACCGTCCGCTCAGCGGATCAGAGCGGCGATGTGCTCGTGGAAGTCCGGGAATTCGGCCTGCGCCGCGACGACGATCTCCTCGGGCGGACGCCGCCGGCCGGGCGCGTGACGCTCGGCGATGGCGCGGAAGCCGGCGTGGGGTTCGGCGGCGGGATCGGATTCGGTGGAGGCTTCGGCGGGCCCGAGGCCGGCGGCGAACACCCAGAGCAGGTCGCCGAGGTCGCCGGCGAGCACCTCGTGCTCGCCTTCGGAGCCGACGTAGACGACTGGCTGGTCGATGAGCGGCGCCCCGGGTCGCACGAGCCAGAAGCCGGCGTAGTCACCGGCGCCGGTCGTGCCGAAGAACCGGAACTGACCGCCATCGACCTCGGGGTTGCCGGTCCACAGCCGGAACCACCACGCGGTCCGGGCGGGATCCTCGATCCGCTCGTAGATCTCGAAGTCGACGCCGCGCCCTTCGTCCGTCTCCTCGTCCCACTCCCAGGTGAAGCCGATCACGGCGACTTCGGCGAGCGCGGTGGGAAGCGCGAGGTCCTCGGTGTTGTCCGCCATCCGGCCAGGCTAGAAGATCTTCCGCGCCCTCCGGACCCACGCACGCACTTGGACGCGTCCTCTCAACCCGGCCTGCCGCCCGTTGCGGTCTCGGTGGCCGATCGAACCGGGAGGGAACCGAAGGGGCGGAGCGGACACTAGAAGGCCATGACCCTCGAACCCCCTCCGGACAGGGAGTTGTGGATCCGTGCGCGGGACGGCGACGAGCGAGCCTTCGGTGAGCTCTTCGATCGGCATTCGCGCACGATCTACAACTACTGCTTCCGGCGAACGGCGGACTGGTCGGCGGCCGAGGACCTCACCTCCGTGGTCTTCATGGAGACCTGGCGGCGGCGGGCCAAGGTACGGCTGAGCACGGACTCGCTGCTGCCCTGGCTCTATGGAGTCGCCGCCAACGTCCTCAACAATCACCGCCGTAGCCTGCGGGCGGCGTCATGGTTCGGCTGGGATGTCGCTGAGGTCGAGCCGGTAACAGTCCGCGTCTGTGAGGATGTGTAGGTCGGGGCCGCGTCCGATGACAAGCGCGTCGCTGGGGAGTTTCTGCCCGTCCGGGAGTACGACTCGGTATTCCCCGGTGCCCCGCATTCGGCCATCGGCGAGTTGTCCGGCGAACAGGCGGTCGCGGTCGGTGTTGTATCCGCCGTACAGGGCGATGCGTGAGCCGTCGGTGATGAGCGCCTTTGCGGCGGTGCCGTCGCCGTGCCAGCTGGTGAGAGTCCCATCGTGAATGCGGATGATGGGGAAGCCCGTGTAGTAGCACGTCCAGGCGGTGTCCGCGTCGACGTTGAGCGCATAGCAGTCGCTGATCGCGCCCCACGGGTTGTCCACGTGGGAGGGGAACCGCCAGTCGGCCTTCAGATCCGGGGAGAATCGTGTGAGCCCGCAGGAGCCGATCGGTTCCTGGGAGCCGGGCTCGCCCCAGCCGCGGTTGCCGTAGACGCCTTCGTCGAAGTAGCCCACCCAGACGTGACCGGTGCCGGTGGTGAAGACGTGTTGGATGCCGTCCCCGAGCGTTTCGGCGGCAAGAGTGGTTCCGTCGGCGGAGTAGATGATCGCATTGCGGTCTGGACCGTCCCGGCGCCATCGAGCCCTGGCGCCCACGGCGAGAACCCGGCCGTTCGGCAGCGGCTGGACGGTCGGGTGCGCGAGCGGGAAGTCGCGGATCGTGGTTACGTTGGCCAGCGTCGGCGAGTGCAGCGTCACCCGAGTGGTCACCGGGCGAGGAGCCCGAGGGTCTGGGAAGACGGCCCAGCCTGGTTGCGTCGTAGTCGACCTCACGGCACGTCGGCGGCGGCCGTCCACAGTGCGATGACCTCGCCGCTGGGGCCGATCGAGGCGTTCACTCGTGCATCGCCGCTCTGAGCTGCGGCGATGCGTGCGTGGTGGCGTACGGGAAGGGGCGTCGTGCGCCCCATGGACCGCCGCTTGCGCTGCTGCTTCACTCCGTCACTTCACCACCGTGGGCCGGGTAGGGCCACCGAATATTTGGTGTCGCCAACGTCCCAGACGCACTCTTCTGCCGCTGAGGGCCCCGGAGCGGCGTTCGCTGTGCCGTTGCCGGCTGCGGGTACGGGTGTGGCGGTCGTGGAGTTCGGTTCGCTGAGTTGGGGCGGGAGGCTTCGTGTGTGCGATAGGCGGAAGGTGTTCGAGCGGTGTGCATCCGCTTGAGGCCGCTTCGAGGCCGGAAATGAGAGCACCTCTGACCGTGTTCCTGCTGGTCAGAGGTGTGAAGGTGGGCAGGGGCGGGGGCGAACCGTCGACCTTCCGCTTTTCAGCTAGAGCAACACCCCTGCCGCGCGAGCATCGACCGAGGTTGACCGGCTGTGGGCGTGGGCCCGTGGCTGGGGCTGGTGGCTGCTGTTGCTGTCAGTCTGAGGGCTTGGGGAGGGGCATCCGCTGCGTCGCCAGATTGAGTGGTCCGGATGAATGCTGAGGCGTGGGGCTGGGGGAGGATGGCGGGCATGGACAGAGCCGATTACGTGCTCACCTGTGGGAGCCGGCCCATCGCTTTGCTGCGGGAGATTGAGAGAGACCAGCCCACGATGCGGTGCGAGTTCCAGGCTCTTCCGGCGTTCGAGGCAGTCCGGCTGGTGCTGCAGGCTCAGCGGGATGAGGGCACGTGGAGGGCTTTCCTGCGGGTTCGCCTGCTGAGTCTTCGGCTGCGCTCGACCGATGGGTCTCCGGCCATCAGGCGGCTTCGGCTGGTCGTGGACGGGGACAGGGCGACTCTCCGGTTTGCGATTGGGCCGGTCTATCGGTGGAGGTTGCGCAGATGGGCAAAGGGCCGGGAACCGGTTGGGCTCGATTGATCACTTACTGAGGTGGTGACTCGCATAGCGTGGCTGCCGATCGGAGCGGTGTCGGCGGTGTCGGTCTGCTGACCCGTCCCCTCGTGGGAGATGTGCGGTTGCTGTCAATGACAACGCCCCGGGCCTGTTGGCTCCGGGGCGTTTTTGCTGCTCATGCGAGGTGGGCAGGGGCGGGTCGAATCGCCGACCCTCCGCTTTACAGTCCAACTAGCATTGTCCGCGTGACCTGCTGCTTTGCCCCCGTGGCATGCAACTTCGGCACGTATTCAGCACACGCCTTGCAAGGCACGGGAGCACCAGGAGCCACGTGGGGGCCAGCATCTGCCGGCCCCCCACGTGGTCAGTCGTCCGTCGTCACCAGGTGGCGCCCCACTTCTGAAACGCTGGCTCTCGACCGGCATGCCGCCGTCTCCACGTGGCTCAGCGCGGGAGTGCCGCCCGCACAAGTGGCCGAGTGGGCCGGCCGCAGCGTGGCCGTACTCCTACGCGTCTACGCCAAGTGCGTTGTCGGGCAGGCAGAGGAAGCCAAGCGCCGGATCTCCCAAGCAACCCAGGTCCACCGGACGCCGGAGGATCTCCTGCGGAGCGCGGTCGACGAGGTCTAACGAGGCGCCAGACTTCAACCCGTATTCCACCCAGCCACCCGTAGAGAGCCGTAAACGATCACCGACAGCCGGACATGACGAGAACAGCCCCTGACCGGGTTCTGCCTGGTCAGGGGTTGTTGCTGCTGGTGTGGCGGGTCCAGGGTTCGAACCTGGGAAGGCTAAGCCGACGGATTTACAGTCCCACCGCCATACGCGCCTGACCTGTCGTTTCTTCCCTATGCCTCCGAATCTCGGCCCGTATTCGGCTCAGCGTTCGACGGAGACGACGATGCTGTTGGCGCGCTTTCTCCTGAGTCCGAGGTTCAGCCGAGCCAGCGATTGGCCATCGCTGCGGTCGGCGATGATTACCTGAGTGAACAGCCGGGACTTCATACTGGCGGTGACGGCCTGCCGGGGCGCCTCAAACACCAGCTTGCCCGGCTTGGAGGCGCTGCTGGTCTTGGCGTACATCAGGACCCGCTGAGATGTCACTACGACCCACACCGCCGGCAGAGAGGCGAACGCGATCAGCCCGACACCGCCTGTGGCTGCCGTCGTCGCCAGCCCGGTTGCCAGCCCAGTTGCCAGATTCTTTGCCAGGTGCTGCTTCATCCCGCGTTTGAGTTGGGCGACGACCGCCACGTCGATCGTCTCCTCATCCTGCATATGGGGGCTCAAATGACCCCGGAGCTTGGCGTTGGCCGACACGAAAACTCCTCAAACTCGCCGATAAAGTACGAAGATTGTAGAGGGCAGACGTCTTCGGGTGAACCCAATAAGCGAATGACTTGCCGCGGAGCAAGCACAGACGGGGCGTCACACACTCGTGCCCTGCCCTTGGGCTTACAGCCACCGGAAGACCGCTCATGCTGATCTGTGCGGTGGCATCGGAACCTAGGCGCGGTGGAGCGGGTGACGGAAATCGACGCCGCAAGTGACCGTGAGTACCCCTCACTGACCGCCCCTAATGGCACGCTAATGGCACGACGCCTCGTGCTTGACCGGGCCGTTGGTCTCCTCGAAGACACATGCCGTACGGGCGCGCAACGCTCCGGGGTGCTCGTTCGCGCGAACGGCCCGCAAGGTGTGACAGACAGTCTCGCGCGAATGAGTGCCCCGGCCCGCGGGGGTCCAGGGGGCGGCGGAGCCCCCTGGTTCAGCCCCGTTCAAGTCCCACTCGGATCTTTAGGACCGACTGGCGCTGGCCCGCTCGTGGTACCCCGCCCGTCTGTGGTCGCAGGTTCACTCGTACTCGCGAGTCTTGCCGGACAGCCTCCTCCGCATCGCCCCGTACTTTCGGTGGGCTGCCTGGGGGCTGACTCCCAGAGCCTCGCCGACTTCCTTCCAGGTCGGAAGATTGTCCGCTGGCGGGCTGCTGAGGATCTCTCTGAGGAGAGCCATTCCTTGGCTAGTGTCGTCCTTCCCTGCGGTGATGAGGAAGGTTAACTGCCCCTCTAGCTGCTCAATCATGCGCGACGTCATCTTGATCCGCTCAATTAGGTCATCTGGGTCGCCCCCCTCGACCTTGATCAACCTCGTCACGAGCTTCCGGCCGACGCGCCCTAGGAAGGTCTCGAACCTCTCATTGATCTCCACATCAACATATGTTGACGCCGCCGATTCTGTTGCGCCAGAGGTTCATGATTTTCGCAGGTCAGCGGCTTATGGACTTGTGGGGCTCGGGCCTGTTTAGCCGATAGGTTCGTTGAGTCCTGCTCGACGGATCTCCCCCTCGGCATAGGTGCGTGTGGCCACGGCACCTAACGAGAGGAGGTGGGATCAGGTGACGCGGGATCGCCGCACTCGGATCAGCCGAGTTTGGTGGGTGGTAGCGCCTGCGGCTCTGGCAGCTCTTGCACAGCTGGCCGAAGCCATCGTGAGCTTGGCTCGATAGCGCAGGCACCACCACCACCGAGCCGGCCCGGCATCCTGTCGGGTCGGCTCGCCCATCTCGAACGTACGCCACCCTACGCCCGCCGTGTACCCCGCCAGCGCTCTTGAGTGAGCCGCTCTTCCTCGATAGGACGCTTCATTGGTGTAGCGGACGGGCGACGCGGCGCGGCGGGACCGGACGGGACAGGCCGCATGCCCGGCGCGCCGGGGCGGGCGGCCGCCGGCGGCCGCGGAGCGGGCGCCCTTGAAGACGTGGAGAAGAGCTTCACTTCAGCACTGCCAGCCCCGAGGTAGGAACCGACTGGACTGACGACGGCGCGAACCGCGAACAACGGCGCCTCAAGGGTCGCGCCGAGGGCGAATGGCGCCGCGTGCCCACGCCCCCGCCGCTCACGCGCATCTTGCGTGCCCACCTGCGCGACATCGGTCCCGGGCCCGGTGGTCGGTTGTTCTGGGGGGTCCGGGGAGGGGAACTGGCTGGCATCACCTACCGGCGCGCGTGGGATGCCGCCCGTCGGGCGGTGCTGAGCGATGCCGAGTATGCTTCGCCGCTCGTGAAGAGGGTCTACGACCTTCGGCACGCGTGCGTGTCCACGTGGCTCAACGGAGGTGTGCCTCCGACCCGCATCGCCGAGTGGGCCGGCCACAGTGTGGAAGTCCTGCTCCGCGTCTACGCCAAGTGCATCGAGGGGCAGGACGAGACCGCCAAGCGGCGCATTGAGCAGGCGCTACGCGGCGACTGAGTTCCGCACGTATTCCGCACGGCCAGCCGCAAACCGTAGATCACAGCCGGACACAGCCGGACATGCGAGAACGGCCCCTGACCGCGTAAACGCTGGTCAGGGGCCGTTCTTCGCTGTTTGGAGAGGTGGGCAGGGGCGGGGTCGAACCGCCGACCTTCCGCTTTTCAGGCGGACGCTCGTACCGACTGAGCTACCTGCCCAACGACGCGCATCCGCACGTCTGGCGGTCCTGACGGGATTTGAACCCGCGGCCTCCACCTTGACAGGGTGGCGAGCACTCCTAACTGCTCCACAGGACCTTGCTGCTCCGAGCTTAGCGGCTCTGGAGGTGTCCCCCGACCGGGCTGGCCCGGTCTTTGGCGACGTCCGAGAGCATACGCGATGGCCGGGGGGAGCGCCAACTCGATATCGGTGGGGGTGAACGTCCTGGTGGGAGGGGGTATGGGGGAATGTGGGGATCGTCCGCTCCTGGGTGGGGCGCCGGCCATAACGGAGAGGTACCGGGCCGATACCGGATCGGTGGTGAGTTCGTTGTCTTATGGCGCGGTCGTCACCTTCTTCGCTTCTGTGGTCGGGTTTCTACCCCCTGACCGGCGTCACGGCGCTGCGGTGCTGGCGAGGACGTGAGAAAGGCCTGACATATGGATGAACCGACCTCCACGGAGGGCTATCAGCGGGGGCTCGGGACCCGGCAGGTCCAGATGCTGGCGATCGGCGGGACGATCGGCACCGGGCTGTTCCTCGGGGCCGGGGAGAACATCGCCAAGGCGGGGCCGAGCCTGATCCTGACGTACGCCGTCGCCGGGGTGATGCTGTTCTTCGTGATGCGGGCGCTCGGCGAACTGCTCACCTACCGGCGGGCGGAGGGGGGGTTCGCGGGGTACGCGCGGGAGTTCCTCGGGCCGTTCTGGGGATACGCGACCACCTGGACGTACTGGATCATCTGGGTGACGACGGGCATGGCGGAGCTGACCGCGGCCGGCAAGTACATCCAGAAGTGGTGGCCGGGTGTCGAGCAGTGGCAGACGGCGCTGGTCGCGCTGGTGGTGCTGTTCGTGGTCAACATGATCTCGGTGAAGCTCTTCGGCGAGCTCGAGTTCTGGTTCGCGATGATCAAGGTCGCGGCGATCGTGATGATGATCCTGGTGGGGATCGGCGTGCTGGTCTTCGGGTTCAGCGACGCGGGGGACACCGCCTCGGTGGACAACCTGTGGTCGCACGGCGGGTTCTTCCCCGAAGGCCTCAGCCCGATGCTGATGACGCTCCAGATGGTGATGTTCGCCTACCTGGGTGTCGAGCTGGTCGGGGTGACCGCGAGCGAGGCCAAGGACCCGGAGAAGAACATCCCGCGGGCGATCAACGCGCTGCCGATCCGGTTCGCGCTGTTCTACCTGGGGTCGCTGCTGGTGATCCTCTCGGTGGTCAGCTGGACCGAGTTCAAGGGCGGCGCGAGCCCGTTCGTGCTGGCCTTCGACAAGATCGGCATCCCGGGCGGCGGGGACATCGTCAACTTCGTGGTCCTCACCGCGGCGCTGTCGTCCTGCAACGCCGGCGGGCTCTACTCGACGTCGCGGATGCTGCGCACCGCCGGGGTGAACGGGGACGGGCCGAAGGCGCTCGCGCGGCTGAACGGCCGCGGGGTCCCGGTGCTGACCGTGGTCATCTCGGCGCTGGTGATGGGCATCGGCGTCGTGGTCAACGCGGTGGTGCCGGAGAAGGCGTTCGAGTACATCACCTCGGTGTCCACCGGCGGCGCGATCCTGGTGTGGACGGTCATCCTGGTCGCTCACATGGTCTATCGGCGCAGGTCGTCGGCCGGGCTCCTGCCCAAGTCGTCGTACCGGATGCCGGGCGCGCCGTACACGAACTGGATGGTTCTGGCCTTCTTCGTGTTCGTCACCGTGACGATCGCGTGGGAGCACGACACCCGGGTCGCGCTGTACGTGATGGCCGGCTGGCTGGCGGTGATCCTGGTCGGATGGGCCGTCCTGATGGGGACCAGGCCCGGCCGGGCCGAGGTGCCGACGGCGACCGAGCCGGTCGGCGAGAGCCTCGCCGACTGAGGCGGAGGCGGAGTGGGGCGCCCCGGCCTGACCGGGGCGCCCCGACGCGCTGCTAGGCGGCGCCGACCAGGCGTCCGTCGCGGAGTTCGGCGCGGGTGCCGGTGAAGCCGCTGCGGAAGCGGCGGTCGTGTGAGACCACGAGCAGGGAACCGCGGTACGAGTCCAGTGCGGCCTCCAGTTCTTCGATGAGGGACAGCGAGAGGTGGTTGGTGGGCTCGTCCAGGATCAGCAGGTCGGCCGGACGGGTCACCAGGCGGGCCAGCTCCAGCCGCCTGCGCTGCCCGACGGACAGGACCGCGACGGGCCGCCGGAGGTCCCGCTCCCGGAAGAGGCCGAGGGCCAGCAGGGCGTCGGCGTGGTCGTCGGGCGGGCCCGGGAGCCCCTCGGCGAACGCGGCGAGCACGCTGCCCCGCGAGCGTTCGGCCGGGAGTTCCTGGCGGAGGTACCCGATCCGTTTGGGACGTTTGACCTTGCCGTGGTCCTGCGCGAGATCGCCGGCGAGGACGCGCAGGAACGTCGTCTTCCCGGCGCCGTTCGGGCCGGTCAGGAGCGTCCGCTCGCCGGGCGCGAGGGTGAACGTCTCGATGTCGAGACGGCCGGCGACCCGTACCGCGGCGAGTTCGGCGGTGAGGCCGTCCCCCTTGCCGCCCTCGATCCGCGCGGCGAAGCGCAGCGGGTCGGGCGGACGGGGGACGGGGGCGTCGCGCAGCCGCTGCAACCGCTCCCGCGCGTTCCGGATCAGCGCGGACACCCCGCCCTCGTGCGAACGGCGGTGGCCAGTGACGCGCTGCTCCCGGGCGACGGGCCCGATCGCGCTGAGCCGTGCGGCGTTGGACTCGGCCAGCTCGGTCTGCCGCTCGATCTCGGCGAGCCAGTCGGCGTACTCCTGCTCCCAGCGGCGCCGGGCGACGGCCTTGCCCGCCAGGTAGCCGTCCCAGCCGTCGCCGTAGCGGACGACCGAGTGCCGGTCGCGGTCCACTTCGAGGATCGCGGTCGCGAACCCGTCGAGGAACGCCCGGTCGTGGGTGACGGTGACGACGGTGCCGCGGTGCGCCCGGAGCCGTTCCTCCAGCCAGGTCACGGCCCGTTCGTCCAGGTGGTTGGTGGGCTCGTCGAGCAGCAGGAGCTCGGGTGCGGCGGCAAGGACGCAGGCCAGTCCCAGCCGGGACTGCTCCCCGCCGGAGAGTCCCCCGAGCGGACGGTCGAGCGCGATGTGCCCGAGGCCGAGGCCGTGCAGCGCGGCCTCGACGCGCGCGTCGGCCTCGTAGCCGCCGCGCGCCTCGTAGGCGGCGAGCAGGTCGCCGTAGGCGGCGAGTTCGTCCGGGGACGCGTCCGCCAGCGACGCCTCGGCCTCACGCATCCGGCGCTCCAGGTCGCGTAGATCGCCGAGCGCGTGGTCGACGGCGTCGGACACGGTGAGGTCCGGGGCCAGGCCGAGCGTCTGCCCGAGATGCCCGACCCCGCCCGGTGCGGCGACGGTGACCTCGCCCGCGTCGGGTTCCTCCGCGCCCGAGATCAGCCGGAGGAGGGTCGACTTCCCTGAGCCGTTCTCGCCGATGACGCCGACCTTCTCCCCGGTCCGGATGGTGAGGGACACGCGGTCGAGCACGATGTGCCCCTCGTATCCCTTGGCGACGTCCTTGAGCGTGAGCTGTGATGTCTGCCGATGGCGGGTCATGCGACCTCCAGGTGTTCAGGCCCGGCCCGCGCGGGACCGGGTGGGCGGTGAGGAAACGGAACCGCTCACCGGGAGTCGCCCAGGGATCGTGCTGACGGCGCGGACGCGTTGCCCGTCGTCCCTGCGTTGCGAAACGCATTCGCGAATGCGGACAGGGGTGTGGGCGTCAGTACGACGGAAACAGAAGGGGAACAACCCGGCAGCGGGTCGGGCCAGGAGAGGAACTCGCTGAGCGCCGTTCGGAACGACGGCGGCGCGAGACGCCTCTACCGCGGGACGGCGACGTCAGGAACGTCGTGCGTCAGCGCGGGAGGCTAGATGTAGTACCTCAGCTCGATGGGGTAGTAGCAGCCAGGTGATCCCATGACGGGAATCCTACCCGAGAACGTGGTTCGTCGAGGGGCGGGGCGGACGGTCCGCAGTGGCGGCGGGGCGGGCTCGGTGGTGTGCTGTGGGGGGTCGACATAATGACCCGTCATCCGGGCGGTGCGCCTTGATGCGATCTATCGTGAGATGTCCTTGACGTCGTCCGGCAGCCGAAGCGGGCCGCGGACCTCCTGAACGGGAGGCACATGTGAGCGGCAGGGCGGTGGCGCGCAACCTCGGCGCACGACTGGACCAGCTGCCCGGGGTGCCGCGCACCATGCTCGAGGTCCGGGTGCGGTGGGTGCTGCTCGTCGTGGTGGTGGTCGCCAACCTCACCGGATCCCTGGTCGTGCTGCTGTTCGCGACGTTCGTGGTGCCCGACCCGCCGCTCGACGACCGCGGCCACGTCCATCTGGTGAACGCGATCGCGTTCTTCAGCTACCCGATCGCCGCGGGGCCGGTCGCGCTGGCTCTCGGGCTGCGCCTGTGGCGGCCGGTCGTCCGGCTCGTCCGGGAGGGCGGCATCCCCGACCGCGGTCAAGGGCGTGCCGTGCTGCTCGGCCCGCTGCGCCTCACCCTGCTCGTCGGTGCGCTGTGGGCGGTCGGCGCCGTCGGCTGGGCGGCGCTCGACCTGACCCTGTTCACCGCTCGGCTCGCGGTGAAGACCGGGTTGACCTGCCTGCTCGGCGCGATGACGACGTCCACGATCGTGTACCTGCTGTCCGAACGGCTGCTGCGCCCGGCGGCGGCGCTGGTGCTGGCCAGCGACCAGCCGCGCCGGATCCGGCTGCCCGGCGTCACCACCCGGGTGATGCTCGCGTGGGCGCTCGGCACCGCGATCCCGGTGTTCGGCCTGATCTGCGTGGCCATCGCGGCGCTGGCCGCACCGGGCATCCAGACCACCCAGCTCGCGATCACCGTCCTCGGGCTGGGCGGCGCCGCGCTGGTGGTCGGAGTGCAGGTCACCTACATGGCCACCCGGGCGATCGCGGACCCGATCAAGTCGGTGCGCACGGGCATGGCGCGGGTGGAGCGGGGCGATCTCGGCGCCGAGGTCGCGGTCTACGACGCCAGCGAGGTCGGCCAGCTCCAGGCCGGGTTCAACCACATGGTCGCCGGGCTCCGCGACCACGCGCGGCTCCGCGACCTGTTCGGCCGGCACGTCGGCGAGCCGGTCGCGGGCCTCGCCCTCGAGCACGGCGACATCACGCTGGGCGGCGAGACCCGCGAGGTGGCCGTCCTGTTCGTCGACCTCACCGGGTCCACCACGCTCGCGGAGACGCGCAGCCCGGACGAGGTGGTCGGCCTGCTCAACGCGTTCTTCGGCGTGGTGGTGAACATGGTGGGACGGCATGGCGGATGGATCAACAAGTTCGAGGGCGACGCCGCGCTGGCCATCTTCGGCGCCCCCACCGAACTGGAGGACCCCGCCGGAGCGGTGCTCGGTGCCGCCCGCGAGCTCGCCCTGCGGCTGCGCGCGGAGGTCCCGATGCTGGATGCCGGGATCGGCGTGTCCGCGGGCCCGGTCGTCGCCGGGTACATCGGCGCCGAGCAGCGGTTCGAGTACACCGTGATCGGTGATCCGGTGAACGAGGCGGCCCGGCTCAGCGATCTGGCGAAGGGGGCGCCGGGCCGGGTGCTCGCCTCGTCCACCGTGCTGGACCTCGCGCACTTGGCCGAGGTCGAGGAGTGGGACCTGGGCAAGTCGGTGACACTTCGGGGACGCAAGCGCCAGACCCGCCTCGCCGTCCCGCGCCCGCCGACCGACGCCGAGCCGGTGCCGGTCCCCGGCGACGACCCGTCCACCCGGCGGATCCGCCTTCCCCGGCCGCTCGCCCGCCGCCGGCGCCGCGGTGCCCGCAGGCTCCTGGTCGGCGCCCTGATGCTCTCCCGCGCGGCCAAGGGCACCCGCCCGGCCGACGCCGTCGCCGACTCGGGCGATGCCGATCACGACCTCACAGACCCGAAGGCCGCCGGTTCGGGTTCGCCTGGTTGAGCGTCACCGGACGAGTCCGCGGGACGGCGCCCGGCTGATCGCGCAATTTTTACTGTCCGCCACTGGTTCGTCACTCTGGGGACATTGGGCACCTCAAAGGTGAGAGACGGCTTTCTCCCAGCTTTGAGAGGTGACCATGTTCCGATGGGCCGGTCCTTCCATCGCCGCTGTCGTGGCGGCCACGGCGATCACCGCCATGAGCGGCACCGCCACGGCCGCCGTCGCGCGCCCCGGGCCGATCGTTCCCGCGCCCACCCCGGTGCCGGTGCCGCCCGCGCCGGGGTGGGCCGGAGTGGCGGGGGTCGCGCACCGTGGGGCGTCCGCGTATGCGCCGGAGAACACGATCGCGGCGTTCCGGCTGGCCGCTGCCCAGCGCGTGGACATGTTCGAGCTCGACGTGCAGGAGACGAAGGACCACGAGCTGGTCGTCGTGCACGACACCGGCCTGGCCCGGACGACCGATGTGGAGAAGGTCTTCCCGGGCGCGGCGCCGTGGACGGTGTCCTCGTTCACGCTCGCGCAGATCCGGAGACTGGACGCGGGGTCGTGGTTCGACGCGCGCTTCAAGGGCGAGCGGATCCCCACGCTGGGCGAGACGCTGCGCGGCGTGCCCGAGGCCGGGCCGGGGCTGCTGCTGGAGATCAAGAGTCCGGCGCTCTATCCCGGGATCGAAGGGCGTATCGCGGCCGAGCTGCGCCGGAATCCCCGTTGGCTGGATCCCGACCCGCTCGGGCGGCGCCTGGTGGTGCAGTCGTTCGACTGGGATTCGATGCGCCGCTTCCACGCGCTGCTGCCCGCCGTCCCGGTCGGGTTGATCGGCACGCCCACGGAGGCCGAGCTGCCCGGCCTGGCGGAGTTCGCCGACCAGATCAACCCGACGTCCGCCGATCTCACCGGGTCGCTGGTGGAGAGCGTGCACGCGCTCGGCATGGAGGTCCTCACCTGGACCGTGGACGATCCGTCCGGCATGCGCGGCGTCCTGCGGCTCGGCGTGGACGGCGTCATCAGCAACAAGCCGGACGTCCTCCGCACCGTGCTGGACGAGGGGTCCCGGGCGACCGCGCGGAAGGCGGGACTCCAGCCGGCGCGGCAGGCGGGACGTCGGCCGGTCCACCGGGCCGAGGCGGCCTGACGGGGGTCGTGCCGGGAGTGGTGCCCGGGGTTCGCGAAGGCGGCCGGGCTGGTCGGTGGGGAGGGAACGACCGGGACCGTGACCGTCCGAACCATATCTTTGACCTGTCTTGGGCCCCTTGATCCCTCACAAAGGCCGGACAGATGCCGCCCGGGTGGTTACCTCACCTTCGGGAGGTCGGGTGAACGGACGGCGCACATGGTCCATACGGGTGCGGATGACCCTGATGGCCGCCGCGATCACGGCAGTGATCTGTGTCGTCGTGAGCGTGCTGATCACCACCGGGGTGCGCGGCCGAGCGGCCGACTACAAGCGGGAGCGGGCCACCGAGGCCGCGCTGGAGGTTGTCGCCCTGCTCAAGCGCGAACGGCTGCCGCGGACCCTGCGTCCGAGGGGCGTCTCCGCCCTCCAGGTGATCGATCCCCAGGGCCGGGTGCTCGCCGACAGTGGCGGGCTGGGCGACCGGCCGGTCGCCTCGTTCCAGCCGCCTCCCGACCGGGTGTACGACCAGCGGCTGCTCTGCCCGCCCACCGGCCTGGACGGCTGCATGAACGTGATCGCGTTCAGGGTGTACGAGCCGGACGGCGACTGGACCGTCTACGTCGCCGACCGGGCGATCCCCTGGTACGTCAGCGGTCCCTTGTGCGTGTTCCTGATCAGCATCGGGCTGCTGGTGACCCTGCTGGTGTCGCTGCGGACCTGGCGGACCGTGGACCAGACGCTCGCCCCGGTGGACGCGATCAGGGCCGAGCTGACCGAGATCACCGCGACCAAGTCCGGCCGGCGGGTGCCGGTGCCCGAGACCCGGGACGAGATCCGGCTGCTGGCCGAGGCCGCCAACGCCACCCTGGACCGCCTCGACGCCGCCCTGGAACGGCAGCGGCGCTTCACCTCCGACGCCTCCCACGACCTGCGCAGTCCGATCACCGCCGCGCGGGCGCAACTGGAGGAGGCGCTGCTGTACCCCGACGACGTGGACTGGCCGCAGACCGGACGGTCGGTGCTGCAAAGCCTGGACCGGCTCCAGGCGATCGTCACCGACCTGCTCGAACTGGCCCGGCTGGACGCCGAGGCGTGGACCGGCGAGGAGTCGGTCGACCTGGCCGCCCTGGCCTCCATCGAGCTGGCCAGGGCGGACCGGAGTAAGCGGATCGTCACGCACGTCCAGGAGAACGTGACCGTGCGCGGCGACCGGCTGAAGCTGGTGCGGCTGTTCACCAACCTGCTCGACAACGCCGAACGGCACGCCGATTCGCGCATCGACATCACCGTCCGCGCCGAGGGGGACACCGCCGTCCTGGAGGTGGCCGACGACGGTGTCGGCGTCTCGCCGGGCGACCGCGAGATGGTCTTCCAGCGGTTCGCCCGGCTCAGGGAGGGACGCGAACGGGACGCGAACGGCACCGGCCTCGGCCTCCCGATCGCACGGCAGATCGCCGAGGCGCACGGGGGCGGCCTCACCATCGAGGACAGCCCCCGCGGCGCCCGTTTCGTCCTGAGCATCCCTCGGAACAACGGCGCCGACCACTGACCCCGTCCCGACTCTCTCCCCGTCCCCGTCCCCGTCCCCGTCGTGGTTCTCGTCGGGCGTGCTCCGTCCGGACGGCTCAGACCGTTGTGGTGATCTCAGGTGGCGGAGGCGGGACGACGGCCTGGGAGAGGTACATCCAGCCGGTCAGATCCGACTCCTTCACCTTGCAGCGGACGGGGTGGTACTCGGCCGGATCCACCTGGCCGGGGGCCTGTGCGACGACCGTCTCGTAGACGAAGGCCGAGGCGATGAATCCGAGGTCGGACTGGGAGAGGGCCAGCCAGTCCTTGAAGATCTGCGCCTCCAGCAGCCGCGCGGTGTGGATGATGGCCGAGCCTGACACGCCCTCGTCGTCGCGCTCGACCGGGCCGACGTGCAGCGCGGCGCGCAACTGGATGCGGACCGCGGCGCCGGCCTGGTGGTTGTGCAGCCGCAGTCCCGCGGTGAGCAGCGCGAGCATGGGGGCGACGATCGACCGGGTCGGCATGCTGGGTGGGATGACGATGAGCGCGCCGTCGCCGCGGTCCTCGCGGTGGCAGGCGTCCCAGGACAGCCCGGAGCGCTCGAACGCCTGGCGCAGTTGGTCGTACATCACCCGCCGCACGGTCCGGCGGTCGCCGTCGTTGCGGTGCGGGCCTCCGAATCCCGCGATGTCGGTGTACAGGACGGAGCACATCTGCCCGTCCCACTCGGGACGCGCGGCGACCGGAGCGGCCGATGCGCGCGCGGGCCAGGCCGTGTCGACGTACGGCATCGGCGAGGCGCGGTAGGAGCACGGCGGCGACGGTGCCGGACGCGCCTCGGCGGTGCGCGAGGACCCCGGGGTCAGGGCGACGTGCGCCCTCGCCCGCCCCCACGAGGGCAGCGCGTAGGGAGCGCCGGGGCGCTCCCCGTACAGCGCCTGCGCGCCGTCGTAGAGCGTGTGCGGTTCGCCGAACGGCGCCTGACGGCCGAGGTCCTCGATCAGGCGGTCGCACGTCTGCCGCTTCAGCACGGCGAGGACGCCCAGGTGGGCCTGGAGGATCGCGGTGAACTCCGCCGCAGGCAGGCGGAGAGCGTGGACGTCGTCGAGCGCCATGACGGTGGCGGAGCGCCGTGGCAGCGACAGCGCGGCGTGCTCCCCGATCAGGTCACCGGGGCCGCGCATCGCGATGATCTGGTCGTGGTCCGCGCGCCGCACGCAGATCTTGACCCAGCCCGCGCGGATCACCAGGACATGGTCGGCGAACTGCCCTTCGTGCCACAGCACGTCCCCGGCGGGAAACGCCTCCAGCGCCGCCGACGCGGCCACCGCCGCCTGCTCGACGGAGGTCAGGGCGGACCAGAAGCGGATGGGACGGGGCTGCCCGGTGTGCGGCTCCCAGTGAGCGGGCTGGACGGGCGGGGCGGCCGGCGAGGGCTGGACGTGCTGGCCGGGGTGGACGGCGGGCAGGCCGGCCTGCCCGGGTTCACCGGCCTGGCCGGCGACGGTGGGCTCAGCGGGTTGGCCGGCGGGCTGACCGGGCCGTCCGGGCTGGACGGACTGGACGGGGTGCCGGGCGGCGGGCTGGGTGCCGGACTGTGCGGTGGGCTGGGCCGGCCACTGCTGGGCGTGTGCGCGGTCGCGGAGGAGCTGGGGCGGGTGGACGGCGTCCGGAGCGTGCCGGGGCGCACGGGTGATCAGGTCGGGGTCGTGCCGATGGACCGGGCCGGCCATCATCGCGCCCTCCCTTCGGCGGCGTCGTCCTCGCCCGCCGCGGCCCGCTCCGCGGTGGCGGAGGGCCGGACGGCGGGGACCGCCGCGTCATGCCTTGCTGCTGACGTGTGGTCTGCGGGGTGGCCGTTGATGGTCAGGGGACGAAAGCGGTCAGTTGACATGTCGAGAACCCCAAGTCGCGGAACACGTCTCCCGCCGAAATGATCCATTGTCGTGCGGTGTCCGGAGGGGGACCGTCCGGGGGAGGAAGTCGTGCCACCTATGGCCTGAACCGCGTGATCGCGGTTAGACTGGGGGAGGCCGTTGGGATTGTTTTACCTGGTCAGAACGGTGCAGCGGCATGGTCGCGGCGCAGTTCGACGGGCCGGGGAAAGCGCTCCCAAGGGTCCCGAGGAGCCGCTCCCCGCGCTCCGCCGATTCTCTCGGCTCGCAACCTGTGATCGGCGGGTGGCGGGGGGCGGCTCTATTTATTTGTGTCGAAATGACGAATGATCGGCGTCCGTTTCGACCTCCTGAGTCGTGCGTCTCCTGCGTCTCGCCGGATGCGCGGGCCGCCGTGCGCCGGCCGGCCCCTGACCCAGCGTCATATCTCTGTGCCTCCAGCAGGCAGGGTGCACTATGTCTATGCGAACCCTGCTAATCTGCTACCTAGCACGGTACAACATAGTCCGTCGACATGCAGCACCGTAGAAGCTGGCGATGTTGATATGGCGCACCTGAGCAGGCAGTTCCCGGGACTTCTCGGCCCCGTGGGGCGGAGGTACGTGCCGGTGTGGCGCCCTCTACTTCGCCAGCTCCCCGAACGCCATGTGGCAGGCGAGTCCATAGCACCGACAACTCAGAGCGAGCGATATCTATGGCCAGTGACCAGGGACCCATCGTGCAGAGCGCGTTGCTGCGAACCGAGCTCGTCCGGCTCCGCAAAGAGAAGGGGATGACGCAGGAGCAGGTCGCGCGGTCGCTCGAGTGGTCGCCGTCCAAGCTGATCCGGGTCGAGGGCGGCAAGAACGCCATCACCAGGACCGACCTCCAGGCACTGCTGACGACCTACGGGGTGACCTCGGAGAGCCGGCAGGAGCGGCTCCAGTCCCTGGCCCGCGGGGCGCGCGAGCCCGCGTGGTGGAACGCCTACCGCGGCGAGTTCGAGGACACCCTCCTGAGCTTCGTGGGCTACTCGGCGGGCGCCTCGTTCATCCGGCACTTCCACGGGGCGGTGGTCCCCGGGCTGCTCCAGACGCAGGAGTACGCCGAGGTCCTGGCCACCGGCATGGTCAGCTCGACGGCGCAGGCGTTCGGGGCGAGGCTGCGGATGCAGCGCCAGCGCGAGCTCGCCGCCCGCGAGAGCCCGCCGCGGCAGTACTACATCCTCGACGAGGCCGTGATCCGCCGGCATGTGGGCATCGGGATCGACCCGGTCATCATGCCGAACCAGCTCAAGCACATCGCCGACTCCGCGGAGCGGCTCGACGAGCTGACCGTCCGGGTCCTGCCGTTCAGCGTTGGCGCGCACCTGGGGGTGCACGGGCCGTTCACCGTCCTGGAGTTCGAGGGCGGCCTCGGGGACCTCCTCTACCTGGAGGGCAGGCCCGGCAGCAGCTCCCTGATCACCGGCGACGACCCGCGGATCTCCGAGTACCGGGACAGCTTCGAGTCGCTCTTCGACGAGGCGCTCCCCGCGGACCAGTCGATCGAGCTGATCCGCAATTCGGCCGAGGAGCTGATGGCCTGACCGGGGCGGCCCACGAACCCGGCGAACCCGGCGAACCCGGCACCCCCGCCAGTGCCGCGGGTGTCGCGGGTGCCGCCGGTCTCGGCTCCGCGGGTGCTTGTGCCGGGCCGTCCGGCACCGGCCCGGTCCTCGACGACCCGATCTTCATGTTCCCGTCCGACCCATCCGGAGGTGACCGCCGTATCGGACATCCATAAGGCGAGCGGGCCACATAGCACGGAGAGTGATCTTGTGTTCCCGGTGTAGGCGGGATAACTAGAACCGTTTACACTCGTGATCGGGAAAATTTCCACAAGGTCGTGGTTTGTTATGCCCTGCTTGACTTCGGGTGGGCGGGTGCTCTTGTCCGATCGGTTGGCGAGACCGCGCCCACCAGCAATGGATGGAGGTTGCTGGATGGTCTATCAGTCAATTCGGGGGCCGGAACTCAACTGGCGCAAGAGCAGTGTGAGCGCGCCGGGTGACGAGTGCGTGGAAGTGGCGGCGCTCGGACCGTCGGTGCTGATTCGCGACTCGCATGATCACTCTGCGGGCACGCTCGTTCTCGATCCGGCGCAGTGGCGCGCGTTTGTGGGCGGCATCCGGGACGGAGCCCGGGGCGACGGTTGAGCCGGGCGACTCTGATCCGGCGCGCCGGGCGGGAAGGGCAGGCCGCCGCCGTCCGGGTGTGACCGGGATCCACCGCTCGTCCTCGCTGGGGCGGGTGCTCGTTGGGGGTTGACGACGCCGCGTCCGGCACTCGATGCGTTCTGGTGAACGCGTAGGGTGACGGATCGGCGTGCTCGTCGGCCCCTCTTGCCGTCTATTGGACGCGGGCGGTTCCTGCGGCACCGGCGGCACGGGCGGTTCCGGCGGCACCGGCGGTACCTGCGGCACCGGCGAGGCGGAGCGCTGCGGACCCGGCGCGGGCAGTGCGGGCGGTGCGGCGCGGGTTCGGTTCGGCGGCTCTGGCGCTCGGGCTCGGCGCCGCGTCGATCGCGGGACCGGCCCCGGCGGGTGCGGATACCGATAAGTATCCGGTCGGCGATGTGGGTGTGGCCTTGGAGAACTTCTTCTCCCATCCGGACGCGGTCGCCGGGGCCAACGACTGGTCGTGCGAGCCCGCGCCACCTTCGTCAACATGGGCGCCGACTGGGCGGTGCTGTCCCCGATGCTCGCCAACGCGGACTACCGCGTCTTCGCCTTCAACTACGGCATGGCCCCGTTTTCGGCCGACCGGATCGGCGGGATGGCCGACATTCCCGCCTCGGCGCAGGTGATGAGCGCGTTCGTCGACCAGGTGCTGGCCTCGACCGGCGCGGCCAAGGTCCGCCGGTTCGTCGCGCTCGCGCCCGGCAACATCCTGATCCAGGACCAGTGCCCGCAGGACTTCGTCGGGCATGTCGGGATATTCAACGACGGTCCCGTCCTGCAGAACGTCCTGAACGCACTCGGGCCGGACGAACCCGGCTTCCGGGTGGTGTGCGCCGGCTTCGGGCTTCCCGTGTAAAACACCGCTTCTTCCTGCGGCTACGCGCTTACCGAGTGGGGGACGGGCACCTACGCTGGGGGCGTGTCTGATCATGCTCACCGGCTGGCCGCTGCGCTCCCTGGGGTGTTTCGCACCGACCTGACCACGCGTACCGCCTACTCGTCCGACGCCTCGATCTTCCGGCAGGTGCCGGTGGCCGTCGCCGAACCCCGCTCGACCGAGGATCTGACCCGGATCCTGGAACTGACCGCCGCGGAGGGACTGCCGCTGACCATGCGCGGCGGTGGCACCTCGATCGCGGGCAACGCGGTCGGGACCGGCGTCCTCGTCGATACCTCCCGGCATCTGACCCGCATCAAATCGATCGATCCCGACTCCCGTACCGCGGTCGTCGAGCCCGGCGTGGTGCTCGACGACCTGCGCGCCGCCGCCGGGCGGCACGGGCTGACCTTCGGTCCCGACCCGTCCAGCCATTCGCGCTGCACGATGGGCGGGATGATCGGCAACAACGCCTGCGGGTCGCACAGCGTGGCCTGGGGGATCACCTCCGCGAACGTCGAGGCGGTCCGCATGCTGCTGCCCGGCGGCCGGGAGCTGGCGGCCGGCCCGGGGACGTCCGGCGACGCGGCGGTCGACGCCGAGCTGACCGCGCTCCGCGACGCGCACCTCGGGCCGCTGCGCACCGAGCTCGGCCGCTTCAGCCGGCAGGTGGCCGGCTACGGGCTGCACCACCTGCTGCCGGAGAACGGCTTCGACGTGGCCAAGGCCCTGGTCGGCGCGGAGGGGACGGTCGGGCTGGTCACCGAGGCCACCGTCCGGCTGGTCCCGGTGCCCGGCGCCCGGGCTCTCGCCGTCCTCGGCTTCGAGGACGTGTACACCGCCGCCGAGCTGGCCCCGTTCGCCGCCGCCGCCGGGGCGCTGACCGTGGAGGGGATGGCCTCCGACCTGCTCACCGCGCTGCGCCTCCAGCCGGGCCGCGCGGACGCGGGGTCGAACTTGCCGCCCGGCGGCGGCTGGCTGTACTGCGAGGTCGGCGGCGACACGGCGGCCGAGGCCCGCGACGCCGCGCACGCCCTGGCCGAGGTCGTCCGCGAACGGGCGCCCGGCATGACCTCCGTCGTCGTCGACGACCCCAAGGAGATGCGGGCGCTGTGGTGGATCCGGGAGGCGGGCTCCGGGATCGTGACCCGCCTGCCGGACGGAAGCGAGGCGTGGCCGGGCTGGGAGGACTCCGCCGTCCCCGCCGGCCGGCTCGCCGGATACCTGCGCGACCTGTACGGGCTGATGGGCGAGCACGGGCTGCGCGGCGTCCCGTACGGGCACTTCGGAGAGGGCTGCCTGCACCTCCGGCTCGACTTCGACCTGCAAGAACCCAAGGGCCTCGCGGTCTACCGGAGCTTCATGACCGACGCCGCGCGCCTGGTGATGTCCCATGGGGGATCGGTCGCCGGAGAGCACGGCGACGGCCGCGCCCGGTCCGAGCTCCTGAAGGAGATGTACTCGCCCGAGCTGCTCGGGGCCTTCCGCGCGTTCAAGAACACCTTCGACCCGGACGGCGTGCTCAACCCCGGTGTGATCGTCGACCCGGCGCCGCTGGACGCGGACCTGCGCCCCGGCCCCGGCCGCGACGCCCTGAAGATCACCCCCGTGCACGCGCTCGCCCGCGACGGCGGCTCGTTCGCCGCGGCGGTGCACCGCTGCGTCGGCGTCGGCGCCTGCCGCAACCTGGACACCGGCTCGATGTGCCCCTCGTTCAAGGTCACCCGGGACGAGGTGCACTCGACCCGCGGCCGGGCCCGGGTGCTCGCCGAGATGCTGCGCGGCGAGACGATCAAGGACGGCTTCCGGTCGGAGGAGGCGCTGGAGGCGCTCGACCTGTGCCTGTCCTGCAAGGCGTGCGCGAACGACTGCCCGGTGAACGTCGACATGGCGACCTACAAGGCCGAGTTCCTGCACCGCCACTACGCGGGCCGCTTCCGGCCGATGGCGCACTACTCGATGGGCTGGCTGCCGCTGTGGTCCCGGCTGGTGGCGAGCGTCCCCGGTGCGGCCCGGACGGCGAACGCGGTGCTGTCGGTGGACCGGGTCGCCTCGCTCGTCAAGCGCGCCGGCGGCATCGAGCCGCGCCGGGAGATGATCCGGTTCGCCTCGCCGACGCTGCGCGACTGGTTCCGTAAGACGCACCAGGGACCGAAGCCGGGACGCGCGGGAACCGTCGTGCTCTGGCCCGACACGTTCACCAACTACCACGCGCCCGAGACCGGGCAGGCCGCCGTCGAGGTGCTGGAGGCGCTCGGCTACCGGGTGCTGATCCCGCCGGGCCGCGTCTGCTGCGGGCTGACCTGGCACTCCACCGGCCAGCTCACCGTCACCCGGCAGGTGCTGCGGCGGACCCTCGACATTCTGCGGCCCGCACTCGACGCGGGCCTGCCGATCGTCGGGCTGGAGCCGTCCTGCACGGTGATGCTGCGGGACGAGGCGCCCGAGCTGCTGCCGGACGACCCGTACGCCGAACGGCTCGCCGGCAGCACCGTGACGCTGGCCGAACTGGTCGCCGCGCACGAGGGCGACTGGCCGTTCGAGAAGCTCGACCTTCCCGCCATCGCCCAGGTGCACTGCCACCAGGAGGCCAAGGGGTCCTACGACCCCGATCTCGCCGTGCTGGAGCGGCTCGGCGTCGACCCCGACGTCATCGGCGCCGGATGCTGCGGCCTGGCGGGCAACTTCGGCTTCGAGACCGGCCACTGGGAGGTCTCGCAGGGCTGCGCCGAACGCGAGCTGTACCCGAAGGTGCGCGCGGCGGACGACGACGAGCTGGTCCTCGCCGACGGATTCTCCTGCCGCACGCAGATCGCCCAGGGCACCGACAACCGGGGCGTCCACCTCGCCGAGGTCCTGCGCCGAGCCCTACCGGGAGGAAAGAAGCCACGATGACCGAACGCGCACGGGCGCATGCCTGAGCCCACCCCGACCCCGGGTCCGATCCCGGGGCCGAGGTCGGGCCCGGGGGCGGCGCCGAGCCGCGGGCCGGGGTCGGCCTCGGGCCAGGGGACGGGGCGCCGCGCTGTGCCCCGGCCCGTGCGGCTCGCCGTGCCCGGCGACGCGGCGGCGCTGCTCGGCCTCCAGCATGTGCTGGACGACGAGTCGCGCTTCATGCTGTTCGAACCGGACGAACGCGACCATGACCCGGCCCGCCTCCGGCACCGGCTCGAAGCCCAGGCGGGCGGCACCGACCCGTCCTACACTTTCGTCGCGGACGCGGAGGGAACGGACGAGGCGCTCGCCGGGTACGTCGGCGTGACCGTGAGCCCGCTCGTGCGTTCGCGGCGGACGGGCTACGTCGTGATGGGAGTCCGGGCGTCGCACGCACGCCGCGGGATCGGCCGCGCGCTGCTCGGCGCGGCGGCCGAGGCGGCCCGGCGGCGGGGCCTGCGACGGCTGGAGCTGGTCGTGATGACGCACAACCATGCCGCCCTGAATCTCTATCTGACCTGCGGATTCGTGGTCGAGGGGCTCCGGCGGTCGGGGCTGGAGATCGATGGCCGCCCCGTCGACCAGTACCACATGGGCCTGCTCTTCTAGCGCGCCGGCGTCCGGTCGGCCGGACGGCGTCCGGCCCGGGATTCACCGACCCTGAGCTGACCCTGGCCCCACCCTGAGATGACCCTGGTCGTCCCCTTCCTGGGGGTTCGACGGGCCTAACGTGATCGGTGATCGTCACGTCCCAGGGCCGTCGAGCTGCCACTCGGCGGTCCGGCATCAGGGCCGAGCGGCCTCAGGCCGCGGACGACACCTCACAGGAACGCTCCTCCAGGGAAGGGACAGATCCCGCATGATGCGTGAAGGCACCCCGGCCAGTGGCCGGCCGGACGACGGAGGGCCGCACGGCGGGGAGCCGCGCGTGGCCGGCGCGCCGAGGGGGCGGAGGCTGCGGCGCTTGGCCGTCGGGGGCCTCGCCGTCGCTGCGGCGGGCACGATGGCGGCCGTCGGCGGCCTGGTGCTCACCGGACCGTCCGCGGTGACCGGCAGCCTGGCCGCGTCGTCCGGCGGAGCGGCGGCGCCGTCCGGCGGCGGCACGTCGGCGTCGTCGATCAAGTGGGAGCCGTGCGAGAACGGCGCCGAGTGCGCGACGTTGCCCGTGCCGGTCGACTGGGCGCACCCGGACGGGCAGAAGTTCGGCCTCGCGCTCGCGCGCCGCAAGGCCACCGACCCGAAGGCCCGAGTCGGCACGCTCGTGTTCGGGCCCGGCGGTCCGGGCGACGTCGGCGCCGGGCGGGTCGTGGAGAATCCCGACCGGTTCAGCAAAGAGATCCAGCGCCGGTTCGACATCGTGGGCCTCGACCCGCGCGGAGTCGGCAAGAGCAACCCGGTCGTGTGCTCGACCACGCTGCTGGCCGCCCGGCCCTCGCCGCTGATGACCGGACAGGCCGACTTCGAGGCCACCGTCGCCTACAACAACGAGCTGCGGAAGGACTGCCGGGCCCGCACCGGCCCGCTGGCCGACCACGTCGACACGCTCAGCATGGTCCAGGACCTCGAGGCGCTCCGGAAGGCGCTCGGCGAGGGGAGGCTGAACTTCCACGGCAGCTCGTACGGGACGCTGCTCGGGGAGCAGTACGCCGAGAAGTACCCGGGCCGGATCCGCGCGATGCTGCTGGAGAGCGTGGTCGACCACAGCCTCCCGAACGCCCGGCAGTTCCTGAAGACCCAGGCGGCCACGGCGCAGGACTCGTTCGACGAGTTCGTGAAGTGGTGCGCGTCCGACACCGGGTGCGCGCTGCACGGACGCGACGTGCGCGCCCTCATGGCGGACCTGCGCGCCAAGGCGGAACGGGGCGAGCTGACCGATCCGTCCAACCCTGCGAAGAAGGTGCAGCCGGTCCAGCTCGTCGAGAAGGTGTTCCGCAAGCTCTACGGTCCGGACTACCAGGCCATCGCGACCTACCTGGCGGGCTTCGACGCCGCCCGTCCGGCGGAGCGTCCGGCCGGGCGGACCGCGAGCGCGCCCGCCGAGCAGCCGGTGAAGGCGGCGGAGGCCACCACGGCGGACCCGTTCCTGTCGGTCTTCTGCTCGGACTGGAGCCTGCCGGCGCGGAACTACCGGGAGTACGCCGCGAACGCGCGCGTAATGGCCAGGACCGCGCCGGACCTGCCGTACACGCGCCCGCTCCTCGCCGCGGCCGGGTGCCTCGGCGCGCCGCAGCCGGTCAGCAACCCGCAGCACCGGCTGAAGGTGCGGGGCAGTGCGCCGATCCTGCTGGTCAATGGGCTGCACGACCCGGCCAGCGGCTACGCGTGGGCGACGAACGCCGCCAAGCAGATGGGCCGTTCGGGCAGGCTGCTCACCTACGAGGGCGCCGGACACGGCAGCGCCCGCAGCGGCCCGTGCATGGAAAGCGCGACCGACGCGTACCTGGTGTCGCTCACCCTTCCTGCCAACGGCGCCCGCTGCCCGGCCGTCAGCTCGTAAATCGGACCGTCCGCCGAGTCCGCCCGTCCTCTCTAGAAGAGCCTTCCTCTCTAGAAGAGGAAGGGTGGGCTCGGCAGTGGCGTCCCGTCGTCCGTCTTGAGACCGTCGCCGTTCGAGCGGCCCATCAGCCACGCCAGTAGCGCCGCCTGTGGGCCCCGCACGATGGTGGAGCCGTCCCCGTACTGGATGCCGGTGTCGATGGCGTGCAGCCGTATCCGCAGGGCCTCCGCGTCCTCGCGCTGGGCGAACGACGTGACGACCCGTCCGAGCAGCCGGGCGGTGAACTCCGGCGGCCAGTGCGCCGGGGTGAAACCGCCGCCGAGGTCGACATGGTGGACGAGCACCTCGGTCAGCCGCGCGTCGGCGGCGCGCACGGCGGGACGGCGGACCCCGGACGTCCACTGCACGACGTGCTCCCACGCCTCCGCGGGCATGAGCGCGTACGCGGCGGCGAACCGGTCGGCCGCCGCGCGGACGTCGGCGACCAGCTCGCCGGCGCCGCGTCCCGAACCCGCCTCGATCTCCGCCGCCCTGGCCTCCATGCTGGGGTACTCATGCGACTCCTCGCCCGTACGCGCCCAGGTCAGCAGCCGGGTGCCGCCGTCGGCGTTGCGGGCGAGGTGGGTCAGCACGTGCCCGCGCGTCCAGCCGGGCAGCAGGGACGGCGCGCGCATGTCGGCGTCGTCCAGCCGGGCGGCGCCGGCGAGCAGGTCATCGGTCGCCGAGGCGATCTGCCCGAGCACCGGCGCGGGGTCGAAGGGAGCATCGTCCATCCGTCCATCCTCGTCCTTCGCGGCCGACCGCACATGCAGACCGCCGCACCGTCGCCAAATGTGCGCGTTTTCGGTGGTGCGGCCCGCTCCAGCAGGAGTCCCGTCAGGTGCTGCGGCCGGGCAACTCCCAAGCGTGCGGCGTTCCGGGGTCGAGCATCAAGGCGAACCCCGCGGGGAGCAGGCCGAGAAGATCCCCGCTGCTTCCGGCGGTTCTGGGATCGTTCGCAGGAGGAAGAGCTGGTAGTCGGGCGGGAATCGAGTCGGGTGGACGATTCTTCAGCGCACGCCGCGGGGGCGGAACTGGATGCTGATGCGGGGGCCCAGGGCGCGGGCGCTTTTGGGGATGGCGTGTTCCCAGGTGCGTTGGCAGCTGCCGCCCATGACGATGAGGTCGCCGTGGCCCAGGTCGTTGCGGTGGGTGGGGCCGCCGGTGCGGGGGCGGAGCAGGAGCGAGCGGGGGGCGCCGACCGAGACGATCGCGATCATGGTGTCGTGGGTCCTGCCGCGGCCGATGGTGTCGCCGTGCCAGGCGACGCTGTCGCGGCCGTCGCGGTAGAGGCAGAGGCCGGCGGTGCGGAACGGTTCGCCGAGCTCGGGGGCGTAGCGCGCGTCGAGGGCCCGCTTGGCCTCGTCCAGGACGGGGTCGGGCAGGGCGTCGCCCTCGTCGTAGAAGGCGAGGAGGCGGGGGACGTCGACCGTCCGGTCGTACATCCGGCGGCTCTCGGCGTGCCACGGGACGGTGTGGAGCAGCCGCTCGAAGAGGGCGTCGGCGCCCGCGATCCAGCCCGGGTGGACGTCGATCCAGGCTCCGTGGGCGAGGTGCGTCCGCCGGACGTCCAGGGGCCGCGGGCCGGCCTCGCCCGGATCGTCCAGCAGCGAGCCTTGGAATGCGCCTGTCATGGCGTCCAGGCTACCCCCTGGGCGAACGTGTGTTCGAAGGCCGCCGGTGGTCGCCGAAGCGTCCGCCTCGTCCGCACCTGGTTCGGCTCCGGCGGCTTCACCTCACCGTCAGTCCTGGATGGTGATGCCTAGTTCGGCGGTGAGGCTTGACAGGAGGCCGGGGGCGTCGGCGGCGGTGACGGTGACGCCGCGGAGGCTCTGCACTCCGCCGATGCCGCGCAGGTCGCAGTCGGTGATGTGGGTTCCGGTCATGTCGGCGCCGCTGAACTGGGCGCCGCTCAGCCGGCAGCCCTCGAACCGGGCGCCGCGCAGGTCGGCGTTCTGGAAGGTGGCGGCCTCGAGATTGCAGTCCCGGAACACCACCCGCCGGAGCGTGCTGAAGCGGAAGCCCGCGAGGTCGGCCCGGCATGACTCGAACAGGACGTCCTGCAACCCGCAGTCGCTGAAGGCGGCACCGGTGAGCCGCGATCCGTCGATCGCCGTCGTGAAGATCCGGCAGTTGGCGAGCCGGACGTTGGCCAGGTCGCAGCTTCTGAACACGACGTCGTTGAGGGTGGCGCGTTGTAGTGCGGTCGCCGACAGGCGCGTCCCGCTGAATGAGCAGCGCTCGAACTCGGTGTCCTCCGCCTCGCTTCCCACCAGGTCCACCGCACCGAACGCCGTCGACAGGTAGACGCCGTCGTCGGCGAGGTCGCCGGTGGCGGTGGCGAGGGTGGTGGGGAGCTTGGGCGCGGTGGGCTCCTTGAGCTTTTTCGGCGCCGTACGTTGCGAGGGCATGCGCCCGACCGTACAAGCGCCGGCGCCCCTTCGCGCCCCCGGTGGCCGGTGTGCGGGTGGTTCGGGTCGGGGGAATTGATGATCTTTTCGGGCGGCCTCTGGGCGTGGAGGTGGTCTTCCTGAATGGTGATATTGCGGTGCCCGAATCGAAGGGAGGGTGTGCACTCCAGGGCCTGTCTGGATTGTAAAGATATGGGGCCAGTGTGGTGAAGTGGGCGGTCCGAGTGTGCTGGTGTTCCTGGTGGTGAGCGGGAGAGAGGGGTGGTTGCCTGGGATTTTGCCTACTTGGCTGGGGCTTGGGGGATTTTGATTATGTGCATCCGTAAAAGCGGTGAATGGGAGTGGGGAGTGTCCGAATTCCGCGTTCCCGGCGGGGTGCTCGGGGCGAGGTCTAGGTTGGGGGAATCAGGAGGCAGGACTGCTGGAAGGAACGCCGGACCATGACCGATGGCCCCCCCGACCCGGCGCAGGGTTCGCAAGCGAAGATCAATACTGACGTTCCGCAATCGGCCCGGATCTGGAACTACTGGCTCGGCGGGACCGACAACTATGAGGTCGACCGGGCCGCAGGTGACCAGTATGTGGCGCTGTATCCCGGGATCGTGGAGATAGCCCGGTCCGGCCGGTACTTCATGGATCGCGCCATCCGTTACCTGGCCGGAGAGCACGGCATCCGCCAGTTCATGGACTGCGGGACCGGGCTGCCCACGCTCGACAACACCCATGAGATGGCCCAGCGCGCGGCCCCCGACTCGCACATCGTGTACGTCGACAACGACCCGCTCGTGCTCGCGCACGCGCGTGCACTGCTGACCAGCACGCCCGAGGGCACCACCACCTACATCGACGCCAGCCTGCACGATCCCGACGCGATCATGGAGCGGGCCGCGGCGGTGCTGGACCTGTCCAAGCCGGTGGCGCTGCTGCTGGTCAACGTGATGGGGCACATCGTCGATCCGGACGAGGCCCTGGCGGTCGCGCGGGGGCTGCTGCGCCCGCTCGCCTCCGGCAGCTTCCTCATCCTGGACGACTGCACCGACACCCATGCGGGGTTCAACGCGGCGCAGAAGGTGTACGACGACACCGGCGCGATCCCGTTCAGGCTGCGCAGCCCGGAGTTCATCGCGGGCTACTTCGACGGGCTCGAGCCGGTCGAGCCGGGATTCGTGCAGAGTCCGCGGTGGCGTCCCGAGGTGGAGGGGATCGACACCGAGGACCTGCCCACCCTGTGCGGGGTGGCGCGCAAGCCCTGACGGGACGGGCGCCCTGGCCGGAGCCGCGGGCGGGGCGCCGTCCGCCGGTGTGGCGCACGGTTCCGTGGCCGACGCGGTGCGTGAAGCTATAGTGAGACCGGTTTTGCACCGCCGTCTCCGACGAGGAGTCCCCCCATGGCCTCCGTCACGATCCCCGGCAGCAGGCATGCCACGTCCGTCCAGGGCGACCCGCTGGTCCCGCGGATGCTGCTCGGCCTGCGGCTGCGCGAGCTGCGGGAGGCGGCCGGCCTCTCGCGCGAGGACGCCGGAGCGGCGATCCGCGGTTCGAGCTCGAAGATCAGCCGCCTCGAGCTGGGCCGCATCGGGTGTAAGCGGCGCGACATCGCCGACCTGCTCAGCCTGTACGGCGTGAGCGACGAGGCCCCGCGCGCCACGCTGCTGGCGCTCGCCGACCAGGCCAACGGGCGGGCGTGGTGGCACGCCGATCGCGACATCGTGCCCGAGTGGGTGCGGCCCTACCTGAGCGCCGAGCAGACGGCGCGGCTGGTCCGCTGCTTCGAGTCGCAGTTCGTCCCCGGCCTGCTGCAGACCGAGGACTACGCCCGCGAGGTCATCCGCCGCGTCGTCCCCGAGCACGAGGTCGACCGGCGGGTCGACCTGCGGATGGGCCGCCAGCGGGTGCTGCGGCGCCGGCCGAGGCCGCTGAACCTGTGGGCGGTGCTCGACGAGTCGGCGCTGTGGCGGCCCATCGGCGGCCCGCGGACGATGCGGGCGCAGCTCCAGCACATCATCGACCTCTGCGGACGGCCGAACGTCACCGTGCAGATCGCGCCGTACGGGATCTGCGGGCGGGTGGCGGGCGACGGTCCCGTCACCCTGGTCCGCTTCCCGCAGCAGGGGCTGCCCGACATGGTGTACCTCGAACGGCACAACAGTGCGGTCTACCCGTTCCGGCGGGCCGAGATCGAGCACCACTGGCACACCTTCAACACCCTGGTCACCGAGGCCGCTCCGCCCGAGCAGACGGTGCCGATCCTGCGGCGCACCCTCGACACGTACTGATCGGTCCGCCGGGCTTTGCCCGCTGCTGTTGATGTGGGGTGCTTTGGTGGGTTTTTGGGGGTGCGGGCCGGAGAGGTAGCCGGGTAGCGCTACTTCTCTGACGGCGGGAGGCTCACCGTGGCGTTGCACGTCGTGAAGGAGGCCGAGCCCGATGACGGCGACCAGGACCTGTTCGCCGGGCCGCTGAGCGAGCGGGTGCTGCCCAAGCACCGGATCCCCGAGCACCCGTCCGACCCGCGGGCCGTATACGCGATGCTCCACGCCGAGCTCCAGCTCGACGGCGACTCGGCGCAGAACCTCGCGACGTTCTGCACCACCTGGAGCGACGACGAGGTGCACCGCCTGATGGACGAGTGCCTCGGCAAGAACATGATCGACAAGGACGAGTACCCGCAGACCGCCGAGATCGAGTCGCGGTGCGTGCGCATCCTGGCCGATCTGTGGAACGCGCCGGCCGGGCACGACACGATGGGCTGCTCCACCACCGGGTCCAGCGAGGCGGCGATGCTCGGCGGCCTGGCGATGAAGTGGCGGTGGCGGCGGCGCCGTGCGGCGGAGGCCGAGGCGGAGGCCAGGGCCGAGGCCGGGGTCGCGGCCGAGGCCGGCGTGGGCGTCGGCGCGGGCTCGGCCCCGGGCACCGGGACGGGCGCGCCGGCCGAGCGGCCCAATCTGGTGTGCGGACCGGTGCAGGTCTGCTGGGAGAAGTTCGCCCGCTACTTCGACGTCGAGCTGCGCCAGGTGCCGCTCGAACCGGGCGCGACGGGCCTGCGCCCGCACCAGCTCGCGGGCCACGTCGACCGGAACACCATCGGCGTGGTGGCGATCGTGGGCGTCACCTACACCTGCGACTACGAGCCGGTCGCCGAGCTCGCCGCCGAGCTCGACCGGATCCAGGACGAGACCGGGGTGGACGTCCCGATCCACGTCGACGCGGCCAGCGGCGGGTTCGTGGCGCCGTTCGTCCAGCCGGAGCTGGCCTGGGACTTCCGGGTCGAGCGGGTCGTCTCCATCAACGCCTCGGGGCACAAGTACGGGCTGGCGCCGCTCGGCGTGGGCTGGGCGGTGTGGCGGTCGGCCGAGCTGCTGCCGGAGGAGCTGATCTTCCGGGTGAACTACCTGGGCGGCGACATGCCGACGTTCGCGCTGAACTTCTCCCGTCCAGGCGGGGAGGTCATCGCGCAGTACTACATGCTGCTGCGGCTGGGCCGCGAGGGCTACCGGCGCGTCCAGCAGGCGTGCGTCGACAGCGCCCGCCACCTCGCCGGGGAGATCGCGGAGATGGGGCCGTTCGAGCTCCTGTACGACGGGCGGGGGGCGCTGCCGGCCGTGTCGTACCGGCTCAAGGACGATCCCGATCCCGGCTTCACCCTCTACGACCTGAGCGAGCAGCTCAGCACGCGGGGCTGGCAGGTGCCGTCCTATCCGCTGCCCGCGCACCGGGACGACACCGTCGTGCAGCGGATCCTGGTCAGGCACGGCGTCAGCCGCGACGAGGTCTCGCTGCTGGCCGACGACATCCGCCGCTGCCTCGACCGGCTGGGGCACCGCTCCACCGGCGCCCCAGCGCAGCCGGGCTTCCATCACTGAGCCGTCCCGGGGGACGGTTCAGTCGGCGACGAGCCGGTCACCACCGGACGGGCGGGACCGTCCGGGGCGCTGAGTGGCGCGCTCACGCTGCCTGCGGACGGCGTAGGCGCCCGGCGCGATACCGGTGCCGCCGTGCTCGGGGTGGATGAGGTAGGCGACGGCACGGGTCTCCAGCACGCCGATGGCGAGCGCCTCCGGGTCGATCACGTCGGTGGTCCAGCGGCACGTTCCCGGGTCGGCGACGAGCGTGTGCGGGTTGCCGCCCGCCGCGCCGCGCAGCAGTTCCACGCCCGCGGCGGGGACGGGGCGCCAGCGCGCGGTGCGGGCGGCAGACATGTCCCGGGCCAGGTCCAGCGGGACGACGATCAGGTCGCCCTGGGCCTGGAGGCCGTCGATGACCGGGATCGCCATCTCCTGCTCGAGGTGGTCCAGGACGTCGAGTCCGGTGCGGCGGGTCAGGTCGGCGAGGGTCACGGTGGTCGTGGTCATGCGCATCACCTTTGGGGGTCTCGTGTGGAGCGGGGAGGGGGCGGTCGGGGTCACGTGCGGCGGAGCAGGCGTGTGTACTGGTCTCTGGTGAGGCCGTACGACCAGCCCGCCGCGGCGACCGGATCGTCGAGGTCGGCGGGGACGCTGAGCCCGTACCGGCGGCGGGTCCCGTCCCGCTCGACCGACCCGTTGACGGCGAGCAGCACGCGTGCGCGCGAGCCCAGGCTCTGGAAGGGCAGGTCGTAGAGGCGGAGCAGGCAGCCGGGGTTGCCGGGGTCGGGCGCGGTCGAGACCAGGCGCAGGCCGGCCCGGTCGATGTAGACGTCCCAGCCGATCCGCTCGATGGCGCAGCGGCGCACCTCGGCGTTGGGCTCCGCGAGGATCCGCTCGACGGTGGGCTCCTCGATCACCCAGGACGGGACGAGGGTGCCGTGCCAGGAGCACGGGCCCCAGCCGTCGGCGTACCGGATCGCCCGGCCCTTGCCGGAGTGCAGTCGCAGCTCGCCGTGCGCGGAGCCGGGGACGGGTTCGGCGTGCACGGCCGCCGGACGTTCGGACACCACGCACACGTCCTCGTCCGGCCACCACCAGCCGCACGACCGGGCGAGCGCGATCCACAGGTCGAGCTGCGCGCCGGTGGCGGCGCCGATGCGGGACCTGCTCAAGGTGCGGAGGATGTCGTGCTCGGCGACCCAGTGGGCCTCATGCAGCCCGTACCAGGCCATGGCCGGCCGGTTCAGCAGGACGCGCTGGGGCCGGCCCAGCGATTCGTGCACGGTTCCTCTCAGGGTGTCCCGGACGGTGACCTGGAGGATCTCGCTGAGCGAGGCGCCCTCCCGCAGGCTCTCCCGAGGAGGAAGCGTCGGGACGGCCTGCCAGCCCAGGAAGGACCCCAGCGGCCATCTGGGCAGGCGACGCTGGAAGCACTCGTCCAGGGTGTGGCGGAGTGTCGAGGCCAGAGTGGCCAGCCGTGCGGCCAGGGGCCAGACGGTCGATTGTTCTGGGGCCGTCCAGTCCTGCGGTGGGGACATCTTCGGGATCAGCCCGGCGTCCGCGGCGGCGCCTGGGGAGTCGACCCAGACAAAGCGCGGGGCGCGCTGCCCCACGAGGCGGTACAGCTCGGTGATGGCCGCTTCGGCGGCCGGACGGTCGGCGGGCAGGGTGCACAGTGCCCGGCCGAGCCAGTCGTCGCGTAGTGCGATCGCCCGGTCGAGGACTTCGCCCGGGGGCTGGTCGATCTGCCACCGCTCCGCGGAGCGGTGCTTTGCGGAGGCGCGCGTGGCGCCGGGCCCACTCACCGCTGGTAGGCGGGAGCCGCCTTTCTCTCGATCATGGGCCGATGGTGACATCCGGGGCGGCGTTCCCGCAAGCCGCTCTTTTGGATGATCTCGAGGCGATTCGTCGTAGGCGGCTCCTAAAGTGGCGCCGTGAGCGATCAGTCACCGAACGAGGATCAGGTGATCCTGCCGGAGTCCCTGCGGGGCGTGCTGTATCCGCGCCGGGGCGGTGCCGCCGTACCGGTCGCCGAGGTCGACGGCTCCGCCGTGGCCGCCGTGCGCGAGGTCGAACGGCGGGTGCGGCCGTCCATCGACCTGGTCGTGGCGGAGGGCGGCGGGCCCGGCGACCCGCTCGGGGTCGCCGGGCGGATCGGCCGGCATCTGGACGGTGCGCCCGACCCCGTGGGCGCCGCCGCCATCGCGCGGATCGCGCTGAGCCCTTCGGAGTTGAAGTTCGACGCCTGGCTGCGGCTGGTCCTCGACGCGTGGGCCGCCGAGCACGGGCTGCCGTTCGCCGCCTGCGCGTTCGTCGAGTTCTGCCGTCACGAGTTCCGTCCGCCCGGCACGATCGTGGAGCTGGACGATTTCGAGGACCCTTGGTGGCGTGACGGGGCGGTGCGGGTCCGCTCCCTCCTGGCGGTCGCCGACGAGCGCGTCTACCAGGAGGCGGTCGACGGGCTGGCCGCTCACCGCGGCACGCGGGTCGGGCGCTTGGTGGTGTCGTTCCTCGTGCCGACCCGCGTCGACTGGGTGGACGAGTGCTGCGCCGCCCTGCCGAACTCACGGCGCACCAACACCTGGCTGTGGTGGTCCGTCGTGAGCACGACCGATCAGGTCGCCAACCTCGACCCGTGCGTGTTCGAGGGAGACATCTCGGCCATCGCCACGGCGGTCGACGGGCTCGGGGACATCGTCACTTACACCCTCGCGTGGGACCTCGACATCGACGTGAACGGCCCCGACGCCCGCAGGGGGATTCTCGACGCGCTCAGCGCGCTGCCCGATGACAGGGCGTTCGAGATGCTGGTGAACAGGGCCGACCAGAGGAGCGTCCTGCCCGCGCTGGCGGCGGCGGCCGAGCACTTCCCGGTGCGGACGCTCCGGATGCTGGCCCCGCGGGCCGTGAGCCTGGACGCGGCGTCGGGGTCGCCGATCGCCGAGCTGGTCGCCGGCCACCTGCGCATGCGTCCCGAGCTGGCGGAGGCCGCCGCGTCGTCTGATTCGTCCGGCGTGCTGAGCGGCTTCTCCGACGATGAGCGTACGGCGGCGCGGATCCTCGCCACCTCGCTGGAGCGGGTCGCCGAGGCGCCCGCGTCCTCCCTGCCCGCCCTGCTCACCGAGCCGCCGTGGACGCGGAAGGGCAAGGGGAAGGGGACGGGGACGGTGCGGGCGGCGGCGCGGCCGGTCGTGATCGCGGGCCTCGTCCCGCCGTCCGAACAGGTGGTGGCCTGGGCGCCCGGCGAGCGGGAGAGATGGGCCTCGCCGGTCCGCCGCGCGATGCACTCCGACGACCACGACTGGCGGAAGATCATCGCCGCGTTCCGGGCGGGCCGCGACCCCGAGGAGCTCTGCGGGCAGATGTTCGGCGAGGGGCCCGAGGACGTGGTCCGGCCGTTCGTGAAGGACTGGAACCCCTATTCCTGGGACATCGACCACTGGCTGAGGCCGGTCATGGCCCGGTTCGAGGGCGAGGTGCGGCCGATGCTGCTGAAGCGGGCGGAGGGGAGCCCGGCGGCGTACGGCGGGCGGCTGCTCCCGTTCCTTGACGCCGAGGTCGCCGCGCTGATGGCGCGCTGGCTGACCGCGCCGAAGGCGGCGCGGCCGACGGCGGTGGCCTGGTTCTCCCGGCACGGCGCGGCGGCCGTCCCGCTGCTGGTCCCGGACGCGCTCGGCGAGCCGGGCCGGGAGCGCGGCGACGCCGAGACCGCGCTGCGGTTCGTGGCGGCCGGGGTCGGCGCGGACGCGGTCGTCCAGGCCGCGCGGGTGCACGGCGGCGAGGCCGCCGACGCGGTCGCGGCGTTCCTGGCCGTCGACCCGCTGGAGGTCTATCCGGTCCGTCCGCCGAAGGCCCGCGGCTGGGCCGCTCCCGAGCTGCTCCCGCAGGTGCTGCTGCGCGACACCGGGCTGGCGCTGCCGGACGAGGCGGTCCGGCACGTGGTCACGATGCTGGCGATGACCAGGCCCGGCGAGGCGTACGCGGGCGTCGAGGTGGTCCGGGAGCTGTGCGAGCCGGGGTCGCTGGCCGCGTTCGGGTGGGCGCTGTTCCAGCGGTGGCGGATCGCCGGGGCCGACGCCAAGTCGGGCTGGGCGCTGGCCCAGCTCGGCCGGACCGGCGACGACGGCACCGTCCGCCGCCTGACCTCGCTGATCAGGGCCTGGCCGGGCGACGGTGGGCACGCCAAGGCCGTCGCGGGCCTGGAGGTGCTCGCCGAGATCGGCTCGGACGTGGCGCTCACGCACCTGCACAAGATCGCCGAGCGGATGCGGTACAAGGGCCTCAAGGCGCGGGCACGGGCGAAGGCCGAGGAGGTCGCCGCGGCGCTCGGGCTGACCTCCGACCAGCTCGCCGACCGGGTGGTGCCGGGCTTCGGGCTCGCCGCCGACGGCAGCATGACCCTCGACTACGGGCCGCGCCGGTTCAGGGTCGGGTTCGACGAGCAGCTCAGGCCGTACGTGGCCGACGAGGACGGGACGCGCCGCCGGGCGCTGCCGAGGCCGAACGCGCGCGACGACGCGCGGCTGGCGCCCGCCGCGGCGGCCCGGTACGCCCTGCTGAAGAAGGACGTGCGCGCCACCGCCTCCCGCGAGATCGGGCGGCTGAAGGAGGCGATGGCCTCGGGACGGCGGTGGGCGCCCGCCGACTTCCGGGAGCACCTGATCGGCCATCCGCTGCTGTGGCACATCGTGCGGCGGCTGGTGTGGCTGTGCGATGACGGCGGCGTCACCACCGCGTTCCGGCTCGCCGAGGACCGCACGTTCGCCGACGTGGACGACGACCTGCTGACGCCGTCCGAGTCCGCGCGGATCCGCGTGGCGCACCCGGTCGACCTCGGCGACCGGCTGAACGACTGGGCCGAGGTGCTCGCTGACTACGAGGTGCTGCAACCGTTCGCCCAGGTTGTGCGGGTCGACCACCTTCTCCTCCAAGAGGAGCGGGCGAGCTCGCGGCTGAAGCGGTTCGAGGGGATCGGCGTCCCGCTGGACCGGGTGCTGGCGCTGCCGGCGCGCGGCTGGGAGCTCGGCGGCGGGGAGCTGGGCGAGGCGAGCCAGAGCTGGGCCGCGCGGGATGTCCCAGGCGGACGGCGCGTCACGGTGGTCCTCGGCCCGGGGCCCGGGGGCGGGCGCGGCCGTCCGGCCGCCGAGCACCGGGTGGTCAAGGTGTTCCTCGGCTGGGGGCGCGCCGGGTCACCGTCCGAGTCCGGCGGGCACCACCACTTCGGTGAGGTCGACCCGGTGGCCGTTTCGGAGATCCTGGCCGGTCTCGCGGAGCTGACCGCGCCGGTCCGTGACGACGCGGTGACGGTGCCGTGACCGGCTTGTTCCGGGGGCGGGCCCGGTGAGGCGCCGGGGCGCCGCGGGAGCGCCCCGAATATCTGCCGTCCGAAATGTGCCGACCGGGGGGCGCGGGCCGGCCTGAGGGAATGACCGGGGTAGAAAATCGGGGCGATTCAGGCGATCTTGGATTGGTGGGGGGTGAGTGCCTCCCATCGGCGGGATTCTTGTTGTTGTATGTGGAATCGGCCCCGGTAACCGCGCGGGCGCCGGGGCGGAGGAGGGTCGATGGTCGATGGGGTCGACGGGTTCGAGGTGGACGGGCGGCTGGCGGCCATCGAGGGCGCGGTCGCCGAGTTCAACCGGAGATCGGCGCACCGCGAGGCGGTGATCGACCGGCTGCACGAGGAGAACCAGCGGCTGCGCAGCGGCCTGCACCGGTCGCTGATCGAGCCGATCGTCGCCGACCTGATCCGGCTGTACGACTCGCTGGCGCAGGAGGCCGCCCGGATGTCCGGGGACGGCGCGGACCCGGCGCCGGGCCGGCTGCTGGACAGCTTCGCCGACGACGTGCTGCTGACGCTGGAGCGGGCCGGCCTGGACGAGTTCACCGCGCGTCCCGGCGAGCCGTTCGACCCGGCACGGCACGCGGCGGTGGCGGTCGTGCCGGCCGCCGACGCGGCCCTGGACAACACGGTGGCCGAGGTGACGGCGGTCGGGTTCGTGGAGCGCGAGACCGGGCGGGTGCGCCGTCCCGTCCGGGCCCGCTTCCACCGCTTCGACCACGCGGAGGCCGAGACCGGAACCGAGGCAGGGACCGGGACCGAGGTCGAGACCGGCGCCGTGCCCGGACCTCGGACGGCCGAGCCGCTCGGTGCCCCGGAGACGTCATGACCGCCTGACCGCTGACCGCCCGAGTGCCCGACCGCGTGACCCCCGATGACGAGCCGGCTTCCGAGCGAGGAGATATCCGCGAAATGGCAACCTATGGTATCGATCTGGGTACCACTTACTCGTGCGTCGCCTATGTCGACGACACCGGCCGGCCCGCCATTGCCAAGAACGCCGTCGGCCAGGAGACCACGCCGTCGGTGGTGTATTTCGAGACGCCCGACAACGTGGTGGTCGGGCAGGACGCCAAGGGGTCGGCCAAGCTGTTCCCCGACCAGGTCGTGTCGCTGATCAAGCGGCAGATGGGGCAGAGCTTCGAGCTCGACTTCCACGGCACCGCGCACACCCCCGAGTCGATCTCGGCGCTGGTGCTGAAGGAGCTGGCCCGCGCCGCCGGCGAGCACACCCACGAGGAGGTGCGCGACGTGGTGATCACGGTGCCCGCCTACTTCGGCGTCGCCGAGCGCGAGGCCACCCGCAACGCGGGCGAGATCGCGGGCCTCAACGTGCTCAACCTGATCCCCGAGCCGGTGGCCGCGGCGCTGCACTACGAGGCGCTGTCGAGCGAGGAGTCGTCCACGATCCTGGTGTACGACCTCGGCGGCGGCACCTTCGACACGACCGTCATCCGGCTGGAGGGCGACGACGTCCGGGTGGTGTGCACCGACGGCGACCACCGGCTGGGCGGCGCCGACTGGGACGAGCGGATCGCCGACCACTTGCTGGAGGGCTTCCTGGCGGAGAACCCCGGGTCGTCCGCGGCCGAGAGCGAGGACTTCCTCCAGGAGCTGGCGCTCGCCGCCGAGGACCTGAAGAAGGGGCTCAGCTCGGCGCAGTCGCGGCGCTACAACATGCGGTTCGACGGCGGCACCGCGAAGGTGGAGCTGACCCGCGAGACGTTCGAGACCCTCACCGAGGACCTGCTCGGCCGCACCTTCGAGATCACCCGGCGCACCCTCGACGCCGCCGCCGAGCAGGGGGTGGCGGCCTTCGATGACGTGCTGCTGGTGGGCGGCTCGGTGCGGATGCCCGCGGTGGCCGAGGGGCTGCGCGAGCGCTTCGGGTTCGCGCCCAAGCTGCACGACCCCGACCTGGCGGTGGCCAAGGGCGCGGCGCGGTTCGCGCTGATCGAGGCGGTCAAGGTGCGGCTTCCGGGCGAGGGCGCGGACGGCTCGGTCCCGGTGACCGGCGCCGAGGCCGACCGGGCGGTCGAGCAGGCGGCCGACCAGCTCGGGCTCGACACGGCGAAGGTGCGCAAGCTGGCCGGGCAGCGGGTGACCACGGTGGTGCCGCGGGCCTTCGGGGTGATGACCATCGACTTCGCGCCGGACGGGGCGGAGGTCTACGCGGTGAGCCACGTGCTGCGCGCCAACACCGCGCTGCCCGCCGCGCCGGACGCGGAGCGGTTCGTCACCGCCTTCGACGACCAGACCGGCATCAAGGTGGAGATCTGGGAGCAGGCCGGCGCGGCCGAGTCGGCCGACCCGGCCGACAACGCCAAGATCGGCGAGGGGGTCATCGAGGACCTGCCGCGGCTGCGCAAGGGGTCGCCGATCGACATCGGCTTCGCGATGGACGAGCTCGGCCTGCTCACCGTGCGCGCGGTCGAGTTGCAGACTCAGCGGGAGCTGCGGATCGAGGTGCGCATCCAGGGGCTGTCGGAGGCCCAGGTGGCCGAGGCGAAGACCGCCGTCAAGCGGTACACGCTGTCCGAGTGACCGACCCCCCTCCGGCCGAGGAGCGCCATTGCTCGACAGGGACGCCTACCGCCGCGGCGTGCTCGATCCGGCCCGTGCCCGTGGGAACACCCCGCCCGCCGATCTGTTCGTCCGGTACGGGCTCGACGGGTCGCCGCCCTTGCAGGGCGAGGTGTTCGATCGGCACGTCACGGCGGTCGTCGCGTACTGGCGGACGCTCAAGCAGCAGAAGAGGTCGTACGGCAAGCTCGTCGACGCGCTGCTGATCGGGCACGGCGAGCTGGCCCGGGCGGGCGCGGGCAGGGGCGGGCTGACCTGGGGCGTCCTCGACGCCGAGACGCGGCGGCGGGCGGACGAGGCGACCGGCCGGCTGACCGAGGCGGTCACCGCGCTGTCCCGCACGACCACGCGCGTCAGCCGGGCCGCGTTCGACCACCTGGTGGCCGACACCGGCGGCGCCTGCTCCGAGGACGAGGTGCGCCGGGCGCTGGCGGGCCACGGGGTGGGCGTCGTCGACCGGCCCTGGGAGCTGCCCGCCGCGGCGCCGCCCGCGTACCGGACGCTGCGCGCCGGTCTCGGGCTGCTCGGCCTGGGCCTGTCGGCCGAGGCGGTCGTCGGCACCGCGACCGTCCGCGCGGGGTTCCGGCTGCGCGACGGGTTCCGCCTGGTCACCGGGTCGGACGCGGGTCCGGCGGGGCCGCTGACGCAGGACATGGTCGCCGCCGCGGTCCGGCGCTCGGCGGGACGGGCCCGCGACGAGGGCAAGACCGCGGGCGACACCGTGCTGGCGACGCTGGCCGAGGCGGCGCGCGAGCCGGGGCGGCTCGACGAGCTGCTGCTGTGGGAGCTGATGCAGGTGCTGCGGCCCCAGGTGGACGCGGGGATGCCGATGGGGCTGATCGCCGGGCGCGCGGTGGCCCTCGGGCTGGTCGTGGACGAGGCGGAGGAGCTCGCGCTGGCGATGCTGACCGCCGGTGCCCGTCCGGCCGGTGCGGTGGCGCGGCTGGAGGAGGCCCTCCATGACGACCGGCTGCGGGCGGCCGAGCGGCTCCTTCCGGGGCTGCCGGCGGACGCGCCGCCGGAGCTGCGCGCCCAGGTCGAGGAGCGGCTGCGGCAGGTGGCGGGCTGGGCCGAGGAGGCCGCGCGCGAGCTGGCGGCCGGACGCACCGAGTCGGCGGCCGAGCTGCTCCACCGGGCGGCGCGGACGGCCGTCGACGACGACGCGATCGGCGATCGGCTGCGCGCCCTCCCGCCGCCCCCGCCCGGCGCCGTCCGGGTCGGGGTGCAGGAGGACGCGGGCGCGGGACGGGTGACGGTCGCGTGGGAGCCCAGCCCGGCGCGGGTGGGGCCGGTGGTGTACCGCGTGGTGCGGACGGCCGGGGCGGCGGCGGCCGGGGCCGGCGCCGGGACGGTGGTCGGCGAGACCGGCGCCAACGAGCTGAGCGACCCGGCCCCACCGGCCGGCGCGGACCTGCATTACACGGTGCTCGCCGGACGCGTCGAAGGGATCTGGTCCGCGCCCGCGGCGGGCCCGCCGGTGACGGTGCTGCCCGAGGTCCACGACCTGGCGGTGCTGCCGGGGACGCGGGAGATCGTGGTGACCTGGCGGCTCCCGCCGGACGCGGCCGAGGCCGTGGTCACCAGGCTCGATCCGCAGGGCGGACCGCCCCCGGCCGTCGACCGGGGCGGCTTCGCCGACACCGGCGTGACGCCCGGACGGACCTGCCGGTACCGGGTCCAGGCGGTCTACGAGCGTCCGGACGGCACCCGCGGCCTCTCCCGCGGCGTGGTCGTCACCGGCCTGCCGGAGGAGGCGCCGCAGGCGGTGCCGGCCCTGTCGGCCGAGCTGGCGGGGGACGGCGGGCCGCCGGTCGCGCGGATCACCTGGACGCCGCCGTCCAGCGGGCGGGTGGTGATCCGGACGTCCGCCGAGCCGCCGCCGTGGCCGTCCGGCACGGGGATCTCGCCGGACGAGGCCGACCGGTACGGGCGGGCGGTCCCGGGTGCGGCCGTGCCCGGTCCCGGTGGGCGGCGGACGCTGAGCACGCCGTTCGGCGGCGCCTCGCGCCGCTACTACGTCGCGGTGACCGTGGGCACGGGGAGGGCGGTGGTGGGACCCGCGGCGGTGCTCATGGTGGTGGACCCGGTGCGCGACCTGACCGTCCGCCGGATGGGCGGCACGGTGGAGCTGAGCTGGATCTGGCCGTCCGGCGCGGAGCTCGCCGAGGTGATCTGGGCCCCGGCGGCTTCGGCGGCTTCGGCCGGCCGCGCCGGCTTCGCCGCTCCGGCGGGCCCCGGCGGCGATGGCGGCGGTGACCCTGCCGCGTGGGCGGGGGCGGCCGTCGTCGAGTGCAGCCGCCGCGCGTACGAGGACGACGGCTGCCACGTGGAGGTCGGGCCCGGCGCCGTCCGGCTGGGCGTGCGGACCGTGATGCGCGACGGCGAGGGCGCGACCGGTACAAAGTCCGGGGCCGAGGGGAGGGCCGGAGGCAGGGCTGGAGGCGGGGCCGGATCCGGCGCCGGAGAGCTGCGGTCGCGTCCGGTGGTGGCGGCCGTACCGGCCACGGCGACGGAGGTCCGGTACGAGTTCCGCCGGCCGCGGCTGCCGCTGCGGCGCCGTCCGTCGTCGGCCGTCCTGGTGCTGACCACCGAGCGCCGCTGCCGGCTGCCGCCGCTGGTCGTCGTGCACCGCGCGGGCGGCGTTCTGCCGCTGCGGCCCGAGCAGGGCGTGGTGATCCATGAGATACCGGCCGGCGAGCTCGACCCGGAGCACCCCCGCACGCTCCGGATCGCGGTCCCGGCCGCGTCCGGCGGGTCGCGGCTGGCCTGCTTTCCCGTGACCGGCGCCGCTGACGCGGACGCGGGCGCGGTGACCCTGATCCCGCTCCCCGGAACCTGGTGAACGCCGATGCCCCTCATGCCGTCCCTGCTGTGCCCGTACTGCTACCAGCCGTTCCCCCCACGCAAGACGCTCTTCCGCTGCGCCGGGCTGCTCGGGCCGGGCGGCGAGCGGTGCAAGCCCGAACGCGACCAGGCGCTGTCGCGGCGGTTCGGGATGAACGAGGCGCTGCCCCCGGTGTTCCCCGGTGGCCGGCTGACCGCCGTCAACGGCCGCCGGACGGGGGCCCGCTGCCCGAGCTGCCAGGGCGAGACGACGCAGCGGCTCTGCCCGAACTGCCACAGCCAGCTCCCGGTGCACTTCGGCCGGGTCGACAGCCGCCTGATCGCGCTGATCGGGGCCAAGGGCAGCGGCAAGACGGTGTACATGACCGTCCTGCTGCACGAGCTGATGCACTCGGTCGGACGGCGGTTCGACGCCGCGGTCGTCGGCTCCGACGACCACACCCGCAGCGAGTTCTCCAAGCGGTACGAGGAGATGCTCTACCGGCAGAGCGTGCTGCCGGGGACCACCAGGCCGGGCCAGGCGGAGGTCCGGCGCCCGCTGGTCTTCAAGGTCACCCTCGACCGGAGCGGGCTGTTCGGCACCCGCGACCGGCACACCATCACCTCGTTCTTCGACACCGCGGGCGAGGACCTGATCTCCAAGGAGAGCGTCGACCTCAACGTCCGGTACCTGCGCGGCGCCGATGGGATCATCCTGCTGCTCGACCCGCTCCAGATGCGCGGCGCGCGGGCGGGCGCGGCGCCCGGCACCCGGCTGCCGGACCGGGACGACAAGACCGACAGCCCCGTCAACGTGCTGACCCGGGTGACCGAGGTGCTGTACGAGGCGACCGGGCGCGGCCCGAACCGGCGGATCGACGTGCCGGTCGCGGTCGCCTTCTCCAAGATCGACGCGCTCCGGCACGCGTTCCCGCCGGGCAGCCCGCTGCTGCGCGAGCCGCCGGACGCCGAGCCGGTCTTCGACCAGGCCGACAGCCTGGCGGTGCACGACCACGTGCGGGCGCTGCTGCACGAGTGGGACGGCGCGCAGATCGACCAGATCATGCGCAAGAACTTCTCGACCTTCCGCTACTTCGGGCTGTCGGCGCTCGGCGGCGGCCCGACGGCCGACAACCGGGTGGATCCCCGGGGAGTGCATCCGTACCGGGTGGCCGATCCGTTCCTGTGGCTGCTGAGCCGGTTCAACGCCCTGCCCGCGACGAAGGGGTGACATGGATTTCCAGCAGCTCTACTACACCTCCTGCCGGACGGGCCTGTCCGGATTCGCCGGCTACCAGTTCAACGCGGTGACGCCGGGGGTCACGCCGGAGGTGATGAACGACGTCGAGGCGCTCAGCTCGTACGAGCCGCCCGGCACCCTCGGCCACTCGCCGACCCCCGCGCAGATCGCCGACTGCCCGGTGAACCTGTGCTTCGCGCCGGGGCCGGTGCCGATCGTGGCGAACGTCGCGTTCACCGGGACCGACTACTCGGGCCGGTTCGGCAACTACTTCGCGCACGCGCTCGTCGGCGCCGGCGGCGCGGGCTGGCAGGGGCCGCCGCCCATCGAGCTGTGGCGGGCCGGGCTGTGGACGCGCGAGACGGTGGCGGGCCCCGACCTGCCCCCGGTGCGCGGCGCGCTGGCGCCGGGTCCGCTGCGACGCGAGACGGTCGACGCCTTCCTGGACGGCGCGGCGGGACGCGCGCGGCTCCCCGCCCTGCTCGCCGCCGCCGAACGCGCCGTCCTCGACGAGGAGCGGTCGGTGGTGATCCTCGCCGCGGGCGCCGACGAGACCGCGCGCTGGATCGCCGCGCTGTCGTACCTGCTCCCGCCGCCGCTGGTCGCGCGGATGTCGTTCGCCACCTACCAGTTCCGGCCGTCCTACAGCCGGCACCACGTGATCGGCACCGTCCCGGGCGCCGAGATCGTCGCGGACGAGCGGGCCTTCGAGGGCTTCTTCCTGTTCGACTTCACCGCGGGCGCCGCCGGTGCCGCGTCCGAGGTCGACGCCGGGCCGATGGCGCACCTGCTCGCCGGGGCCGGGACGGTCGCGGCCGGGGCGCTGTGGCGGCGCGCGGCGCCGCTCGCGGCGGGCGGCGAGGTCCGGCTCGCCGACTGGCACGCGCCGGTCGTCGCGGCGGCGCTGCTGGACGGCGGCGTCGGCGTTAACCCCGACGATCTCGACGTGGTCTGCGCCTGGCTGGCCGGGCAGACGCCCCGCCTCGGCCGCGATCTCGTGGGCCGGATCGGCGCCGCCGCGCTGGGCCACGAGGCCGCGTCCGCCGCGCACCTGACCGGGCTGGCCGACGCGGCGGCGGCCGGCGGGCTCGGCGAGCTGCTGGAGCTGGCGGAGGAACGCCTGGTCACCGCCCAACTCGCGGCCGAGAGCGGCCAGGCGGGCCGACCGGCGGACGGGCGCGCGGACGGTCGCGCGGACGGTCCGGCGGGCGGCGGGGTGGGGGAGGCCGCGGCGCTGCGGTCGCCGAAGGCGCGGGAGTTCGCCGCGCGCCGCTACACGCAGTTGCTGGCGGACGCCGACTCCGGCACGGTGGCGCGGCTGCTGCGGCTGGCGCAGGCGCACGACGTCCAGCCCGACGAGCGGGTGCTCCAGAACTGCGGCGCGCGGGTCATCGGGCCGCAGTTGCTGCGCGCCCCGTCCGACGCGGAGCTGCACGCGGTCGTGCGGCGGTGGCCCGCGCTGCGGTCGGGCACGCTCGCCCACCTCGACCAGGCGGCGGCGGCCGACCTCCGCCGGCTCGTCGCCGTGTTCGACGCCGGGTTCGGCGACGCCGTCCCCGCCGCCGAGCTGAAGGCGGTGCCCGCGCTGCGCGCCGCCGGCCTCGTGGCCGCCGCCCGCAGGGATCCGGCGCGGCGCGTGGACGCGGCCGTGACGGTGCTGGCCGGACGCGGCCCGGCCGGACGGCTCGACGGCGACCTGCTGACCGCGCTGTGGCCGGACGGCTGGTCGACGGGCGACGCGACGGCGCTGCTGCCGCGCCTGCCCGACGGGGCGTCCCGCGATCCGGCGCTCGTCCCCTGGGTGGTGCCGCTGCTGCGCGCGCCGCTGGCGCCGGACGACCGTCCCAAGCTGGACGCCTACGGCGCGTTCTGCGACGTCCTCAACGCGCTGCCGCTCGCCGGGCTGATGCCGTCCGACCTTCAGAACCGGCTCAAGGCGATGGACCGGATCCGGCGGATCGAGCGGAACATCGTCACGGTAGGCGAGCCGCGGCACGACCCCGCCCGCCGCACGGCCGGTGAGGCGCTGCTGAACGCGTACGGCACGCCGGCCACGGCCGCGGCCAAGGACTACCTGCGCCTGCGCCTGGCGGTGCTGCTTCCGGCGCTGCCGCACGACGCGCTGGCCGCGCTGCTCGGCCGCGCCCCCGCAGAGATCCGCACGCTGCACCTGGACCGGCTCGGCGCACGCCTCGAAGGCGACAGGGCTGTCGCCGTGGTCGCCGCCGCCGCCGGGTTCGCCACCCTGTGCAGCGCGGCGGCCGGTGGGCAGCGGGCCGTCGCCGAGGGCATCGAGGGCGTGCTGCTGCACCACCTGCCGGACTGGCGCAAACGCGACCTCAACGGGGTGGAGCGGGAGGTGCGCCGCAGGGCGGGCGCGGTGGCCGAGGAGTTCAAGCACTGGCGGCACCGGCACTGCCGGCGCCGCCCGCGCTGGCTGCCCGGCCGGGCGCCGCACGACTGACGCGCGCCGTTCCCCGGGCGCATCGTCCGATCACGACCCCCCGCCCCGCAGCGGGCGCACCGGAAAGGCAGAGGATGTCGACGAGGTTCGGGACGCCGCCCGCTCCCGCCCGCAGCGGCGACGGGATGCCGATGGGCTGCGGCTGCGTCCTCGGCCTGATCGTCCTGTGGGTGGTGGCGGTGCTCGCGCTGCCCGCGATCATGCTGATCGGCGCGTTCTTCGTCGCCTACAGCCTGTACGCCTACCTGCGGCGGCTCGCCTCGGTCATGGGGGTCGGGCCCGGGGCCGACCCGAAGCCCGTCCCGCCCCCGCCGGGCCGGGCCGACGGGCGCGCCGAGCCCGCCTACACGCACTACCTGTTCGGGCCCGCGCTGATCGACCTGCGGCACGCGGCGCGGGTGGCGGTGCCGGCCCCGGCGAAGCTCTTCGTGACCTACGACGCGCAGATCCGGCGGGTGTTCGGGAACGGCGGCCTCCTGCTGTGGCCGTTCGGGATCGTGGTGTGGCTCGGCATGGCGGCGGGCGTCGGGACCGGCCTCGCCGCCATCGGCGTGCTGTGCGTCGTGCAGTTCGCGGTGGTGGCGGTGCTGGCGCTGGCGGTGATCTCGGCGGGGCAGGCGCTGCGCGCCGTCGACTCGGGCGTCCGGCGGATCAGGGGCATCCGGACGAGCTGCCCCTCCTGCCACCAGCGGGTTCCGTACCCGTCCTACGAGTGTCCCGGCAAGACGTGCGGCAGGCGGCACCGCGACGTCCGGCCGGGACGGTACGGCGTGCTGCGGCGCCGCTGCGCGTGCGGGACGATGCTGCGGACCCTGCTGCTCACCGGCACCGGCGACGGCCGGATGACGGCGCACTGCCCGCACTGCGACGAGCCGATGTCGCGGGGGGCGGGCACGGTGCCGGAGATCGTGATCCCGGTGCTGGGCGCCGCCACCACCGGCAAGACCCGGCTGATGACCGCGCTGGTCATGGGCCTGGTGGACGGAGCCGGCCGGGACGCCGGCGGCGCGGACGGCGCGCGCGACCCCGTCGCCGAGTTCGCCGACGACCAGTCGGCCGAGGCGTACCGGGGGCTGGCCGACAAGCTGCGCGCGGGCGTGCACACCTGGAAGACGATCAAGGTGAAGGACGCGCCGCTGCGCGCTTACTCGCTGCACGTCCGGCCGTCCTCGGGGAGGCCCCGGCTGCTGCACGTCTTCGACGCGCCCGGCGAGTTCGTCGGACGCTCGGAGCTGCTGCGCGAGCTGCGGTACATCAAGACCGCCCGCACGTTCCTGCTCACCCTGGACCCGCTGTCGATCGACGCCGTCTGGGACTCGCTGGACCCCGGCGAGCGGGCCAGGTCCGGGCGGCTGCGCTCGGACGCCCCGCCCGACTTCGTGTTCGGCCAGCTCGTGGAGAACATCCAGGGGCTCGGCGCGCAGACGGGGCGGGCCCGGCTCGCGGTGGCGCTGACCAAGGACGACCTGGTGCGCGGCTCGGAGGCGCTCGCGGGCCTCGGCGGCGGCAGCGACGAGATCCGTGACTGGCTGGAGGGCCCGGCCGGGTTCGACGGGATGGTCCGCCTCATGCGCCGGTCGTTCGCCGAGGTCCGCTTCTTCCGGACGTCCGCCTGGCTGGACGGCGGCGAGGTCGACGCCGGCGTCCTCGACCTCGCCGGCTGGATCCTGGCCGGAGAGGGCCTCCGCGTCCGCCACCCGGCGTGACGTCCGAGCCGAAGGGAGCCTGATGGGACCCGATCCCTACCGTCGGTGGCGGCTGGTGATCTACGCGGTGGTGCTGGGCGTCGCCGTCGTCTGCTTCGCCGTGCTCGCCTATGCGATCCTGCCCGCGATCCTGTCCGCGGGCCTGTGATGCCGGGCGCGCGGACCGGCCCGCTGCGCAAGGCCCTGAACGTCCCGCTCGCGGAGGTCGCGATCGCCGCGTTCGAGCTGAGCCGCCCGGACGGCGCGGCCGTCTCCCTCATCGCGGTGTTCCAGGACGCCTCCGGCGGGTGCCTGGCCACGGTCGCCGACGACCACGGGGTCATGGTCGACCTGGCCGCGCCGCCCGCCGGGACCGACCGGATCGTCCTCGCCGCCGAGACGGCGTCCGGGCCGCTGTCCCGGTTTGGCGGGCTGCGCTGCACGCTCCGCGACGGAGCGTCGGCCGACCTGGCCGTCCTGTCCGGGGCCGCGGCGGGGGAGACCACGCCCGAGCCGGTGCACCTGCTTGGTGAGTGCTACCGGCGCGGGACGGGCTGGTGGTTCCGCGAGATCGGCCACGGCCTGCCCGACGCGGCCGCGATCGTCCGGACGCTGGGCGCCGGCGCGGCCGAGTACCACCGCATCCGCGAAGCCGCCGCCGCAGTCGCCGCCGCCACGGCCGCCTCCGCCTCCGCCTCCGCCGACGGAACGCGTCCGGCCTCGTCCGGGACGGCGCGGGCGCTGCCCCCGGCGAACCTCGCCTCCGCGCGCATCGCGGGTGAGCGCCGCGCGCGGGGCCCGGTCAGCCTGGAGGTGGCGGTGGACCTGTCGGTGTCCATGCGCGCCCACGCCCGGCCGCGCAAGGCGGCGCTCCGCGCGCTGGCCGACTTCGCGCGCCGGGAGATGGCGGACGGCGACCTGCTCACCTCGGTGGCCTTCGCCGGACGGGCCGCCGTCATGGTGCCGCCCGCCGACGTGCGCGGGCTGCCCCAGGTCACCGACAAGGCGCTCGGCGACGTGGGGCAGGGGACGCTGCTCGCGCCCGCCCTCGAACTGCTCCTGGAGCTGCGCGCCCAGCGTCCGGCCGAGCCCGGCGCGTGCAGCCTGATGGTGATCACTGACGCGAGCCTGTTCGACGCCCCGTCCACCCTGTCCGCACTGCTCCGCCGGGCCGGTCACGGGGCCGTCCACCTGGTGGTGCCGAGGTCGACCCGCCGGCGCCTCCCGCTGAAGGGGCACGACTGGGCCGACCGCGCGACGGTGTGGCGCTTCAGGGACGCCGACCAGCTCGGCCTGATCTACGGAGAGGTCTTCGCCGCCATGACCGGCCAGCGCCTGGAGATCCGCCGCCCGCACCCGTGACCGGCACCGGATCCGGGGGGAGAGGGCCGGACTACGCCTGCCCCTGCGGGCTGTAGGTGTGCAGGCGGGTCGAGGTGCCCTTGTACTGCCACAGGTGGATCCGCACCGGCGTCCCCTCCACCAGGTTCTGCGAGCAGGTCTTCGTGCCGTCCGAGGAGTTGGAGTCGGTGCAGGTGAACGCGGTCATCCACTGGTTGAGCGCGGAGTTCCACGTCTGGAGCTGTGCCCTGGATCCCCAGCCGTCGGCCAGCACGTCGTGGACCACGAGCTTGTCACCGTCGTGCCACCAGCGGGCCTCGGCCTCACCGTCCAGCGTCGAGGCGTAGGTGTCCACGCCCTGCACCGAGACGTCCGCGGACGCGGGTCCGGCGAGGGCGAGCACCGAGGCGGCGACGGCCGAGGCGGCGGCGAGGAAGGTGAAGGACCGGGCGGATGGTGTGCGCATGACTCTCCTCGGACTGGTGGGCGCCGGAGGGCACCCGCCAAGATCATAAACCGGACGCGTGTCGAGTTCCGGCCTTTCTCGCCATAAACGGGCGTAAATTCCACCACGGCCTCCGCTTCGACGCGTACCCGGGGGGCTACGTCACCGGTCCGTGCGGTCGGTGCTGGGGGACGCCCCCGCCTCCGTGATCGCGGAGGCGGGGGCGTCTTCTCGGAGGAGAGGGCCGACGTGACGAGGGTTCGTCGGGGAGGTGTCGGGCGCCATGTCACAGGGCCGTGACGTCACAGGGGCCGGATGATCCGGACGAGCAGGTCGACCATCCCGTCGATACCAGTGCCCCACTTCTCCGGTGTCAGGTGCCCGCTGAGGTCGAGATCCACGATGCCGTGCGTGGCCGCCATCAGCAGGCCCGCCATCTGAGGCATACCGTCTCCTTCGACGATGCGACCGACGATGGCCAGGAAGACGTCCTGCGCGCGGGTCGCCGCCTGGACCGCCGCAGTCGCGTCGCCCACCGTCCGAGCGAACATCAGCCGGTACAGGTGCGGACGCGTTCGCGCCACCTGCACCAGTGCCCCCAGCGCTCCGCGCAGCGCCTCATCCGGACTCAGGGTCGCGTCGGCCGCGATCCCCCTCAGGCGGGTGGCGAGCGAATCCCACGCCGCCGCGGACACCGCCATCAGCAGATCTTCCTTGTCGACGAAATGACGGTAGGCCGCCGAGCGCGACACGCCGGCGCCGCTCCCAACGTCTCGCAGCGTCACCGCGTCGACCCCGCCGCCGTCCAGGAGCGCCGACGCGGCGTCCAGGAGTGCCTGCCGTGTCGCCGCCGCCGTCTCCGCACGCACATTCATGGCCCCACCCTACAGTTGACAGTGTCCACTGAAAAATGCCACAGTGTTGACGTCGTCAACTGAAACCTCCGGACGCCTGTCCCGGACGAGAGAACGGAACGAGCCATGCACACGCTGATCATGACCGGGGCAACGCGCGGAATCGGCCGGGTCGCAGCCACGGAGGTCCTGCGCAAAGACCAGGAGACGCACCTGGTGCTGCTCGGGCGAGGAGAATCCGGCCGGAACACCCTGGACGAACTGCGGGCCATCAGCGACAACGTCACCCTGGTGGACACCGACCTGGCGAGCATCGACGGCATCCGCTCCTCCGCCGAGACCGTGAACCGGATGCTCGACCAGGGGGACCTTCCGCCCCTCCGCGCCTTCGCCGGCAACGCCGGCGTACAGTTCGTCGACGCCCTGCACGCCACCCCGGACGGGTACGAGACCACCTTCGCGGTGAACGTGCTGGCCAACCATCTGCTGCTGCGCGCCTTCGAGCCGCGGTTCAGCGCCCCCGCGCGCATCGTGATCACCGTCAGCGACACGCACTTCGGCGACTTCAGGCACACCGGCGGACTCGTCCCGGCGCCGCGCTGGTCCGACCCGGAGACCCTCGCGCGGCCGGGCGCCTTCCCGAAGCCCGCGACCGTCACCGCCGGCCGCACCGCCTACTCGACCAGCAAGCTCGCCGCCATCCACCTCGTGCACGAGTGGGCCAGGCGGCTGCCCGACGGGGTCGACATCGTCTCCTACAACCCCGGCCTCGTGCCCGGCACCGGACTGGTCCGTTCCGCCGGCCCCATCGACCGCTTCCTGAGCCGGCGGGTCCTGCCGGCGCTGTCCATCACACCCATCGTCGACACGGTCCCCGCCGCCGGACGCAAGCTCGCCGATGCCATCCTCGGCCGAACCGCCGCACCCACCGGCTCCTACATCGACCGCTCCCGGGCCGTGCCCTCGTCCAAGGAGTCCTACGACCCCGACCGCGAGCACCGCCTCTGGGACTTCGCCGAGCACGCCCGCAAAGACGGCTGAGCACCAGGTGCGCCCATCACGGCCCCGGCCGAGGGCTACATCGACGACACCACCCGACCGCGTCGAAGAGGTCAGAGCCGGTTGTCACGTGCCGCCGCAGTGGTTCCAAGGAGGAGGTCAAGGAGGGATGGCCAGGTGATCGCACTGAGATGGCAGTCCGCCACCGCCCTTATCGAGGAGACGGGCATCATCAGCCACCCAGCGCTGCTGGGAATTGAATGATCGTGTCACTGTACAGGTGAGCTATCACCCGGATCTTCATGTACTGGTCGTCAGAGAACACCCAGTAGTCTCTGTACTCTTCTTCTCCATTTTTCACAGGCGGCAATGGTATCACCGCGTCAATCCCTTCACTGAAGGGGCTGACTCTGTTGAAGGTGCCGGGCCATCCCTTGAGAAAAGAGTGTCCTTCATCGTCGGACCATCCGTCGAACCCTGTCGGATGAATGTTGATCTGGCCATCGAGTCCATGTTTTACCCAGGTCCGGAGGTACCGGCTGCCTGTGAACACCCAGTATTGATTCTGCTCACCGGCCTCCGGCACCGGCATCGCGGTGTCAATGCGGTCGAGATCTGAGAACGCTCCGAACGTCCTACCCCAATCACTGAGCGGCTTCGGCCCCTCCTGTAGCTCATCGCGGATCCCGTTCTCGGTGTCGGCGACGTGTATCCGAATATACTGATCTCCAGAGAAGACCCAATACTCGTGGCGATTGTCCGGAACGCCGAGCACCATGTCTATCTTGGTTCGAAATTCCGGAAGCCTCTTGAAAGTTCCGGCCCATTCGTGGAGGGGAGAATGGTCGGTCAGGCGCCTTTGCAGCAGGTCGCCCAAGGAGGAGAGGCTCACCCGCAGGTAGCGTTCACCGGAGAACAGCCAGTATTCCCGTGGGGTGTCGGTGCCGTCCGGGACCGGCATAACTGCGTCGATGTGGGTGAGATCTGCTCTGGCCTCGGTACGGGCTTGGCCCACGATGTGCTCGGCCTCGGCACGGGCCTGATCCACGATCTGCACGGCCTCGGCACGGGCGAGATCCAAGATGTGCTCGGCCTCGGCGCGGAAATCGTCGCGGTCGGGCGGAGCGACGTTCCTGGGGACGTTCGCGCGTTCCCAGGCGCGCACCCACGGTGTGATCTGGTCTTCGGGGACGCCGCACGTCCGCACGAAATCCTCCACGGTTTCACGGGAGGGCGGCCGGGCACCATTGACGGCCTCCGCGGCCCGGGTCTTGGTCAGCCTCCCAGCACTGGCCTGTTCCAGAGCGCGCAAGGAGAGCCCGGCTCGGAGCCTCAGCACTCCCAGTAGTTTTTTAAGCTGCGGCACTGTGGTGACCGCGGCCAGGTCTAGATCCCCTGTCTCCGGTGGTATCTGCACCCAAGCCCCTTGTCCCAGATCGTCCGACGGCATTTCCGAGCGTACGGCTGACTCCGGGACGGCCGCGGCCGGATGTCCGCAGACGATCGCGGCTCGTCCGTTTCCGGACAGATGCGATCGAAGATCGTCCCCTAATGTCCAGCCCCCTACCGGACACCCTGACTTGCGAGTTCTTCTTGTCTTGCGTCGAGAAGACCCGGCGCCGGCCACCCGGCCGCCTCAGGTCGGAGCGAGGAGGACGACTGATGGCACGACACGGCACCACCGGCGAGACCGCCCGGACGAGCGAGGCGGGCAACGGCGGCCGAGACCGGCGCGCGGCCAGGTACTGGCGGCTGCGCACCGCCTTCGAAGTGGCGAAGTTCGGGGCATGGGCAACCTTGTTCATCGCGTGGACAGTGATCAGGATCGCGCGTGAGGTCGGCGGCCATCTGTGACAGTGGGTCGGCGGGTCTCCCACCAGGGCTGAAGCGGCGATCGGTCCGCACACCCGATGTCGGCACGGTCCGGCCTCGGGCGGCCGTGCCGACAGCCCGTGGGGCTAATACCACGGTCTACCGGCGGCGCCTGGAAAGGTGAACAGCAGGTTGATGCGGTCCAAGTGCCCTAACGGACAGCGTGGGGTGAGTGACCGAGATCTGGGCCGTATGCGGCGCATGGGTGGTGTTCACCATGGTGATCGTGCTGATCGTCAAGCGTCAGTGAACCTATGCGCGTGCGAGGCACAGCGGTCCGAGGATCAGCACTGGACGAGTTCGGCGAAGGCACTCGCTTCGTTACCGGCATCCTGGCCCGCCTGGGCGCCAGGGCCGGACGGACACGAGGGCGGCCATGTGACCGGGCCACCGGAAGGCCCGGCCGGTGTCCAGGGTCAGGGCCGGGACAAGAACGGGCCGGACGAGGAAGGTGTCGAGTGGCGTCCGCAGATGGATGAAGAAGTATGACGCAAGGTGTCAGGTTTTGGGGTGAGCATGGTTTCACCGGACGCGTCGATGGTGGGCGTGGACCGGGCACCACGGATAGATACGGATAGACAGGGACCTCCATGCGCGAAACTCCGGAAGATCTCAAAGAGCTTCAGGCCCTCCTTGAGGCATCCCTCTCCCGCTCCTCCCCGCACCTCCGCTCGATCATCAACACTGAGAGGACACTGACCGCGGAGCAACTCGCCCGGGTTCTCACCGGCATGTGCACCCTCGCCCTGTCCACCGTGACGGCCAAGGGCGAACCGCGGATCAGCGGTGTGGACGGGCACTTCCTCCACGGAAAGTGGTACTTCGGCACGGCGCGCGACGCTGTCAAGGCCCGCCACCTCGCCGCCCGGCCCGCCGTCAGCGCCGCGCACATGCGCGGTGAGGACCTGGGCGTGTTCACGCATGGCACGGTGGAGATCCTCAACCCCCAGGACGGCGAGCCGGCCGCGGACTGGCCGGACCTGCTCGCGTACTTCAAGGACTTCTACGGCGACGACTGCTTCGACTGGGACAACGATGTTGTCTTCTACCGGCTGCATCCGCATTGGATGACCGTCTACGCCGCCGACATCGCGAAGCTCACCGCGGCGTCCCAGCCCTGATCCGCAGCATGGCCGCATCGGGACCGGCCATGCGACGGGAGATCTGGTGAAGCGGCCGCTCAGCGCCATGTTCGTTCGGGCATGGGTGGGGGCCTGACCGCCCCTGCCCTGCTGCGTCGCGGAAGGTGGACGAAGGTTGACTGCATTCGCATGGGACGTCGCGAGTATGGGGCGCGAGACCATCGATGTGGTGGGGGCTCGTACCAACAATCTGCGGGACGTGTCCGTGAGCATCCCCAAGGGGCGGCTCGTCGCCTTCACCGGAGTGAGCGGCAGCGGGAAGACCTCGCTGGCCATCGACACCCTGCACAACGAAGCCCAACTGCGGTATCTGGAGAGGCCGTGCGGTCCTGCGGGCCGTTGGCGTATCGGGTCCGGAGTGGTTCTCAAGCTTCTAGCGGCGGGTCGGCCGGGCCGGGACCGGCCTACCAGCGAGTCTCGCCATCGTTACGTGCGCCCGCTTTTCGCGCGCTCTCCTGATTTACACCCTTCGCTTCTCGGAGATCGGCTCTGCTCAAATCGCGCCGGTCAGGTGCGGGTCGGTCAGGTCCGCGCCGTCGGGCAGGGTGGCTTCGGGGAGGCGTTCATTATCTGGAGTCGTCCGGACGCCCGAGGCTCTCACCTGCGGTTGTGCCGTGTGGACGAGGTCTGGAAGGCGGATGTGATTGGCGCGAAGGCGCCAGCCTCGCGGTCGGGGACTGTTACTCAAGCGTTGTCTGTGGGGCCGACGTGGGGGAGCAGGTGGTGCTGGCCATGCGGTTGGAGGGATGTGCGCTGGTGGTTGGGCGGCGAGGCGGGTCTGCTGGTCTGTGCGTGAAGAAGATTTCGGGTTCCGGCTAACAACGGGTAACCGCTGATACGCGTCCTGGAAGGCCGGATATGACAGGGAGCCACCGATGACACCCTCGACGCGCGCCGTCCGCGTGCCGAAAGGGTCTTGGCATGAGCCTGACCGATTCGCCGAGATCTACGACGAGTACTTCCCCCAGATCTACCGATACGTGGCGGCGCGGCTCGGCCGTGACGACGCCGCCGATATCGCCGCTGAAACGTTCCTGGCCGCGTACCGCAGCCAGGACCGGTTCGACCCGGAGCGCGGTGCCTTGCGGCCCTGGCTTTACGGCATCGCCACCAACCTGGTCGGCCAGCACCGGCGCACCGAGAACCGCCGCATGGCGGCGATCGCGCGGCTCGGCACGGTGGCCGCGGCCGCCGGGCACGAGGAGCGGGTCGTGGAACGCCTCACCGCCGAGGGCATGCGTCCTCGGCTGGCGGCGGCTGTGGCCGCGCTGACCGAGGGCGATCGGGACGTGCTGCTGCTCGTCGCGATCGGTGGCCTGGGCTACGAGGAGGTCGCGGCGGCGCTCGAGATTCCCGGGGGGACGGTCGGATCGCGGATGAGCCGGGCTCGAAAGAAGCTGCGGGAGTCGCTGGGCCGGATCGATCACACCGAGGAGGAGTCCCATGGATGAGCTGACGATGGTCGCGGAGACGTTCGACGAGGGAGGCCCGTCCGCCCAGGAGACCGATGCCGGGCGGCGCCGCCTGGAGGAGCTGATGCGGCCAAAGCCGCGCAAGCGGCCGTGGCGGCTGCAGTTCGGGCTCGGGCTGGGTTTGGTCGCCGCGGCCACCGCCGCCGTGGTCGTGGCCGCGTCCCTCGAGGGAGGGGAGGCGGGCCCGGTGCTGTCTAAAGAGCAGGCGGCGGAGCAGCATCTTCAGGCGCGGACGTTCCTGCTGGCCGCCGCGACGAGGCTGGAGGCCGGGACGGCTCTGAAGCCCGAGACGCCTCTGAAAGCGGGCCGCTACTGGCGGCAGCGCACGCTCCGGGGACGGGCGTGGCGCGTCGTCCCCAAGGACGGGGGCTACGTGATCTACACGGAGGTGGAGAGCGACGTCTGGCAGCCACGAACGGCATCGGGCCGAGGTTACTTCGCCGAGAAGGCCAAGCCGGTGGGACCGCGGACGCCCGAGGACATGGCGGCGTGGCGCAAGGCCGGGTCCCCGGCGCGCTGGCGGGCCGAAGCCGACGGTGACCGCCTCAACCTGACCATCGACAACAAGCCGCTGGGGCCGCACCGGCCCAGCTACCTCATCCTGAACCCGAACACCGAGCCGCCGAGCGTGGAATCCCGGCTCACCTCCGGTGCGGACCCGGCCGCGTTCGTCGCGATGGTCCGCCGGGACGCCGGTTTCGTGGACGGCAGCGCCAACGAGCTGATGATCGGGGCCCGCTACATCGGCGACCAGCTGGCGGCGCCGAAGTCTCGGGCGGCGGTGCTGCGGATGCTGGCCGGGCTGTCCGGCGTCCGCTCCGTCGGGACGGTCCAGGACGCGTGCGACCGTAAAGGCGTGGCCCTGGCCGCGCCGTGGGTCGACCGGACCGACGGGTCAGTCGTGGAGTACCAGCTCATCCTGGATCCGAAGACCAACCACGTGCTCGGCGACCAGACGATCCTCAAGAAGGCGGGACCGACCGGGATGCGGCCGGGCATCCGCTCCGACTACACCTGCATGCTCAGCGAGGGTTGGACGAACGAGACGCCGCCTCGCGATTGAAAGAGGAGACCCCGCAATCGCGGGCGCACTACCCGCATTCGACCCCAGGCGCATCACCTGTCCCACACGTCCTCCCCACGCGCGCACCCACCGCGCGTGGGGCGGGGTGCGAAAACTTCTCCTCAGAGGCCCCGCGGCCGCGTCCGCCTGGCTGGCCGTATAGCCAGGATCGGGAGACGCCCGCTTGCCGGGCGACGGATTCGATGCTGATCGGCTGCCCTGCCGCGTCCGGATGCCGAAGCCCGAACGGCTTTCTCCCTGGTCAGCTGGCTGCGCCGTCGGGCTGCTGTGATCAGGTGCTGGGAGTTGCCAGCGCGCACTGGCCGTCCTTGTGTCGCCGGTGGGGTCCTGACCGGTCTCCAGGCTGGTGATGATCCGGTCCAGGTTGTCCAGGACCTGCTCGTTCATCTCGACCACGCGGATCATGCAGTCGTGCGGGTGGTACCCCCTACCGGATTCGAACCGGCGCTACCGCCTTGAAAGGGCGGCGTCCTAGGCCGCTAGACGAAGGGGGCCCTGCCAGGACGGTCGCAGCCGCCACAGCATGCCCAGCATAGGGGACAACCTCGCCGGACGCATAAATGGTTACGGGCGTTCGGGTGAACGGGACGGTGAGGCGCTGGTGGTGGGCCATTGGGACTGGGGGAGGGAGGGGAACGGCGAGGACGGGGACGGGGGCACGGGGGCGGTGGGCGGGGTGATGGGGCGGTCGGGCGCGGGTTCGAGGTGGCGTTCGATCTGGGCGGAGGTGAGGCCGAGGCCGCCGAGGCGGAGATCGTCCCAGCCCTGGAGGCGGTGGGTGGAGCGGGAGAGGTAGAGGACGGAGAGCTCGATCGGGGTGGGCTGCTCGTGTTCGAGGCCGCGGAGGCCGGCGCCGCCGGTCGAGCCCTGGACGAACAGGCGGGTGCCGGTCGGGAGGAGGCGGGTGGAGCGCTGGTGGGCGTGGCCCGACAGGACGAGGGGGGTCGCGCCGGAGAAGGCGTCGCCTTCGCTCGGGTCGTGGGCGACGACGATGTCGGGGGTCGTGCCGGAGGCGCGGAGCTTGTGGGCGAGCTGGGCGCCGGCGGCGTGCAGTTGCCCGGTCCCGACGGAGTCGTCGCGGGTGCTCTTGTCGGGGGTGTAGCGGGGGTCGCCGACGCCGTAGACGGTCAGGCCCTCGACCTTGCGGGTGTCGTCGTCGAGGACGACGGCGTTCTTCTGCCGGGCGACGGCCTTCTGGGTGCCCTTGGAGTCGTGGTTGCCGCGGACGTAGACGTAGGGGACCTTCAGCTTCCCGATCTCGTCGGCGAACTTGTCCTCGGGCTTGCTGCCGTGGTCCATCAGGTCGCCGGCGTCGATGATCAGGTTGATCTGGAACTGGGCGCTGACCGAGCGGATCACGTTCCAGGCGGTGGGGTTGAGGTGGATGTCGGAGACGTTCAGGACGCGCAGGGTGGACGGGTCGGGCTCGTAGGTGGGGAGGGACGAGGTGGCGGCGTACAGCTTGGAGACGTTGCCGACGAGGCGGGCGAGCTGGGCGCGGTAGGCGGAGAAGCGCGCGACGAGGCCGCGGGCGTCGCCGACGACCTGGGGGGCGTTGGCGAGCAGGCCGGTGTAGCGGGGTTCGCCGACCGACTGCGGGTTGAACGTCAGCCAGGTGATCAGGGCGACCACGACGAGGCCGGCGAGGGCCGAGCCGGTGCCGAGCAGGGCGCGGCGCCAGGAGCGGAACGCGACCAGGGCGGCCAGGAAGGCCAGGAGCAGGCCGAGGCCGGCGGCGCGGAGCAGCATGATCGTGACGCCGTGCCGGAGCTGGTCGGTGATCTGGTCGGTCACCCGGGCGAGCTGGGCGTCGCTCTCGATCAGCTTGCCGGCCTCCCCGGGGCGCAGCTCGGTGACGCCGGCCTGGAGCGCCAGCGGGCCGTCGTGGGTGTCGAGGTGGAGGGCGCCGAGGGGCGGGATGTCGACCGTGGTCCCGCCCGTCCAGGACGGGCGCAGGGCCAGCGAGACGTCGGTCGGGCCGACGGCGGTCTCGACGTGGCCGCCGAGGAGCAGCCCGAGGTAGCCGCCGGCCAGCCCGGTGGCGGCCACCGCGAGGATCCGGCCCGCACGGCGGGTGCGCGGGCCGCCGGGCGGCCGAACCCTGGCGAGCGCGGCCTTCGCGATCCGGGGCAACGGTTCCTCCTTCGGTCGAGCAGAATGAACGTGTGATCGAGATATCGCGCGAGGAGTTCGAGGACCTGGTGGGCGAGGCCCTCGACACCGTCCCGCCCGCACTGGTCGCGCACATGCGCAACGTCGTCATCGTCGTTGAGGACGACGCTCCCGAACGCGGCCTGCTCGGTCTCTATCAGGGCGTACCCCTCACCGAGCGCGGTGACTGGTATGCGGGCGTACTGCCCGATCACATCTCGATCTACCGCAATGAGATCCTGCGGATCTGTGACACGCCCCACGAGGTGGTGGAGGAGGTGCGGATCACCGTGGTGCACGAGATCGCCCACCATTTCGGCATCGACGACGCCCGCCTGCACGAACTCGGATACTGAGCCCATCCGCGCATCCCGTCCCAGGGGTCATGCCACCCCTCAGGGGACGAACGGTTTCACCAAATGGGCACGGTAGGTCACATAACTGCCACGCAGCGTGAGTTAATAGGAGGGTGCGCCCCGGACCGGGCGCAGCCGAACTGGAGCGAGCGTGGCGGGAAGGCAGGGCGGCCGGCATCGTCGGCCGCCAGAGGTGCAGGCGACCTACCGCGAGGTCTTCGCGGTAGGTGAGTTCCGTGCGCTCTGGCTCGCCCAGGCCCTGTCGTTCATCGGCGACCAGCTCGCCCAGGTGGCGCTGGCCGTGCTGGTCTTCGAGCGCACCCACTCGGCGCTGCTGACCGCGCTCACCTACGCGCTGACCTACATCCCGCCGATCGTCGGCGGGCCGGTGCTGTCGGGGCTGGCCGACATGTTCCCGCGCCGTACCGTGATGGTGGTCTGCGACGTGCTGCGGGCCGGGCTGGTGGCGCTGATGGCGGTGATGGCCCTGCACACCATGCCGTTCTGGACGCTGTGCGCGCTGGTGTTCCTGACCGTGCTGCTCGGTGCGCCGTTCACCGCGGCGCGGGCGGCGGTGCTGCCCGACGTGCTGGACGGCGACCGCTACGTGGCGGGCTCGGCGATCAACAACATCACCCATCAGGGCACGCAGATGCTGGGGTTCCTGGCCGGTGGCGCGATCGTGGCGGTGGTCGGCACCTACCAGGCGCTCGCGCTCGACTCGCTCACGTTCGGGGCGTCCGCGGCGATCCTGGTGGTGGGGCTGCGCGCGCGGCCGGCGCCCAAGCGGGGCCGACGCGACCCGGGGGGCCTGTGGCGGGCCACCCGGGACGGTGCCCGGCTGGTCTTCGGCGATCCGGCGCTGCGCTCGCTGATCTCGTTCGCGTGGCTGTGCGCGTTCTACATCATCCCGGAGGGGCTGGCGGCGCCGTACGCGGCGACCTTCGACGACAGCGCGGTGACCGTGGGACTGCTGATGTCGGCGATGCCGACGGGCATGGTGGTCGGCGCGTTCCTGTTCAGCCGCTGCGTCCGGCCGACCGACCGGCTGCGCGCCATGGGCTGGATGTCGATGCTCGCCTGCGTCCCGCTGATCGGCGCCGCGGCGCATCCGCCGCTGTGGGGCGTGATGGCGCTGTGGGCGCTGTCGGGGGTCGGCAGCGCCTACCAGCTCGCGGCCAACGCGGCGTTCGTCGCGGCGGTGCCGGCGGGGGGCCGCGCGCAGGCGTTCGGCCTCGCCCAGTCGGGCATCCTGGCCGGCCAGGGGCTGGGCATCCTGATCGGCGGCGCGATCGCGCAGGCCGTGGGACCCGAGACGGTGGTCGCGTCCGCCGGGGTGCTGGGCCTCATGGTGGCCGCGACGCTCACGCTGAGCTGGAACCATGTCCGCGGCGGCGTCATCGCCGACATGCGCGCACGCTCCCTGCTGACCGTGCCGCACGAGCGGCCTGAGCCGCCCGAGCCGCACGGACTGCCCGAGCCGCACGGGTTGCCCGAGCCGCTTGAGCCGTCTGAGCCGCACGGACTGCTCGAGCCGCCTGAGCTGCACGGCCGGCCTGAGCCGGGCGTGCCGTCCGAGGCGGCCGTCGCGTCCGAGGTGGCCTTCGCGTCCGAGGCGGGGGTGATGGACGGGGTGGGTGAGGCGTCGGCGGGCGATGGGACGGCGGCCGGTGACGGCGCGATGCCCGGTGCTGACGCGCCGTCCGATGGCGGCCCCCCGTCCGGTGGCAGCACACCGCCCGGCGGGTTCAGGCGGTCCGCCCCCGCTCCCTGAGCGGTCAGGCGCGGGTGCGGTTCTTGTTGACGGCGTCCTTGGTCTTCTGGACGGTGTCCTGCACGAACGGCGACTCGCTGCCCTTCTGGAACAGGTCCTCGCCGATCGACTTCGATGCGCCGTCCTCGGGGATCAGCACCCAGGCGATGACGTAGGCCGCGATGCCGGCGCCGCCGAAGAGGGTGAAGACCGCCAGCGCCAGCCGGATGATGTTGGCGTCGATGCCCAGGTAGCGGGCGGCGCCGGAGCAGACTCCGGCGATCATGCGGCCGTCCTGGGTGCGGCGGAGCTGCTTGTTGGGGTTCTTCTCCATGTCCATGCCTTGATAATGCCCACTCCGGGGCCGTCGCGGCATCGGGAATCGCCCTGATTCGCCCCTGAGGCGGCCCCTGGACCCGGGGACGAGGCGGCGGCCGGGCCCCACCGCCGTCCGGCGACCGTGAAGCGATGCTTAGAGTCGGGGTGCAGGGTAATTTCCTGGACGGGCATGAATGACCTGGGCAGACTTGGTGTCCCAGGTCAAGGTAGCGAGCAAGGGAGCGGCATGAGAATCGGGATCGTCGGGGCCACCGGTCAGGTCGGGAGCGTGATGCTGCGGATCCTGGCTGAGCGCGGATTCCCGGTGGACGAGCTGAGACTGTTCTCCTCCGCGCGTTCGGCGGGGCGGAGGCTGCCGTGGGGCGGCGGCGAGGTGACCGTCGAGGACGCCGCCACCGCCGACTACTCCGGCCTGGACATCGTGCTGTTCTCCGCGGGCAAGACCAGCTCCCTGGCGCTGGCGCCGAAGGTCGCCGCGGCCGGCGCCGTCGTGATCGACAACTCGTCGGCCTGGCGGATGGACCCCGAGGTCCCGCTGGTGGTGGCCGAGGTCAACCCGCACGCGGCGGCGGTCCGGCCCAAGGGGATCATCGCCAACCCGAACTGCACCACCATGGCCGCGATGCCCGTGCTGCGCCCGCTGCACGCCGAGGCCGGGCTGGACGGCCTGGTCGTGTCCACCTACCAGGCGGTGTCGGGCAGCGGGCTGGCCGGGGTCGCCGAGCTGCACGAGCAGGCCCGCAAGGTGGTGGAGGGCGCCGACCGGCTCACCCACGACGGTTCGGCGGTCGAGTTCCCCGAGCCGCAGGTGTACGTGCGGCCGATCGCGTTCAACGTGCTGCCGATGGCCGGTTCGATCGTGGACGACGGCCTCGCCGAGACCGACGAGGAGCACAAGCTCCGCAACGAGAGCCGCAAGATCCTGGAGATCCCGGACCTCAAGGTGTCGGGCACCTGCGTGCGCGTCCCGGTCTTCACCGGCCACTCGCTCCAGATCAACGCCCGGTTCGAGCGGCCGATCTCGCCGGAGCGCGCGGCCGAGCTGCTGGCCGGCGCTCCCGGCGTGCTGCTCACCGACGTCCCGACCCCGCTGGAGGCAGCCGGGCAGGACCCCACGCTGGTCGGGCGGATCCGGCGCGACGAGACCGTCGAGCACGGCCTCGCGCTCTTCTGCTCGGGTGACAACCTCCGCAAGGGCGCCGCGCTCAACGCGGTGCAGATCGCCGAGGTCGTCGCCGCGAGCTGATCTCCGCGGCCGTCCGGTGGAGCGATCGCGTGCCGTCCCGTCATAGTGGACGGCACGCGATCGTCGTTGTGGAGGCCGGGATGAACCGTCGAATAGTGATCACTTTGGCCGCGGGCGCCGTGCTGCTCGCGGGATGCGGCGGCGGCGGCAGTGGCGGTGGCGGCGGCGGTGGCGGGAAGGCGGGCGCCTCGTCCGGGGAGGCGGGGACGGCGCCGCCCGCACCCATAGCCGTGGGCGAGCCGCCGCCGCACCCGTCGGCGCCCCCCACGGCGAAGCCGGAGCCGCTCGGGCCGTCCGGCTACGGCGCGCTCAAGCTGGGCATGACCCTCGCGCAGGCCAGGGCCACCGGGTTGATCACGGTCAAGTCGAAGCCGGGCGCCGGCTGCGGCACGTTCGACCTGAAGGCGCACCCGCATCCGGCGGACGAGGTCGGCGGCTACATCTCCGCCGAGCACGGCCTCGCGTCGATCTTCGCGGCCGGGGGGATCGCCACCCCGGAGGGCGTCAGGGTGGGATCGTCCGCGGCGAAGGTCAAGAAGGCGTACCCGCAGCTCAAGCAGGGCCCCAACGCGTCCTACGCGCCGCTCCCCGGCAAGCCCGCGGCGTCGTACGGGTTCCTGATGGCCGGCGGGCGGGTGAAGAGCCTCACCCTCGATCTCCAGGCGCAGGACTGCCACAACTGACGGCGCCGGCATGGGCGTTCTGTCGTCGCCCGCTCTTAGACTCCCGGAGATCATTTCCGGAGACGACGATGGGCGAATGATGGAACGGTGCCTCGACGATCCGCTGGACGCCGCCGCCTACGTGTTCGAACGGTGGCTGCCGGGATGGCGGCTGGAGTTCGTCACGGGCCAGGCGCCGCCCGCCCACGTCCGCGCATGGGAGTCCGCGCCCGCCCCGGCCGACGTGGCGGAGTACGGGGCGTTCCCGGCGACGTTCGGCGGGCCCGGCGGAGACCGCCACCCCGTGGGGGCCGAGTGGTTCGAGAGCGAGCCCGCGGACGAGTCCTTCGCAAGCTACCGGGCGGCGTCCGGTTCCCCGGACGAAGGGGCCGAGCAGGTGGTCGGCCTCGTGCTCGGCGCGCTGGAGGCCGGGACCGGCCCGCTCGGCCGGCGGGCCCGCACCATCGCGGGCTACACCGCCGGTGAGTTCGCCGGCGATGCCGACGACCTCCTGGTCATCGAGGTCGCGACCGAGCCGGGCGGCCCCGCCGTGGACGGCGAGCTGCACCTTCTCGCCCGCGGTGGACGGGGCCGGACCCTGCGGCTGGCGCTGGCCCCCGCCACGGCGCCGCCGGACGGCGATCCGCTCGCCCGGGCCGAGGCGGTCACGACGCTGCTCGGCGACACCCTCTGGGTGAACAACAACAACCCGCTCGGCTTCGCGGTGACCTTCGACGACCACGGCCTCGACCTGAGCGGCGCCGACCCCGCCGCCGCGTTCGAGGCGGGCTGGGCGGGGGCCGGCGACTGGGAGGTTCATGAGGACGGTCTCCGGCCGCTCGACGATCCGCGGACGACCCTGGTCGAGTCGGAGCGGGCGCTGGTCGAGATGGCGTGCGCGCAGGCTCTCGAACAGGACGCCCCGGAGGAGATCCCGGGCGACCAGCTCGTCGCCTGGCTCGTCCGCGAGCTCCTGCACGCGGCGGTCGAGGGCCTGGGCGCCGCGCCGCTGCTCGCCTACGGCGCCGGGCTCCCCCCGGACCTGGCGGGCGACGGGTCCTGCCTGCTCCTGGTCGGCCCGGACCGCACCGTCATGATCGACGTCGACGACAGCTGCTGACGCGCACCGCAGGTCAGGTGCGCGCGCCCCTGACCTGCAAGGACTCGAGGAGGTCGGCGGTGGACCGGGCGATCTCCTCGACGGCGCGGTCGAACGCCTCGGCGTTGTGGGCGGCGGGCGCGCGGAACCCGGAGATCTTGCGGACGTACTGGAGCGCTGCCGCCCGGACGTCCTCGTCGGTCACGTCGTCGGAGAACGGCGGGCGGAGCGTCTTGATGCTGCGGCACATACTTTCATTATGCTCGCCGCCGCCCTTGACCTGCACTCGAACAGAGGTCCGGACGGGGTGGGCGGGCCCCCGGCGCCGAGAGCGGGGCGCCGGGGGCCCGGGGCGGGGGGCGGGGCTATTGGGAGAGGGTCCAGACCGAGTGCGCGATGGCGTCGGCGTTGCGGTCGAGGGCGGTGTCGTCGATGTTGCCGGTGCCGTCGCAGGACGCGTGGTAGCAGCGGTCGAAGGCGGTGCCGGCGGTGCCGCCCCAGAGCTGGGCCTGGGCGCTGGTCTTGCGGCCTTCGGCGCCGGTGAAGGTGCCGCCGGCGGGGATGCCGGCGTCGATGAAGGGGCCGTAGTCGGAGCGTCCGTCGAAGTCGGTGCCCTGAGTGGGGACCTGGATCGAGGCGAAGTAGCCCTCGATGACGTTCTCGATCTCGGCGGAGCCGTTCGGCCCGGGGCCGGAGCCGGAGTGGTCGGAGTCGTCGCCGTCGTAGACGAAGTAGCCCGCGTTCGGCGATCCGACCATGTCGTAGTTGAGGTAGCCCGCGATCTTGGAGCGGTCGGCGGCGGGCAGGGCGGCGACGTACCGGTCGGAGCCGATCAGGCCGAGCTCTTCGGCGCCCCACCAGGCGAAGCGCAGGTGCTTGACGGGCTCGTAGCGCGATCCGGCGACGGCCAGGGCGGTCTCCAGGACGGCGGCGGAGCCGGAGCCGTTGTCGTTGATGCCGGCGCCGGCCGAGACGCTGTCGAGGTGCGCGCCGGTCATCAGGACCTGCTCGGGGTTGCCGCCGGGCCAGTCGGCGATCAGGTTGTAGCCGGTGCCGCCGTAGCTGAACTGCTGGACGGTGGTCTGGAAGCCGGCCGCGTCCAGCTTGGCCTTGATGTAGTCGAGTGAGGCGCGGTAGCCGGGTCGGCCGTGGGCGCGGTTGCCGCCGTTGGCGGTGGCGATCGACTGGAGCTGGGCGAGGTGCGCCTTGACGTTGGCCAGCGGGATGTCGGGCGCGGCGACCGCCGGGGCCGCGCCGGAGGGGGAGGCGAGCAGCAGCGGGAGGGCGACCGCCGCTGCGAGGGCGAGCAGGCGTGATCTCATGCGTTCTCCTCTGGAGGGGCGGCCGTACGGGGAGGGCCGAGAGTCTCCCCGCACGGCCGCCGCCGGTGGTCAGCCCGTGCAGGAAGCGGGCTCACCGCTCGCGGCGGGGACGCTGACGGCGTTCCAGGCGTCCCGCGTGCGAGTGAAGTCGGTGCAGGTGGCCTTGCCGACCTGCACCAGGTTGAGGACGGCCTGCAAGGAGGTCTTGCGGGCGGTGATGTGCGTCCAGGTGGAGGTCTTCAGGTTGAGGGTCTCCATGAAGATCCGTCCGGCCTTCTGGACGCCGACCCCGGTGACGGCGGAGCCGTTGCAGGTCGGGCTGTTCGGCCGCCCGTGGGACGGGTCGCCGGCCGCGGAGCCCTCGGCGAGCAGGTAGAACCAGTGGTTCTGGACGCCGGCCGCCGCGTGCACCTCCATGTTGGGGACGCTGGAGCTGTAGCAGTTGGGGTTGCCGCTGATCGACGACGGGTTGGACATGCTGCGGATCGGCCCGCTGCCGACCAGGTCGACCTCTTCACCGACCTGGTAGTCCGGCGGGTCGTAGTTGAGGACGGCGTTGCTGCCGGAGATCTGCTCGGTGACCCGCGGCTCGTTCTGGTACCACTCGGTGAGGGCGCCGAAGACGTCGCCGGTCGACTCGTTCAGCCCGCCGGACTCGTTGCTCCAGCCGGAGCCGCCGGGGGTGTACTGGAAGACGCCGTGGCCGAGCTCGTGCGCCACGACGTCGGTGGTGGTGGCCTGCCGGCTTCCGGAGCTGTTGCGGCCGAAGTTGGCGTAGCTGCCGTTCCAGAACGCGTTGGCCTGGTTCAGCCCGACCCGCATGGGCCAGCCGCTGCCGCTGCCGTTGAGTCCGTTGCGTTCGAGCCAGGTCTTCACCATGTCGAACTCGGACTGCGCGGCCTTCATCGCGTCCACGCAGGCGGTCTCGAGGTTGGTGCCGTTGGCGTTGCCCCAGGCGTCGTCGGAGCCGCTGTAGACGGTGCCGCTCTGGTTGGCGCAGCTGATGCCGGAGCGGGTCGCGTCGCGGAGGCTGTAGGTGCCGCCGGACGCGGTGGTGGAGATGGAGGTGGGCTGGCTGCTGCCTCCGTGGTAGAAGCTCTGGTCGTCGTTGGCGTCGCGGACCTCGTCCCACTGCCCGGCGGCCTTGCCGGTGACGGCGTCCACGTAGACGTGCAGGCGGGACGGGCGGGCCGTGCGTCCGGTGCCGTTCGTGCCTTCGACGACCGTCTCGTACACCAGGCGTCCGGCGCCCTGGGTGAGGACGGCCAGCGTCGCCGCGCCGGTCCTGGTGGCCTTGGTGATCCGGGTACGGGAGATCGCGGCGGCCTTGGCGGCGGTGAGCTTCGGTGTGGTCGACACCGACAGCTCCTTGCTCTGGCCGACCGAGGTGCCGAGGACGGTCCCGGCGGCGTCGGTGGCGACGACGAAGTCGCCTCCGCGGACCGGCAGGCCCGCGTGGACGCGCTCGTACGCGACGTACTGGAGGCCGCCGGCGCCGGCGGTGACGCCGCGCCGGACGACCTTGTCCTTGGGCGAGGCGTGGATCGGAGCCTTGCCGGAGCTGACGAGCTGGTCGGCCGAGGCGGCGGCGGCCTTGGGGGAGGGGGGCGGCGGCGCGGACGCGCCTGTGGCGGTGGTCGCACCTGTGGCGGGGGAGGACATCGCCACGGCGAGTCCGGCGGCGATGGCCGCCGTCCCGAGCGCAGTCTGGCGTCTCACGGGGGGTGCTCCTTCCAGGAGCCCGGCGGAGGGCGGGCCCGCGGAGGTCCTCGTGGGACGGTTCCGCGGGCCGTGGGGCCGCCTGGCGGGGGGAGGGACGGGGCCCGCGGGGGGAGGGCGCGGATGCGGTCTGAGCGGGGGGCGTGACCGCATCCGCGAGCGCTCGCGGCGGGGACGCGAGTCGCTTTGGGCCGGGAGTGAGGGAGCGGGGGTGCTGGACTCATCCGGGTGAGTTGTCGAGAAGTGCACCCTGATAGTCGCTTGGTGTCAATGAATTCCATTTGCTACTGGATTTTCAATATTTGTAGCTCAGTGAGTGAAATCTCTGAAATGTGGCGTCGAGCTGGGACGACGCGGCGCGCGCCCCGCCGCCCTCAGGGCGCGATCCGCCCGCACAGCCACGCCACGGCCTGCGGGTAGCGGTAGTCGATTCCGCCGTGCCCGGCGTCGAACAGCTCGAAATGGATCTTTTCCGGCGCCACCCCGGCGCCGAGCAGCGTCCGGTGGAACGCCTCAGCGCCGACGTCGAGGTTGAACTCGTCGCGCGTGCCGCCGTCGATCCAGATCGCCCGCTGCGACCGCATCGCCTCGGCGTACCGCGGCTCCGCGTCCACCATCCGCACCGGGTCCCAGGCCAGCCACCGCGCCCAGACGTCGCGGCGCAGGATCCCCGTCACCGGGTCGAACGGCAGCTCGGGCGTGCCGTCCTCGGCCGCCGAGTAGCAGGCCGCCATCGCGTACATCTCGAGGAGCACCATGTCGGCGGGCTTGGTGAACGCGGGCCGCGACCGGAAGTCGTCCCGCCAGCGGGCGATGTCGCCGCCGTACTCGCGCAGGTGCCGGACCGCCTGCGGGAACTCGGGCAGGTAGCAGTACTCGAAGAGCGCGTCGCCCGCGTGCGTGGCCAGCGCCCCGAACAGGTCCGGCCGCAGCATCGGGGTGATCATCGCGCCGTAGCCGCCGCTGGACTTGCCGCTGATCGCGCGGTGCTCGGGCGCGTCCAGGGTGCGGTAGCGGGCGTCCACCCACGGCACCACCTCGTCGCAGAGGTAGGAGTGGTAGCGGCCGGTCCCGGGGGAGTCGACGAACTGGCTGCCGCCGAGCGCGGTCCACGCGTCCACGAACACCAGGATCGCGGGCGGCGCCGCGCCGCCGGCGAACACCCGGTCGGCGGCCTGCGGGAACGTCGGCCGGAAGGCGTTCTGGTGCTTCCAGACGCCGACGTGCCCGGTGAAGCCGAGGATGACGTAGACGCTCGGGTAGCGGCGCTCGGGCTCGTCGTCGTACCCCGGCGGGACGTACACCAGCACCGGCCGCTCGTGCGGGTCGCCGAGCGGGTTGCCGCGCAGCAGCGCGCTGTCGATGACGTGCTCGTCGAGACGGCCGGCGAGCTCGGCGGACCAGGGCAGCATGCGGACTCCTCCGTCGGCGTTGACGATCATCCCGACCGTAACCCGCCACGCGGGAACGGCCCCGGGCCGGGTCCGCCGGGGGATCATCTTGGGGGAGCGCGGCCGGGTGTCACAGAACGGGCCGCCGTCACGTCCACAGCCCGAGACGAAGGAGAACAACGATGAACGATCTCGCCGCCCGCCTCCGCGACCTGCACCGTCCCGGCGATCCGCTGATCCTGCCCAACGTGTGGGACGCGGCGAGCGCCGGCGTCGTGGAGGAGGCGGGCTACCCCGCTATCGCCACCGCCAGCGCCGCGATCTCCGCGATGCTCGGCTACCCCGACCAGGAGGGGGCGCCCGCCGAGGAGATGTTCGCCGCCGCCGGACGCGTGGTCCGCGCCGTCGGGGTGCCCGTCACCGTGGACGCCGAGGCCGGGTACGGCCTGCCGCCCGGCGAGCTGGTCGAGCGCCTCACCGCCATCGGCGCCGTCGGCTGCAACCTGGAGGACACCGTCCACCCCGGCGGGAGCCTCGCCGACGTGGACGCGCAGGCGGAGTTCCTCGCGGCGGTCCGCGCCGCCGGGCCGGACCTGGTGATCAACGCCCGCGCCGACACGTTCATGGTCGCCGATCCGGGCTTCGACCCCGTCGACGAGGCGATCGCGCGGGGCCGCCGCTACCTCGAGGCGGGCGCCGACTGCGTGTACCCGATCCTGGCGCCGGCGGACGCCGTGGGCACCCTCGCCAAGGAGCTGCCCGGCCCGGTCAACGCCAACTGCCTCCCCGGCACGGACGTGGCGCGGCTGGCGTCGCTCGGCGTGGCCCGCATCTCGTTCGGCCCGACGCCGTACCGGGTGGCCCTCGCCGCGCTGAAGGACTTCGCCACCCGCCTCAAGGCGGGAGAGGACCCCTACGCCGGAGGCGCCTGACCGAAGCGCTCGGCGAAGCGGCGGGCGTCCGGCCGGCGGGTCCGGCGGGCGTCCGGCCGGCGGGGTTCGGCGGCGTCCGGTCGGGGTCCGGGCCCGGTCCTGTTCCCAGGAGCGCGGGCCCGGACGTGCCGGTCAGCTTCGCTGGTGGGAGAGCTTCAGGTCGACCGAGTCGAGGCCGTGGCCGGTCAGCGTCACGGGGGCGGTCACCGGCGCGTAGCCGCTGGCGACCAGTGTGTACTCGGCGCCGGCCACGTCCTTGAACGCGTAGGCGCCGTCGCGTCCGGTATAGGACACCGCGATCACGTTTCCGGTCCGGTCCATCAGCGAGACCCGGATGTCGTCCAGTGTCCGGCCGTCGTTGCCGCGCACCGTGCCGGTGACCGCTCCGGCGGGCTCCAGCGCCAGGTCGTGGCGGGTCCCGGTGTCGGCGGGCACCGTCACCGGGACGGCGGACGGCCGGTGCCGCGCCGCGCGCGCCGCCAGCGTGTAGCCGCCCGGGGGAAGCTCGGGCAGCTCGAAGCCGCCGCCGTCGCCGCTGGCGGCCGAGGCGACCACCTCGCCGCCGGCGTCGGTGACCACCACGGTCGCGTCCGGGAGGGGGGTGCCGGCCGCGGCGTCGCGCACCGTCCCGTGCAGGCCGGCCGCGCAGGTCAGCACCAGGTCGAGCTCGATCGGGCCGGCGCCGACGGTGAGCGGGGCCGCCTCGGGACGGTGCCCGGTGGCCGACCCGACCAGCAGGAACCGGCCGGTCTCAGGGACGTCCAGCGTGTACCGGCCGCCGGCGTCGCCGACGGTGTGCGCGACCTGCCGGCCCTGCGCGTCGATCAGCGTTACCGCCGCGCCCTCGATCGGCCGGTCACCGCTCAGCACCCGTCCGGCGACGCCGCTGTGCGGCCGGACGGCGACGGTCTCGGACCGGCCCGCGGCGGGCTGGTCCGCGTCGGGGCGGCCCGCGGCGGGCTGCTGCGCGGACGCCGCGGCCGCGCGCTTGCGGGCGGGCAGGAAGAAGGTCATCGCCAGGCCGCCCAGGCTGGCCGCCGTGGCGATGAGGAACGTCGCCCGGAACCCGTTCATGGTGGGCAGCTCGGTGCCGCCGAACGAGGTGGTCATCCGGGCCAGCACCATGCCGACCACGGCGCTGGACACCGACGTGCCGACCGAGCGCGCCAGCGCGTTCAGCCCGTTGGCGGCGCCGGTCTCCGTCACCGGGACGGCCGCGATGATCAGCGCGGGCAGCGCGGAGTAGGCGAAGCCGATGCCGATGCCGATCACGGTGACGGTGATCAGGATCTGCCACAGCGCGCCCATCAGGAAGATCCCCGCGCCGTACCCGGTGGCGATGATGACCAGCCCGAGCATCAGCGAGGTCTTGGGGCCGCGCGCGGCCGACAGCCGCGCCGACAGCGGCGAGACCAGCATCATCGCCACACCCATCGGCGCCATCGCCAGGCCGGCGACCACCAGCGACGTGCCGAGGCCGTACCCGGTGCCGGTGGGCAGCTCCATGACCTGCGGCAGCACCACCGACATCGCGTAGAAGGCCACGCCGATCATCACCGAGGCCAGGTTGGTCAGCAGCACCTGGCGGCGCGCGGTGGTGCGCAGGTCGACCAGCGGGCTGTCGACGCGCAGCTCCATCAGCGCCCACAGCACGAAGATGACCGCGGCGCCGGCGAAGAACCCGAGCGTGCGGGGGCTGCCCCAGCCCCACTGGTCGCCCTTGGTGACCGGGAGCAGCAGGCTGATCAGCCCGGCGGTCAGGCCGAGCGCCCCGAGGATGTCGAACCGTCCCCCCGGGCGCGACCCCGACTCGGGCACCACCAGCACCGTGAGCAGCATCGACAGGACGCCGAGCCCGGCCGAGGTGTAGAACAGCGCGTGCCAGTCGGCGTGCTGCGCGACGAGCGCCGCGCCGGGCAGCCCGAGCGCGCCGCCGATGCCGATGGACGAGCTCATCAGCCCCATCGCCGAGCCCAGCCGCTGCGGCGGCAGCTCGTCGCGCATGATGCTGATGCCGAGCGGGATCGCGCCCATCGCGAAGCCCTGGAGCGCGCGCCCGGCCACCACCGGGACCAGCTCGGACGAGAGCGCGGCGACCAGCGATCCGGCCACCATCAGCGCGAGGCTGGTCAGCAGCATCCGGCGCTTGCCGAACAGGTCGCCGAGCCGCCCCATGATCGGGGTCGCGACCGCCCCGGCGAGCAGTGTCGAGGTCATCACCCAGGTCGCGTTGGCGGGCGAGGTGGACAGCAGCCGGGGCAGCTCGGCGATGATCGGCACCAGCAGCGTCTGCATGACCGCCACGACGATGCCGGAGAACGCGAGGACCGCCACCATGGCGCCGCCGCGTCCGCGCTCGGCGGCGCGCTCTCCGCCGCCGCCGTCGCCGCCGCCACCGTGTTCGGCCACGGCGGACGGACGGTCGCCGGCCGCGACGCGGCCGGCGGTTCGGGCGGCGGTCTGAGGTTGGGACATGCCTGAAGACTCCAAGGGGGGTGCGGACGTCGGGGATCGGGGGGCCGTGCGCCGGCCCGCCTACGCAGTGCCTCAAGACGATCCCGGGGCCCGATATTTCCCGGCCGACCAAGATCTACGTCACACCGCCGCCCGGGGATACGTCCGCGCCGGTGAATTTCCTGGTCAAGCCCGGGGCCGCGCGGGGCGGCCTCCCGTGCGGGAGAGTATTTCCCATCCCGAGGGACATGTCCGCCGAACCGCGGTCTTCGCCCGTTCGTCTCCGTGATGGCCCGTCACGCGTCACCCGTTCGACGCGTCCCGTACCCGAAGCGGCCGCATGCGCACGCCCGCCGGGAAGCGCGGGCCCGCCGCGTATTGGCCCCGCGGACGCCGGTCGCGTTGGCGTCGCGAATCCGCCAGCGCTCGCCGACGGCTTCCGTTGAAATGGTGCCTCATCAAAAGAAACGGAAGACATGCCTGCGGTAATCAGTTCCGAAGACGCGCCGAAGGCGCCTGTAAGTGCGCATATGAAAGGCTGGCCCGCGGTCATCGCGGTGATGCTGGGAATTTTTGCGATCGTTACCACGGAGATACTCCCGATCGGCCTGCTGACCCCGATCGGGTCCAGCTTCGCCATTTCCGACGGGACCGCCGGCCTGATGATGGCCATGCCGGGGGTCCTCGCCGCGTTCGCCGCCCCGGCCGTCACCGTCGCGACCGGGCGGTTCGACCGGCGGCCGATGCTCTGCGCCCTCGTCCTCCTGCTGGCCGTGGCCGACGTCCTCGCCGCGGTCGCGCCGGCCTACTGGATGATGCTGGTCTCCCGGGTGCTGGTGGGGATCGTCATCGGCGGGTTCTGGTCGATCGGCGCGGGGCTCGCGGGCCGCCTGGTGCCGCCGGGGTCGACCGGCCGGGCCACCGCGGTGATCTTCTCGGCGGTCCCGCTCGGGTCGGTCCTCGGCGTCCCGGCGGGCACCTTCATCGGCGGCGCCGCCGGCTGGCGGACGGCGTTCGCCGTCATGGCCGCGCTGACCGCCGGAGTGCTGGTCGCGCTGATCGCCTTGCTGCCACCGCTGCCCGCCGAGCGGGTCACTCGCCCGGGCGTGCTCGGCGGCCTGCTCCGGGCCGCCGGCATCAGGTCCGGGCTGCTGGTCACCTTTCTCGTCGTCCTGGCCCATTTCGGCGCCTACACCTACGTGGCCCCCTTTCTCGAACGGGTCACCCGCCTCGGCCCGGAATCGGTCACGGCGTGCCTGCTGCTGTACGGGGCGGCCGGGATCGCGGGCACTTTCATCGCCGGCTCGATGGCGGAGCGCCGGCCGCGGGCCACGTTCGGGGTCGCGGCGGGAATGCTCGCCGCCGCGACCCTGCTGTTCCCCGTTTTCGGCACGGCGGAGATCGGCGCGATAGCGCTCCTCGCGGTATGGGGAATCGCGTACGGGGCCGTTCCGGTCTGTTCAAAGATCTGGTTCGCGAAATCGGCCCCGGACACGCCGGAGGCGGCGTCGGTCATCTTCACCGCGTCGTTTCAGGCGACCTTTTCGGCCGGGGCGCTGGCCGGTGGCGCCGTCGTGGACCGCGCCTCCCTTTCCACGGTCATGGTGCTCGGCGGTGTGACGGCGCTCGTCGCAGTGGCGGTCATGGGGTGGTCAGGCCGGTCAGCTCGGTGAGCAGTTCGGAGGCGGTCACCGGATCGAGGTCCCCGAACGTCGGCGGTGTCTCACGGCGTCCGGCGAGGGCGATGCTCCGGAGCCGCTGCTCGGGGAAGTGGTCCACCAGCCCGATCACGATCCCGGGGTCCAGGTCGGCGACCAGTGTCAGGCCGCCGGGCAGGGGCCGGGTCATCCGCGTCTCGACGCCGCCGTCTTCGGGGGTGCCGCGCTCCCAGGCCCCGCGGGTCAGGCCCAGGACCTTGCCGGTCGGCACGGGGACGTCCTCGAAGCGGGTCAGCCGTCCCCCGGCGCACTCGTCCTCGGTGAGCGCGTGCACGGCCCGTCCGAGCTGCGGGAACGGCTGGAGGATCTGGTAGTCGGCGAACAGCTCCGACCACGCGCCGAGCGCCGCGGCCGGCAGCCGCACCGGGTGGACGATGCCGACCTCCGCGCCGTCCGGGAGCGCGATGGCCTCGTCGTCGACGTCCGCGAACGTGCGGTCCTCGGCGAGGCGGAACCCGGTCGTCCCGCTCACCCACACCAGCCGCCGGGCGAGATGCCACATCAGCGGGTGACCGACGAGGAACCTGCGGAACTCCGCCGCCGTCCATCGCCGCTGCGCGACCATCGCCGACTCCAGCCGCCGGATCTGGTCGCCCGCGACGGCCCGGACGTCCTTCTTCAGCTCGGTGAAGCTCCGGCGGGCGGCGGGCGCGAGCACGGCGTCGTCCCGCACGCCGGGTGCGGGCAGCGACGTGCGGGGCCTGCCCTTCTCGTCCCGGACCAGCGGCCTGAGCTGCTCGTCGAAACCGACGGTGAAGCGGCGCGGCCCGTAGTCCAGGACCGCGGTGCCGTCGGCGTCCAGCCCGAGGCCCGGGACGAGTCGGTCGGCGAGGCGCTCCTCGCTCAGCCCGAGCCTGTCCGCGACCTGCCGGACCGTCTCCTGGGCCGCCTTCTTGAGCCCCTTGAACGTGCTCCGCCGCGCGATGGTGTCCAGCTTCAGCAGCGCGACCTCGGTGCCGATGCCGGCCAGCACCCAGAGCCCGCGGACGGCCCGTGTATGACCGCTCTCACCGGGCCAGGCCGCGATGACGGGGGCGAGCCTGCGGACGGTCTCGTCGTCCCCGATCCACCTGAGCGCCTCCAGCGGCCACAGCGGGCTGGGCAGCCGCGCCGCCTGCCACTGCTCGAGAAGGGCCCAGCCGAACTCGGCCAGCGACGCGGGGTCGCAGACGTCGCGCGCCGCCTTCAGATCGGGGTGCTCCTGCAACGCCGACAGGGAGAGCATGCCGACGAGGTGCCCGGCCGCCGGCAGGGGCAGCACCGTCCCGCCTTCGCGCAGCCGCACTCGCGGCAGCCGCGCCACGTCCACCCAGCGGCCGATCTTCGGCACCGGCTCGGCATCCGGGACGCCGTCCGGCGCGCTTTCCGGGACGGCCAGCAGGGACGGCAGGCCCGCGGCGACCTCGTCGCCGTGCTCCCGCGCGGCGTCGACGACCTGCTCGGGGCCGTGCATCGAGGCGATGAGCCGCAGTGCCTCCAGTGCGCCGTCGCGGGCGGTCCGGCGCTTGCCGAACGCGTCCGGCACCAGGTAGGGCACCGCCTTGAGGCCGTGCCTGCGGAAGTAGGTGTCCGAGACGCGCCGCGCCGATTTCACGCGGGCGAGCCGGTCGGCCATCAAGCGCGTGACCTCGGCGTCAAGAAAAGGGAGCAGGACCCATCCGTTTCCAGCCCCGTCACGCTTGCCCGCCCGAAATGCGGCGGGCCGCGCGTCCAGTTCGTATCGCGCGACGATGGGCATCAGGTCCGCACTGTGGTCTACCGCCTCCTTCAGATTCCAATCGGCCAGCAGGGGCCGGACGACCTCCTCGGGCCCCTGGCCGAACAACTGGATCTGATGCCCTGGGTAGGCCAGCCGGCCCGCCAGGTAGTTCTGGAGGTGCGGCTTGTGGTCGTCGAGCGTCTGCTTCGTCCAGTAGCCGCGCGTCGCCGCCCACTTCTCCCGTTCCCCGGGCTCCCAGACGAGGTTCTCTCCGGACGGTGCCTTCAGCCCCGGGATGACGACCGGGTCGGGGGCCTCTTTGGAAGCGCGCAGCCAGGACGGCGTGACGAGCGCCGCTGGAAGGGAACCGGCCTCCACCACGACTTCCACGGTGAGCCCTTCGGCGGCGGCCAGATCCGGGTGGGCCAGCATGTGCCCGTCCAACAGCCGCCGTGCAGCCGCCGCCTTCTGCGAACCACCCGCCGCGACCGGCGGCAGCACCCGCATCGCGCGCGCGGGAAAGCGCCTCATGAACTCGGCGACCCCGGGCCGGACGCCTTCCTTCCCAAGACCGTCCAGCAGCATCTGGAACGCCTCGTCGGACGGAACCCGGCCCAGCAGCTCGACCGCCGGCTTGCCGAACCGCGAACCGGGATACTTGATCAAGCGGGTCAGGAGCGGGGCGACCGCCGGCCCGATCCCGTCGGCCATGGTGGCCAGGACCTCTTCGATTCCCGACACACAGGGGATCACGGCCAGCTCGCCGAGCGCCGCGACCTGCTCGGGAGTGCCGAGCGAGCAGAGCAGCATGGTCCGGAGGTCGGCGCCCCCGCGTTCGAGGGCCGGCAGATCGGCGCAGCACTCGTCCACCCAGGCGGTCTCGGACGGCACGAGGTAGGACACCACGATCCGCCGTTCCGCGCTCCGGCGATGCCCGGCCAGGGCCGCCACCGCCGCCCGGTACTCCGGCTCGTCGGCGAAGGCCAGCAGCGTCCGGAGCCGCTTGGCGGCGCAGGACCAGTCCGAGGCGAAGACGGTCCGCCCGCCCGGATGCCGTGCCCAAGCTTGGAGGCCGATGGGGCCGGGCTTCCATCCGTCGGGGCCGGGCTTCGATCTGACCTCGATGTCGCACCCCTCCACGAGGACCTCCGCCGCGAACGGCAGCCCGTGCTCGAGGGCCAGCCCGTCAGGCACTATCCCAAAGCCTTGGATTGCGACGAGCGCGGCGGTCCCCAACAGAGTCGGCTCGCCTGCGAGCTGCGCCCGCGCCGCCTCGACGAGCCGCGGTTCGCTGCCCGGATCGTCCAACGCCGCGGTGCCCCAATCCGCGTCCCCTTCGGCCAGCGGCCGCAGTTGCCGAGCTGCGGTCTCGAAGTCGCCCTTCACCCGCCCCTGCACCGGGTCCCGGCGCCGGGGGAGCACGGACCACTTGCCGGGTATTTCGAGCGCGCCCTCGTCGACGTTCAGCACGGCGTCTCCCCACTCCAGCCACCGATCGGTCACGTGCGCGGCGCGCACATGAGGGTAAGAGGACGGCCCTCGCCCGTCCTGCGGGTCAAGGGCCATGCGGGGGAGTCGAGCCGCGAACGGCTCGGGCCCACAACCTAGGGAATGCCGCCCACATCTGACAAGCGCGGCACCGCCCCAACCCCGGACCCGGACATTCCGCCGCTGCGATCAGCGGTCGGGGCGGCCCAGGGCCTTCCGCTGGGCCGGGGTGAGCCGGTCGGCGGTGGCGTCCAGCGCGGTGGTCACGCGGTCCAGGGGCCAGCCCAGCGCGGCGGCCAGCCGGGGCGCGGCGGGCGGAGCGCCGGCGTGCACGAGGGCGGCGAGCACGGTCAGCGCGTCGTCGACGACGCTCGCGGAAGGGGTGCCGGCCATGTCGTCGCCGAGCTGCGCGAAGAACCGGCCCATGACCGCCAGCCGGGCTCCGGCGGGCGTGCCCGCACCGAGGATCCCGACGCCCTGCCGGGCCGCGTCCGACCACAGGGTGTTCTTCTGGGCGCTCGCCGTCCACGCCCGGATCCAGACGTCGTCGTCGACGTGGTACCGCTCGCGCCGCACCCGGAGGTCGCGTTCGCGCCGGACGAGGCCCAGCCCCTCCAGGTAGCCGATGGCCTTGGACACCGACGCGGGACTGACCCGCAGATGCCGGACCAGCTCGCCCGCGGTGAGGCTGCCGGTGTCGGCGGCGAACAGGCAGGTGAGCACCCGGGCCGGCATCCGCGGGACGCCCGTCTCGGTCATCAGGGTCGCGAACTGCTCCAGGAACCCGCGCACCGCCTCCGGGTCGCGTCCGTACGCGCCGACCGCGGCGGACGGCTCCGGCGGCGCCGCGGGCCTGTGGCGCCGGGCGCGTCCTCCCGTGGCCTGGTGCGCCTCGTCGGCCCGGTAGCCGCCGCGCCCGCCGTTCCTGGACACCTCGCGGCTGACGGTGGACGTCGGCCGGCCCAGCCGCCTGGCGATCTCGGCGTACCCGAGCCCTCCGGCCAGTCCCGAGGCGATGTGGCGGCGCTCCTGGCGGGTCAGCCTGTCTCCCGGCATCCATGCCCCCTTCCGCTGGTCGCCGGACCGGTGCCGGACGAGTGGTGGCGTGCCCGGACCGGGCTAGGACCTGTTCAGATAGGTGAGGACGGCGAGGACGCGGCGGTTGCCGTCGTCGTCGTCGGTGAGGCCGAGCTTGCCGAACATGGAGGTCGTGTACTTGCTGATGGCGCTCTCGCTGAGGAAGAGGCGGCGGCCGATCGCCTGGTTGGACAGCCCCTCGGCCATGAGGCCCAGCACGGAGTACTCGCGTTCGGTGAGCCGCTCGAGACCCCGGTTCGGCGACCGGTTGGACAGCAGCTTCGCGATGACGGCCGGGTCCATGGCGGTGCCGCCGCCCGCGACGCGCTCCAGGGCGCCGATGAACTGGTCGGCGTCGAACACGCTCTCCTTGAGGAGGTAGCCGATGCCGCCGGAGCCGTCGGCCAGGAGCTCCCGGGCGTAGAGCTGCTCGACGTGCTGGGAGAGGATGAGGACCGGCAGGCCGGGCATCTCGCCGCGGGCGGCGAGGGCCGCCCGCAGGCCCTCGTCCGACTGGGTCGGCGGCATGCGGACGTCGATGACCGACACATCCGGGCGCCACGTCCGCAGCGCGTCGAGCGTCTCGGGCCCGGTGGACGCCGTCGCGACCACCTGGTGCCCGCACGCCTCGATCAGGCGGACCATCCCGTCGCGCAGGAGGTAGAGGTCTTCGGCTACAACGATTCGCATGGCAGCGCCATCCTCACACGGGTCGGGCCGCCCCGCGGGCTGGTGATCTCCAGGGTGCCGTCGAAGACCGCGAGGCGGCGGCGCAGTCCGGCGAGCCCGCCGCCCGCCCGGTCGCCGGCCCCGCCCCGGCCGTCGTCCTCGACCCCGACGACGATGCCGGCGCCGTCGTGGACGAGGGAGACGCGCGCCCGGGACGCCTGGGCGTGCCTGACCGCGTTGGTCAGCAGCTCGGCGACGCCGAAGTAGACGGCGGACTCGATCGGCGCGTCCAGGGACAGCGGGGTGTCGGCGCTGACGGCCACGTCGAGGGGGATGTCCAGGGCGAGCGCGCGGACGGCGTCGACGAGTCCGCGCTCGGTCAGCACCGCCGGGCTGATGCCCTGGACCAGCTCGCGGAGCTCGGCCAGCGAGGCGGTGGCGCCGGCCCGCGCGTCCCGCAGCAGTGCCCTGGCCTGCTCGGGGTCGCTCTCCAGCAGCACGTCCGCGGTCGCCAGGGAGAGCCCGAGGGCGACGAGGCGGGCCTGTGCCCCGTCGTGCAGGTCCCGTTCGATCCGGCGGATCTCGGCGGCCTGCGCGACCGTGGTGTCCGCGCGCTGGGCCGTCAGCTCGTCCACCCGGTCCGCCATCGCCATCGCGGGCGAGGGGCGCAGGAAGCGGGCGGTCACCGGCACGATGGGCCGCCAGGCGTACGGGGCCCCGGCGACGGCCGCGACCAGGCCGAGCACCCCGGCGACGCGCGCGGCCGGTCCCGGCTGGACGAGGCCGAGGACCGCCACGGCCGCTCCGGCCGGCGGGAGGGCCGCGACCAGGCCCGCGGTGAGCGGCGCGATCACCGTGAACCGCAGGTCACGCCAGTTGGCGGGGTCGTTCCACCGGACCCGCCACCGCTGGTCCAGGCGAGCGTCGCGGTCGGTGCGCTCGTAGCCGAAGCCGTTCCACCAGTACCCGGTGGACATCTGCGTCACCGGCCCGGCCTGCCGGTATCCGGCGGGGACGACGGTGCCGGTCCACTTCGCGACGAGGAGGCGGACCATCCCGCAGACCGGGCGGGGCAGGAGGAGCGCGCCAACGCAGACCAGCACGAACGGGGCCAACCACGACCACGGGTTACCCGCCCCCCACCAGATCCCCAGCGCTACAGCGCCGGCCCACACGGCCGGAACCAGCATGCTGACGACGGTCACGGCGCACGCCCGTACGAACCCCACACCGGCCCGCGCCGGCCATGGACCCAGCAGTCTCATGCTTCTTCCTTCACGCTCCGCTCGATGCTCTCACTCTGCACCGCGCGCAGCCCGCCGAGGCCCTGGTGGGGCCGGGAGTGGGCCTGGCCCCACCCACCCGTGTGCCCAGGGGGGCCGCAGAATCGGGCCGCGCGGGCCGTCCATGATCATTTAAGGTGTGCCTTGTCGGGCTGTCGATCGTTTCTGGGGTGCGAGCGACGTCGGTCGATCGGACCGCCTCTCCGCGGTGTTTTCGGGTGACGCCGGCGCGGGAGCCGGCCGATCGGCTGATGTTCGGCGGCAAGCTCATCGGCCACAGCGGCCCCGAGTGATCTCACTTCACCTGACCACACACCGATCCCCCGACTCGACCCAGAGCCGCGCGTTCTCTTTCCCGCCGGCCCGGCCTCACCAGGAGAATCGGCAACATGTCGACATCACGCCGATACGGCACCGTGCTCACTGACCACACCTTCACCGTCCCTCTTGATCATGATCGGCCCGATGGCCGGCAGATCCAGGTGTATGCGCGCGAAGTGCGCGCCGCTGGAGAAGCGAGCAAGGACCTTCCTTGGTTGTTGTTCTTGGGCGGCGGCCCCGGATCGGCCGCCCCCCGCCCGATGGGCGGCGAAGGCTGGCTGCACCGAGCCATGCAGGACTACCGCGTGCTGATGCTGGACCAGCGTGGCACCGGCCGGTCCACCCCCGTCGACCACCGTCTCCTGGCCCAGATCGGCGATCCGGACGCCCAGGCGCACTACCTGTCGCACTTCCGCGCCGACTCGATCGTGCGGGACGCCGAGATGATCCGCCGGTCACTGATCGGGGACCGGCCGTGGAGCGTGCTGGGACAGAGTTTCGGTGGCCTGTGCACAGTCACCTACCTCTCCTTCGCTCCGCAGGGGCTGGCCGAGGCGTTCATCACCGGCGGACTTCCCGGCGTGCGCGCTTCCGCCGACGACGTCTACCGCGCGCTGTATCCCCGGGTCCTCGCCAAGAACGCCGAACACTTCGACCGCTTCCCGGGCGACGCCGAGCAAGCCCGCACCGTCGCCCGGTACCTGCGGGACCATCAGGTCGTTCTGCCGAGCGGCAGGCCGCTGACCGTGGAGACCTTTCAGTCTTTGGGCAACATCCTCGGCGGTGGCGACGGCAGCCGGTGCCTGCACTATCTCCTCGAAGACCCCTTCACCGGCGGAACCGAACCATCAGACGCCTTTCTGTCCGAGGTCGACCGGGAACTGTCCGGGATCGCGGGAGGACCGCTGTACTCCCTGTTGCATGAGGCGACCTACGCCCAGGGGGAAGGCGCCACACAGTGGTCGGCTCAACGCGTCCGAAGTGAGTTCCCCGCCTTCGACGCCGCCGCGGCTCTCGACTCGGGCGCGCCCTTCCTGTTCACCGGCGAGATGATCTACCCCTGGATGTTCGACACCGACCCGACGCTACGGCCGTTCCGCCAGGCGGCACACCTGATCGCCGAACGTAGGACCTGGCCCGCCCTCTATGACACCGACCGCCTGCGCGACAACGCCGTACCCGTCGCCGCCGCCATCTATTACGACGACATGTACCTCGATCGCGACCTGTCGATCGCCACCGCTCAGACCATCCGCGGCCTGAAGCCCTGGATTACCAACGAGTACCAGCACAACGGCCTGCGTGCGAGCAACGGAGTCGTCCTGGATCACCTCATCGCCCTGATCCGCGAAACGCCGTGAAACTCGCTTTATCCAGCAAGTCGCATCCGTCCAGTTGCGAAATCCGGACCCACCTGGGCCCTTGATGTCACCCGGCTGGACCGACTGCCCCGCTCGGTGCCGCACCTGTAGGAGTTCCGGACCAAGGCCCCCCATCGCGCCGTCCTCAACGTCCCCGCCTCCCTCACGTCCGGAAGCAGGCCCGCGCCCTGGATCTACCTCATGGCGCGGGCCTGGGCCGGGGCGGCGCGTTCACCGCCAGTCCATTGCAACGAGATCTCGGCAGGGTCATTGCATTCACGTCCAACGTCATTGCAATAATCACTGTGAGCACGTGACTTATGGCGATGAATATGTTGACGAGATCTGAAATGCAACGTAGCTTTCACTTGCTCCTGAAGGTCGATGGGCGGGGTGAGGGCGAGATGCGATGACGGCGGCGAGCGAGGAGGTCGTGCTCGATGTCGACGGGCTGCGCATGCGCTACGGCACGGCCGACGTCCTGCATGACGTGACGTTCCGGGCACGCCATGGCGAGGTGCTGGCCCTGCTCGGGCCGAACGGGGCGGGCAAGACCACCACGATCGAGATCTTGGAGGGATTCCGGATGCGGTCGGCCGGACGGGTCGAGGTGCTCGGCACCGATCCGGCGCACGGCACCGAGCGGTGGCGGGCGCGGGTGGGGGTCGTCCTGCAATCGTGGCGCGACCACGGCAAATGGCGGGTGCGCGAGCTGCTCGCGCATCTCGGTTCCTACTACGCAGGCCATTCCACCGAGCTGGTCCGGCGCCCCTGGGACGCGGGCGAGCTCGTCGCGGCGGTCGGCCTCACCGAGCACGCCGACAAGAGGGTCAGGACGCTCTCCGGCGGGCAGCGGCGCCGGCTCGACGTGGCGATCGGCATCGTCGGCCGGCCCGACCTGCTGTTCCTGGACGAGCCCACCGTCGGGTTCGACCCGGAGGCCCGGCGCGAGTTCCACGACCTCGTGCGCGGCCTCGCCGCGGAGCACCGGACCACGGTCCTGCTCACCACCCACGACCTGGACGAGGCCGAGCGGCTGGCCGACCGCATCATGATCCTCAACGGTGGGCGGATCGTCGCCGACGGCACCGCCGCCGAGCTCGGCCGGCGGATCGCGGGCCGGGACGAGGTGCGCTGGACCCGTGGCGGGGAGCGGTTCACCCGGTCCACCGCCGAGTCCACCAGGTTCGTCTTCGAGCTGTTCCGCGAGTACGGCGAATCGATCAGCGAACTGGAGGTCAGGCGGTCCTCGCTGGAGGACACCTACCTCGCGCTGGTGCACCGGGCCGAGTCCGGCCCGCGCGCGGCGGCGGACGGATCGCGGGAGGCGGCCCGATGACCCTCGTCGCGCTGCGTGCGGGCTGGTCCCGCGGGCTGATCGAGCTGCGCCAGTCGTTCACCAACGGCGGCGACCTGTGGAACCACTTCTTCTGGCCGGTGTCGATGCTGGTCGTCATGTTCTTCCTGCGCGATCTGTCGTTCGGGCACTCGGGGTTCCTGCTCGGCACCCTCGTCCTGCCGAGCATCGTCGGCATGAACGTCGCGGTCGGCATGGTCTCCATGAGCCAGCAGCTCACCGCCGAGCGCGAGGACGGCACGCTGCTCCGCGCGAAGGCGGTGCCGGACGGGGTGCCCGGCTACCTGATCGGGAAGATGGTCTCGGTGTCCGGCGGCCTGGTCGCCGACCTCGCGATCTTCATGGTCCCCGGAATGCTCCTCATCGACGGCCTGGCCATCGGCGACCCGGGCTCCTGGCTGACCCTGGCCTGGGTGCTGGTCCTGGGCCTGGCGGCGTCCCTGCCGATCGGCGCGGTGCTCGGATCGGTGTTCTCCAACGCGCGCGCCCAGGGCCTGATGATGCTCCCCACCCTGGGCATGATCGCGATCTCCGGGATCTTCTACCCGATCGCGTCGCTGCCCGGCTGGCTGCAAGGGATCGCGCAGGTCTTCCCGTTCTACTGGCTCGGCCTCGGCATGCGCTCGGCGCTGCTCCCGGACGCGGCGGCCGGCGTCGAGATCGGCGACTCCTGGCGGCACCTGGAGACCGTCGGAGTACTGGGCGCCTGGGCCGTCCTCGGCATGGCCGTGGCGCCGGTCGTCCTGCGCAGGATGGCCCGCCGGGAGTCGGGGTCGAGCGTGGCCAGGCGCCGCGAGAAGGCCATGCAGCGCGTCGGCTAGGGCCGGATTCCTGGATCAGGTGCGGAGCCGGACGAGCGGGGCGGCGAGTGCTCGCCAGTTCACGATGGCGTCATGCACCGGCGGGGAAGCGCGACCCTTCCGGGGTGGTGCTCGAACCTATCCATGACCAGCCACTCGTCCAGCTCGGGGTCGTAGAGATTCTGGACACCGAATTGCAGCACCTGCCAGAAGGTGCCTGGATTGTGCTGGTCGACGTAGATGTCGCCGATCCCGAGCGGGAATCGGAGATGGTTCCCCGGAGGTAGCTGCGGCACGACGGCACCGACCCTCCAGTGATTCACCTGCCGCCGCGGATTCCGTTGCAGGGTCTCCCGCCCGACGAACCGTGCTGTCTTGAGTTTCTGGTTCAACAGGCCCAGATTGAATCCTGGGATTCTCGAACACTGATGCTCGTTGAGACCGGGCCATTTATAGGTCAGCGTGTAGAGCGAGTTCCGGTAGATCAGGTTCGTGAACCAAATCGGATACTGCGGGCCGCCCGCGACCATTTGGCTGTCGCCGTCTCTGCCCGCCCAGGTGAACGGGACCGTTATGCCCAGATCCCGGACGATCCATTTGCCGGTCCCGCGGAAATTTCGCGGGAGCTGAGGTGGTCGTGGCGCGTGCGAGCCGGGCTTCGCGGCCTTGGTGTCGCCTGACGGCGTAAGCCCGGTCCGATCTGCGGCAAGGACTGGCGGCAGGGCCACTGGGACGACGACGAATATTCCGGCAAGTGCCCCCGACGCGGCCACTCGACGTACGAATGTCCAACTCATGGCCCCCCCGCTGCCGCGTCGCACGCCGTCGTGGCGCACATTGAGACGCGGCCGTGTTCCTGCAACGTCCCCGGCACTGGAAGATCAATACCCCACGGGCAGGTCATGGTCGTTCTAACAGGGCCCGAATTGTGGGCGTTGGTGAACCTTCTGCCGCCGAAGCCGAGCGGGCTCGACGGCCGGGCCGGCGCATCCCGGCCGTTGACGCCGGCCGCCCAGGGTCGGTCCCGGAGGGCGGGTCAGGGTTGTCCCCGGTCCTACCCTGGCCTCGTGCTCGCGGCCTGGTGCCGCCCTCACCCCGGTGCGACTCTCAGTCGACGATCTCCAATCACCGACTGGCGGCAGGGGAACTGTATGAGCGCAAGGACACGCGGCCTGATACGCCGTCCGGCACGCGGGTGGGCACTGGCCGCGGCCGGGACGGCGGGGCTGGTGCTCGCCACGGCGGGAGTGGCCGTGGCGAACGGGCACGGCGACGCCCCCGCCACCGCATCGGCGGCGAAGGCCGCCCTGACGGCCGCCGGGGAGCGGAAGGGCCGGGTGGAACTGAAGCTGCCCGCGCCGTCCGGCCCGCGGCGGATCGGGACCACGTCGCTGCATCTGGTCGACCGTTCGCGACGGGACCCGTGGCTCTCGTCCCGGTCGCCACGCGAGCTGATGGTCAGCGTCTGGTACCCGGCCGGACGGACGCAGGGCCTGCGGCGCGCGGCCTGGCTCCCGCCCGCGTCGCTGGAGCTGTACCGGAAGGAGACCGGCCAGACCCTTCAGATACCGATGGACGACGTCGACTTCCCGACGACGCACGCCTTCCAGGACGCTCCGGCCGAGGCCCGCGCCGGCGGCAACCCGGTGGTGCTCTTCTCCCCGGGCTACGGCGGGCAGCGCGCCCTCAACACGTCGCTGGTGGAGGACCTGGCCAGCCGGGGCTACGTGGTCGTCACCATCGACCACACCTACGAGACCCCGTTCGTGGAGTTCCCCGGCGGCAGGCTCGAGTTCGCCAAGCAGCCGTCCGACCCGTCCGAGGAGGACTACGCCAAGGCCCTAAGGGTCCGCGAGGCCGACACCAAGTTCGTCCTGAACCAGCTCACGAAGCTGAACGCGGGGAAGAACCCCGACGCCGAGCACCGCCGCCTGCCGCAGGGGCTGCGGGGCGGCCTCGACCTGGCCAGGACCGGCATGTTCGGGCATTCGCTCGGCGGTGACACCGCCGCGGAGGTCATGGCGCAGGACCGCCGGATCCGCGCCGGCGTCGACCTGGACGGCAGCATCATCGGACCCGTCAAGTCCACCGGCCTCGACCGTCCGTTCATGCTGATGGGCAACGCCACGCACGGACGCGACAACGACTCGTCCTGGGAGGACTTCTGGGCCAACCTGCGCGGGTGGCGCCTCGACCTGCGCCTGCGCGACTCCGCGCACCACACCTACACCGACCTGTCCCCGCTGTCGCAGCAGATCGCCAAGGCGCGCCCGCTCTCGCCGCAGGTGATCGCCAAGATAGAGGCGGCCATCGGGACCGTCGACGCGGACCGGGCCGTCGCCGCCCAGCGCGCCTACCTGGGCGCCTTCTTCGACCTGCACCTGCGCCACCGCGACGGGGACCTGCTGAAGAGCCCCTCGCCGCGCTACCCGGAGATCGAGTTCATCCCCTGACCCCCGACTCCCCCTCACCTATGAGCCCGCCCCGCCCCGCCCGGCTGTTCCGCGGCGGGGCGGGGCTGCGCGGCTTCAGGAGGCGGAGATCTTGGGGGAGGTGCGGCGGCGCAGCATCGCGTGTGCCGGGAGGAGGATCGCGGCGGCGCCGGAGCCGGCGACGCCGAGGAGGAGCAGCGCGACCGTCACGGGGGAGACCGCAGGCACCGGGAGCCCGGTGACCGCCATGGCGAGCGCCATCAGCGTCACCGTGACGATGAGGACTCCGGTGGCGGCGCCGGTGCCGAGGATGATCGCCGCTTCCAGACGCAGCATCCGCAGCACCTGCCGACGCGTCCCGCCGACCAGGCGCAGCAGGGCGAACTCGCGCCGCCGCGCCGCCGTCGCCAGCGCCAGCGTGGTGACCAGGCCGATGACGATGAACCCGCCGATCGCCAGGACGACCACGTAGCCGACGAAGCCCTGGAGCCGGAGCTGCTGGGAGAACCTGGCGCCGAACTCGGCGCGGTCCATGGCGTGGACTCCGGTGTAGGCGGCGCCGACCGGCCGGAGGTCGGCCTTCCCCTTGACCAGGACGTTGTCGTCCAGGCTCGTGGAGGAGTGCGCGGCGACCACGGCATGGGGGAGCAGCACGTCGCCGAAGCCGAGACCGCGCTCGTACAGCGCGACCACGCGGGGCTTGATGAGGGTTCCGTCGCCGAGCCAGAGCGGGGCCGTGGAACCGACGCGGAGGCCGCCGGCGACGTCCCGGCTGAGCGCGACGGTTCCGTCGCGCAGGTCGCCGATCCGGCCGGCGGTCGGCTTCGGGTCCATCGTCGCCTCGAACCCGGCGCCGATGCCCCGGGCGGTCAGGGATTGCAGGTTCTTCTCGCCCAGCTCCTTGACCGCCATCACCACGGTGGTGTTCTTGACCGGCGTGGCGGCGGCGACGCCGGGCACCCGGCGGGCGGCGTCGGCGGCGCCCTGCGGGAGCCCGGGACCGGCCGACACCAGGACCTGGTCGGCGCGGTTGCCCGCGGCGGCCTGCTCGGCCGTCGCCTGGACGACCGTGGTCTGCGCGAACAACTGGGTGCCGGCGAACGCGATGGCCAGCGCGACCGGAGTGATGACCGACCCCGCGCGCAGGGCGGCGGCGCCGCTCGCGTGCTGGGCCATCCGCCCGCTCACCGGCGCCACCAGCCGGACGGCGCGGCCCAGCACCCGGTTGCCGAACCCGGCCACCACCGGGCCGAGCAGGGCGGTCGCGGTGATCAGGGAGATGACCAGGCCGCCGATCGAGGCGTTCGCGGTGGGCCCGGTGGTCGTGGTGGACGCGCCGAGCGCGCTCAGCCCGAGGATCAGGAACACCACGCCGGTGACGGCGCGCCAGCGCGGCAGCCCGGCGGGGTCGACGGCGGCCTCGCCCAGCGCCTGGACGGGACGGATCCGCGAGGTCCGCAGCGAGGCCGCCAGCGCGGTCAGGAGCGCGGCGAGCAGCGTGACGCCGAACGCGGCCAGCGCCGGCAGGGGGCTGAGGGACAGGTCGAAGCCGTCCGGCAGGACGCCCTTGTGGACCATCGCGGCGTGCATCCCGGCGCCGAGCGCCAGTGAGAGGACGCCGCCGAGCAGGGCCGCGGGCAGCCCGGCCGCCAGCGTCTCGCGCAGGAGCCGCCGGCGCACCTGCCAGGGCGTCGCGCCGATCGCGCGGAGCAGCGCGAACTCGCGCGACCGCTCCCGCACCGACAGGGCGATCAGCCCGCCCACGACCACCAGCGCCGTCATCACCGCGACGCCGCCGATCGACGCGCCCAGTCCGAGGATGTCGGGCCGGGCGGCGGACACCGCCACGTCCTCGGCGTCGCCGCGCGCCGGGCCGGTGGCGACGGTGAGGCCGGGCGCGGCCTTCTCGAGGGCGGCGGGGGAGACCGTGGCGTCCGCGAGCACGGCCAGGGCGTCGACCTGGCCGGGGTGGCCGTACAGGGCCGCCGCCGTCGCGGTGGTGAAGAACGCCGCGTCCGGTCCGGACGGCACCAGCCCGGTGACCCGGTACCGCTGGGGCGACCCGTTCATCTGCAACCGGACCTGCCCGCCCGGCGCGACACCGGCCGACCGGCTCAGGACGACCTCGTCCGGTGCCTGCGGGGCCCGCCCGGCGCTCAGCCGGTAGGGGCGGAGGGCGGCCGAGTCCCAGCCGTGGCCGTTCAGCACCTGCCCCGAGGGCGCCAGGACGGGGAAGGACACGTCCGCGACCACGCCCCGGACGCCGGGGACGGTCCGCAGCCGCTGCGCCACGGCAGCCTGGACCCGGGTGTGCTCGGCCAGCGGGCGGCTCTGCTCCTCCGGCCCCTCGCCGATCCGCTTCACCCGCACCTTGACGCTCTGCCGCCCCGTCACGACCGCCTCGGCGGCGCCGAACCGCTCGACCGGCGCGTGCGCCCGCGCCGCCGACTCCACCAGCACCCCGCACGCGCCGATCAGCGCGGCGGCGAACAGCAGCGCCGCGAACACCCCGGCGAACGCGCCCTTGTTCCTCGTCACAGCGACTCCCAGCGGGACGCCACGGCGGCGGCGGTCGGGCGGAGCATCTCGTCGACGATCCGGCCGCGGCTGAGGAACACGGCCGAGTCGGCCCAGGCCGCCGCCAGCGGGTCGTGGGTCACCAGCACGAGCGTCTGGCCGGTCGTGTCGACCGCCTCGCGCAGGAGCCGGAGGACCTCGCGGGCCGTGCGCGGGTCGAGCGCCCCCGTCGGCTCGTCGGCGAAGACCACCTCGGGGCGGGTCACCAGGGCGCGGGCCAGCGCCGCGCGCTGCTGCTGGCCGCCCGACAGCTCGGACGGGCGGTGCCGCAGCCGGTCGGCCAGCCCGACCCGGCGCACCACCTCCGCCAGCCACGCCGGGTCGGCCTCCAGGCCGCCGAGCTGGAGCGGGAGCGTGATGTTCTGCTCGACGTCCATGGACGGGATCAGGTTGAAGTCCTGGAAGACGAAGCCGATCCGCTTGCGCCGCAGCAGCGTCCGCTTGGCCTCGCTGAGCCGGCCGATGTCGACCCCGCCGATCCGGACGCCGCCCTCGCTGGGCCGGTCGAGCCCCGACGCGCAGTGCAGGAAGGTGCTCTTGCCCGACCCGGACGGCCCCATGACCGCGGTGAAGCCGCCTCGCGGGAACGTCCACGTGACGCCGTCCAGGGCGCGGACGGCGCCGTAGGTCTTGGTCACCGACTCCAGGCGCACCGCCTCCGCGGTCGCCTGGACTGTAGTGGTGGTCATGTTTCCCTCCGGGTGGGCGGCGTCTCTCACCTGGTCGAATCTAGGTTTCGGAGGGGGGCGGGCACATGAGCGCACACTCCCGAACCGCTGGTGTAGCCCGCTACACCAGCGGTCGGGGGGCACGCCCCGGTGTGCCGGGCCTCGTGCGCTCTTAGCGTGAACGTGACGTGAGGGCTCCGTGCCTTTCCCGGCGAGCCGCGAGGTGACATGAACAAGCCCCTGAGGCGCAGCGCGGACGCGACCGGCCGGCTGGTCGTGAGCCTGCGCACGTCCGTGCCCGCGCTGATCGGCCTCGTGCCGCTGACGGCGTTCGTGCTGCTGCTGGTCATCGCGCTGCCCTGGCTGCCGGACGCCGTGAAGCCGCTGCGCGCGCTCGCGAACGCCGAGCGGCGCCGGGCGGGGGCGCTGCTGGGCCGCGAGATCCCCGAGCCGTACCGGCGGTCGCGGGGCGGCGGCCTGGAGCAGGGGAAGGTCCTGGTCAGGTCCCCGGTGGTGTGGCGGGACGCGGCCTGGATGGCGGCGCACGGGCTCACCGGCGTGATGATGACCGTCGTCGCGGTGTCGCTGTGGCCGGCGCTCCCCTACGGGCTCTCCCTGCCGCTGTGGTGGTGGGCGGCGCCGGCGGGATCGCAGTCCGCGTTCGTCACGCTCGACAGCTGGACGAAGGCGCTGACGCTGCCGTTCCTCCAGGTGGCCCTGTACGTTTTCCTGCTGGTGTGGCTGGTGCCGCGGTTCGCGCGCTGGCAGGCCCAGATGTCGGAGGCGCTGCTGCGTCCCACCCGCGGCACCAGCCTCGCCGAGCGCGTCGAGCAGCTCGCCGAGACGCGCGCCGACGCCCTGGAGGCGCACGGCGCCGAGCTGCGCCGCATCGAACGGGACCTGCACGACGGCACCCAGGCCCAGCTCGTCGCCGTCGCGCTGCGCCTCGGGCTCGCCGACCGGCGGTTCGAGGCCGATCCCGGGGCGGCCCGCGCGCTCTTCCTGGAGGCGCGGGAGGGGGTGGAGGAGGCCCTCACCCAGTTGCGGGCGGTGATCCGCGGCATCTACCCGCCCATCCTGGCCGACCGGGGCCTGGACGGGGCGCTCCGGGCGCTCGCGGCCGGGCAGCCGATCCCGGTCGAGACCGAGTTCGACACCGGACGGGCGCCCGCGGCGGTCGAGGCCGCCGCCTACTTCGTCGTCGCCGAGGCGCTCACCAACATCGCCAAGCACAGCGGCGCGGGCCACGCCCGCGTCACGGTCCGCCGCGAGGGCGCGCGCCTGCGGATCGTCGCGCAGGACGACGGCAGGGGCGGCGCCGAGCCGGGGGCGGAGGCGGGCAGCGGCCTGGCGGGCATCCGCCGCCGGGTGGCGGCGCTCGACGGATCCACCCGCATCGACAGCCCGCGCGGGGCGGGCACGACGCTCCGCGTGGACCTGCCGTGCGGATCATGACCGCCGGGCCCGGTGGCCGGGCCGGGGACCGGGTCTTGGGGGACGGTCGCTCAGGCCCCGATCGAGGGAACCGGGCCCGGCGCCCCTCCCCGGGGCCGCCCGGCCGCGAGCCGCTCCTCGAACCAGGCGATGGTGCGCTGGAGACCCTCGGAGCAGGGGACCTTCGGCGCCCAGCCGAGGGCCTCGCGGGCGACGGCCGTGTCGGGCCGACGCATCCGTGGGTCGTCCACCGGGCTGTCGACCAGGTCGATCGGTGAGCGGGACCCGGCGAGCCCGCGGACGTGCATGGCGAGGTCGAGCATCGTCACCTCCTCGGTGCCGCCGATGTTGACGGGGCCGGGGTGCCGGCCGCCCGCGAGCGCGAGGACGCCGTCGACGGTGTCGTCGACGTAGCAGATGGACCGGGTCTGGCGGCCGTCGCCGGTCACCGTGATGGGCTCCCCGGACAGCGCCTGGCGGATGAACGTGGGGATGGCGCGCCCGTCGCCCGGCCGCATCCGCGGGCCGAAGGTGTTGAAGATCCGGACGATCGCGGTGTCGACGCCGTGGCTCGCCCGGTACGCCGTGGTCAGCGCCTCGGCGAAGCGCTTCGCCTCGTCGTAGACGCTGCGCGGGCCGACCGGATTGACGTTTCCCCAGTACGACTCCCGCTGCGGGTGCTCGAGCGGATCCCCGTACACCTCCGAGGTGGACGCGAGCACGAACCGCGCCCGCTTCTCGCGGGCGAGGTCGAGCGCGTGCAGGGTGCCGATGCTGCCGACCTTGAGGGTGTGGATCGGCAGCCGCAGGTAGTCGGCCGGGGACGCGGGCGAGGCGAAATGGAGCACCAGGTCGACCGGGCCGTGAACCTGGACGGCGGTGGTGACGTCACAGTGGATGAGCCGGAATCGCTCGTCCGCGATGAGGTGCGCGACGTTGGACCGCGATCCGGTGATGAAGTTGTCGAGGCACAGCACCTCAATTCCCCGGTGCAGGAGGCGCTCGCAGAGGTGGGATCCGAGAAATCCGGCGCCGCCGGTCACTACGGCGCGCTGGAACGGGCGATGCGGCAGATCGTGCACATTTACCACCAGGTTCGTCCGACTGAGCGTCACATCTCAGGTGAGATCCGCCGGCATGCCGGGACGCCGCAGCATGCCGGCCAGTGTAATCCGCTCCCCGAAGTTTCGTGAGGAATCCCTGGAGAAGTGACCTCGTCCGGCGGATGATCGGTGCCATCCTGGTCGCGGCGTCGCTGGTGTATATCGGGTGGATCGTCGTCGACATGACGATCATCGATCTCTGGCTGTCCCTTCCTTTTCTGCTGGCGAACACATTTCTGGTTCTGCTGCTTTTCGTCACCGTCCACAACAACTGGCACCGGCTGCCGCCGGCCGTTTCCGCGCCCGCGCCGTTCGCTGAGCCGCTGGTGGCCGTCATCGTTCCCACCTACAACGAGCCGGTCGACATGGTGCGGCGCACGCTCGAAAGCGTGCTCGCCCAGGATTGGCCGCACGACCGGCTCGCCGTGGTGGTCGGTGATGACGGCCACCGCGCGGCCGTGCGCGACATGGTCCAGGCCCTCGGCGAACGGTTCCCGTCGGTCCTTCTCCATTACCATTCGCCGCCGCTCACGCGCACATCCGAGCGGCGGGGCGACGCCAAGGACGGCAATCTCAACTCGATGCTCGAATTCGTCGTGCGCGCGCATCCGGCCGTCGAGTTCGTCGAGACGCGCGACGCCGACGACCTGGTCGGCGATCCGGAATTCCTGCGGTACACGGTCGGCCACCTCGTCCACCGGCCGCGGATCGCGTTCGTGCAGACGGTCAAGGACGCGGTGGTGAGCCCCGGCGACCCGTTCGGGAACCGGCGGAGGTTCTTCTACCGGGGCATCCTGCTTTCGCGCGCCGCCACCGATTCGGTGTTCCCGTGCGGCAGTGGCCTGGTGTGGCGGAGGACGCACCTGGAGCGGATCGGCGGGTTCCCCACCTGGAATCTCGTCGAGGACCTCTACTCCGGCTACGTGGCCCTCCAACACGGCCTGCACGGGGCGTACCTGCCCATCGACGGCGCCATCGGCCAGGTCGCGCCGGAGGACGTCCCGAACGTCTACAAACAGCTCGGCACGTGGGCGCTCGACACGCTGAGGATCTTCTTCTGGAAGTCGCCGATGACGGCCCGGGGACTGTCGTTCCGGCAGCGGCTCCAGTTCCTGGAAATGGGCCTCTTCTACCTGTCCAGCATCCCCACCCTGATGCTGATCCTGACGCCGGCGTTCTGCCTGCTCTTCGACGTCCGGTTGTTCCGGGCCGACGTCGTTGCGCACATCGGGTACTCCCTCTTCTATGTCACGCTGCTCAGCCTGTACATGTTCGTCCTCGGAAATGGAACGTCCTGGATGGAGGTGTGGCGGGCCAAACAGATGTGGGTGGGCATGGCATTCGTCTACACCAACGCCTGCCTGCGCGCCGTCCTCTACGGGCCGCGGCGTAAACCGGAATACCGCGTGACGCGCAAGGTGCCGCTGGCGGGCGTGCACCTGAAGGAGGTCGCCCCGCAGATCGTCCTGGTTCTGCTCCTGGCCGGAGCATTGGTCCGCCACGTCGCGCAGAAGTACCCGGGTGGGCTGCTCGCCGGAACCGACCTGGGGTCGGTCTTCTGGGTGGTGAACTACGGCGTCCTGCTCCTCGGCTTCATCCGGCGGAGCTGGTTCGGCGCCGGACGGAGAATGCGAGAGGAAGGGCATGGACACGTCGGCACGCCTCTACTCGGAACGCCTCGGACGGATATCCGGGCACCAGCTCCAGGCGGCTCTCGACCACTTCCGGCTTGGCCGCCTGATTCACGCCGAGCCGATTCCGCACGGGCACTTCGGGCAGAATCTCTTCCTGACGAGCAGCACCGGTGAACATGTGCTGCGCGGAAACCCCCATTACCCCGGGCAGTTCCAGGCCGAGCACTTCTACACGCGCGCCCTGTCCCAGGGCACCCGGGTCCCGGTGCCCTGGCCGTACCGGATCGACACGGGCACCGGGATCTTCGGCTGGAGCTACGCCGTCATGCCGCGGATGCCCGGCCTGCACCTGTCCGACCCGGAGGTCCGCGACCGCCTGGAGCCCGCGCAGAGGATGGAGGTGGCCCGCGCGCTCGGCGAGAACCTCGCCGAGATGCACGCGCTCACCTGGGACCATCCCGGCCGCTACCACCCGGCCGCCCAGGCCGTCGTCCCCCTGGAGCCGGCCGACGCCTCCGCCTGGGCGCTGCCGGATCCCGCGCGGACGTACCCCGGGCCGTCGGAGTACGGCAGGTGGGCGGCGGACCGCGTCCAAGCCCGGCTCGCCACCGCATGCGCGCACGACCGGGGCGCGACCACCTCCGCCGACCTGGCCTGGGCCGGGTCCGTCATGGCGGCCGGGGCCCCGGCGATCGCCGTCCCCTTCCAGCCCCGCCTGGTCATGGAGGACTACAAGGAGGGCAACCTGGTCGTCGTCCACGATGGCGGGAGGTGGACGGTCGGCGGCGTCTTCGACCTCGCCCAGTCCTACTTCGGCGACGCCGAGTCCGATCTGCCGCGGACGCTCTGCTCCTACCTCGACGAGGGCCCCGAGCCGGCCCGCGCCTTCCTGACCGCCTACCTGGCGCGGAGGCCGCCCAGGCCGGGCTTCCCCCAGCGGGCCGCGGCCTACCTGCTGCTCGACCGCGCCCTGCTGTGGGAGTTCTTCCAGCGCCGGGGGCTGCGCTGGTGGCCCGAGGCGTGGACCTTCCGCGACTGGGCGGGCCGCTACCTGGACCTCATGCGGTCGACCTGCCTGTGACACCGGCGTCAGGGTGACGGCGGCCGAGCGTGCCTCTAGCGGGCGCCTCCGTTGATGTAGAGGGTCTGGCCGCTGACGTAGGACGCGTCGTCGCTGGCCAGGAACGCGATGGCGGCGGCGACCTCCTCCGGCCGTCCGACCCGGCCGAGGGGGGTGCGGCCGGCGGCCGACCGCTGGTGCTCCTCGGGCGTCGCGCCGACGCGGGTGGCGGTGGCGGCGGTCATCTCGGTGGCGATGTAGCCGGGCGCGACGGCGTTGACGTTGATCCCGTACGGGCCGAGCTCGATCGCGAGGGTGGCGGTCAGCGCCTGGATCCCGGCCTTGGCGGCGGCGTAGTTGGCCTGGCCGCGGTTGCCGAGGGCGGACCGGCTGCTCAGCGAGACGATCTTGCCGGAGCGCTGCCGGACCATCTGCCGCTGCGCGGCCTGGCAGCAGTGGAAGGCGCCGGTCAGGTTGACGGCCAGGACCGCGTCCCAGTCGGCCTTGGGCAGCTTGAACAGCAGGTTGTCGCGGGTGATCCCGGCGTTGTTGACCAGGACGTCGATCGCGTCCAGCCCGGCGAAGGCCGCCTCGACCGCGGCCTGGTCGGTGACGTCGCACGCGATCGAGGTCGCGGCCGGGCCGATCCGCGCGGCGGTGTCCGCCGCGCCGTGCAGGTCGAGCAGCACGACCCGCGCGCCCTCGCCCGCGAGCCGCTCGGCGGTCGCCGCGCCGATGCCGCGGGCGGCGCCGGTGATAACGGCGACCTTTCCAGTGAACCTGTCCATGGGGGCTCCTTCGGTGTGCGGTGGGGTCAGAACGCGTTCACGCCGGTGAGGTCGCGGCCGATCAGCAGCTTGTGGATCTGGCTGGTGCCCTCGTAGAGGGTCATCACGCGGGCGTCCCGCAGGTACTTGCCGACCGGGTACTCGTCGATGTAGCCGTAGCCGCCGAACACCTGGAGCGCGTTGTTGGCCGCGCGCACCGCGGCCTCGCTCGCGAACAGCTTGGCCTTGGACGACTCGGTGGCGAACGGCAGGCCGCGGTCGATCAGGTCGGCGACCCGCCACACCAGCAGCCGGGCGGCGTCGACGTCGAGCGCGATGTCGGCCAGCAGCTCCTGGACGAGCTGCCGGGACGCGATCGGCCGGCCGAACTGCTCCCGCTGCCCCGCGTACCGGACGGCCTCGTCCAGGCACGCCTGCGCGATGCCGACGCAGCCGGCCGCGACCGACATCCGGCCCTTGGCGAGCGCCGCCATCGCGACGGAGAAGCCCTTGCCCTCGGGGCCGAGTCGCGCGGTGCCGGGCACCCGGACGCCGTCCAGGACGAGTTCGGCGGTCGCCTGGCCGCGCAGGCCGAGCTTGCCGTGGATCTCCCGGGCGGTGAACCCGGCGGCGGTGGTCGGGACGAGGAAGGCGGTGATCCCGCGGTGGCCGGGCTCGCCGGTGCGGGCGAACACCAGCGCGACGTCGGCCCAGGTCCCGTTGGTGATGAACGTCTTGGTGCCGGTGAGCACCCAGTCGTCGCCGTCGCGGACGGCGCGGGTGGTGAGCGAGGCGGCGTCGGAGCCGGTGCCGGGCTCGGTGAGCGCGAAGCAGCCGAGCGCCTCGCCGGCGGTCAGCCGCGGCAGCCATTCCCGCTTCTGCGCGTCGTCGCCGTACCCGCTGATCGACTTGGCGACCAGGCCGAGCGACACCGACACGATGCCGCGCACCGCCGAATCGCCGCGGCCGAGCTCCTCCAGGACCAGGCAGTACGACAGGTGGTCGCCGCCGGAGCCGCCGTGCTCCTCGGGCAGCGTCATGCCGAGGAAGCCGATCTCGCCGAGGCGGCCGACGATCGCGCGGTCCACCGACTCGGCGCGGTCCCAGGCGCCGGCATGCGGCGCGATCTCCCGGTCGGCGAACTCGGCGGCCAGCCGCCGCAGCGCGTCCTGCTCGTCGGACAGCTCCAGGTTCATCCGGCCACTCCAAACTAGCGGTGCAAGTTTTCGGCAGGTTAACCATGGTTAAACTAGCGATGCAAGTTTTTCGGCGGACGGACTGGCGGATGGGACGATGGCCGTCCGTCCGGGCCGGCCGGCCCGAATCCCGGAGGTGACCGTGGCCAGGCCGAGCCGACCGCTGCTCAGTCAGGAACGCATCGTGGCGACCGCGCTGGCGCTGGTCGACGCCGAGGGCCTGGACGCGGTGTCGACCCGGCGGCTGGCAGCCGAGCTCGGGGTGAGCGGGCCGTCCCTGTACAACCACGTCGCCACCAAAACCGAGCTGCTCGACGCGGTGGTGGACGCGGTCCTCGGCGAGGTGGACCTGTCGATGTTCCCCGGCGCCGGGCCCTCCGGCGCCGGCTGGCGCCCCGCGCTGGAGGCGTGGGCCCGGTCCTACCGCGCGGCGCTCGCGGCCCACCCCAAGATCGTGCCCGCGCTCGCGCAGAGCCCGGGGTACCGTCCCAACGCGCTGCGCCTGGCCGACGCCGTGTTCGGCGGGCTGGTCGAGGCCGGTTGGCCGCGCCGCGAGGCGACCTGGGTCGGCGCGCTGATGCGCTTCTTCATCATCGGCTCGGCCCTGGGATCGTTCGCCGGGGGCTTCCCCGCAGACCCCGACCTCTATAAGGGCGACTATCCGCACCTGGGCGAGGCGCACCTGCTCGCCGGACGCGGCAGGCGGGTCGACGAGGGCGCCTTCGAGGCCGGGCTCAAGGCGCTTCTCGACGGCCTCGAGCTCCAGTTCGCCGCGCTCGCGGCGTCCGGCCGCCGCTAGAACGGCGCGCGCCGGCGTCTGGACCCGCGACGGCGCCCGCGCCCACCGCTTCTACAGCGGGTCAAGTCGGTGACGGCCGCGCTGACCCCGCCGACGTACGCGTACCGCCTCTGACCTGAGGTCGGATCGGCCCAAGCTCGAGGGCGCGCCGACGGGCGCGCCCTCGGGCGGCGGGCACATGCCGGGCGTTCAGGCCTTGTGGCCGACGGCTCCGTAGAGCCATGTGCCGATTTTCTCGGCGGGTGCGTCGCCCTCGTCCGACTCGGGGTTCCACTGGTCGATGGTGACCAGGCCGGGGTCGACCGGGGTGAAGCCCTCGAAGAAGGGCGCGATCTCGGCCTTGCTGCGGAAGTAGATCGGCGTCGGCGTGGTCGCGTAGACGCCCTCGATCTGGTCGACGGCCTCCGGCGCGTGGCCCTCCGTGGTGACGTGGGTCGAGGACAGGTAGCTGCCCGGCGCCAGCGCGTCCCGCAGGGTGCCGAGGACCGAGCCGCGCTCCTCCAGGGTGAGGAAGTGGATCATGGCGATCATCAGTACCCCGACGGGCTCGTCGAAGTCGATCAGCCTGGTCGTCTCCGGGTGGTCGAGCACCTCGCGGGGACGGTGCATGTCGGCGAGGGCCACCGTGGTGCGGTCGTCGGCCGCCAGCAGGGCGCTGCCGTGCGCGCGCACCACCGGGTCGCTGTCGACGTAGACGACGCGGGCGTCGGGGGTGATCTCCCGGGCGATCTCATGGGTGTTGCCCGCGGTGGGGAGGCCGGAGCCGATGTCGAGGAACTGCCGGATCCCCTGGCGCGCCATGTAGCGCACCGAGCGGCGGAGGAACGCGCGGTTCTCCAGGGCCAGCAGGCCGATCTCGGGCATGGCCTGCGCGACGCGGTCGGCGGCGTCCCGGTCGATCTGGAAGTTGTCCTTCCCGTGCAGGTAGTAGTCGTACATCCGGGCGACGCTCGCCGTCGTGGGATCGATGCCGGGTGAGGGGGTGCTCCTCAGGTCCTGCACGCGCGGCCTCCAGTCAAGATCGTCAAGTGGGCGGCGCCAGCGTAGTCCGGCGGCCGGGCCCGACTCGTTGGTTCAAGGAAGTCACGCCTCGGGTGAACCCGGGCGCTCGCCGTCCGCCGCGGTGTGCCGGGCGTCGATCCAGGTGTCCACCCGTTCCCACTGCTCGTGGAACCACTCGGAGCGGGCCTCGGGATCGCGCGGGACGTTCTCGGCCGCGATCCGCCACCAGTGGGCGTGGACGGGGGCGGTGAGCGGGAGGCTGCGCCAGACGTCGCCGGCCGAGTCCATGTCCTCCAGGCCGCTGTGCGCGACGAACACCACGTCGGCGTCCGGCGCGGCGGCGATCGCGGCGAGGCTGCCGCCCGCACGCGGCGGCATGACGTGGCGCATGCGGGCGGCGCGGACCGCGTCGCGCTCCCGCCGCAGCCGCATCAGGCGGCGGATCGCGCGGAGCCGGCGGTCGGGGGTGAAATTGCCGCCCTCGGGGAAGATGAGCAGCGCGTCGCGGGGGCCGAGCCCGGTGGCGAGCGCCTCGATCCGCTCGACCGCGCCCCCGCCGCCGACGAACGCGTTCGGCAGCCGGTTCGCGGCGATGTCGATGCACGGGTCGAGCCGGAGCACCTCCTTCATCACCACTCGGGGCCGCCGCCCGTAGTCGGTGAGCAGGTGGTGGACGAGCAGCAGCGCGTCCCCGGGCCCGGCGTGCCGGCTGAGCACGATCAGCGGCCGGTCGCCCGCCGCGGCGCCCGGGCCCCGGTCGCCGTCGATCTCGATGCGCAGGCCGAACCGCCGCCGGGCGACGCGGTGCAGCCCGGCGACGTACCGGCGGATGATCTCGTAGTGCCGGTCCTGGTACCGCGCGCCGCGGCTCCGGCGGGACGGGGCGCGGCACCAGAGGAGGCCGCAGGCCAGCACCGCCCGCGACTCCAGCAGTCCCCAGGCCAGGGCGAACCACAGCAGCCGGGTCACCCGGTCGCGCCCGCCGCGGACGAGCGCCCGCTTCAGCGCGGCCGGCGTGTACACGAACGGGAACAGCAGCACGACCAGGGCGGTCAGCGCGAACAGCAGCGGGGTGCACAGCACGCGGCGCACCAAGGGGGGCGGCAGCATCTCATGCCTGTTCTCTCAGGTACTCCAAGGATGCCTCGTAGGCGCGATCGATGTGCGTCGCGATACCCGAGGCGTTCCGGTACCGCATCTGGGACAGATCGACCCCGGACCTCCCCGGCTCGCCCCCGGCCGGCAGGACGTGCACGGTGATCCCGTCGGGCAGGGCCGACATCTCCTCGAAGAAGCGGTGCCTGCGCGCGATCTCGAACGCGACCATGCCGACCTCCCAGGGGCGCCGGGGCGGCGCCAGGTCGCGCTCGATCCGGCCGACGTGCAGCACGTAGATCGTGGTGGCGCCCAGCTCGACGGCGCGGCCGACCGGGATGCTGTGCACCAGCCCGCCGTCGAAGTAGTGCCGGTCGCCGATCCGGACCGGCGGCAGCAGCCCCGGCGCGGCCGACGACGCCAGCACCGCCGGGATGATCGGGCCGGTGCAGAACCAGTGCGCCATCGCCGTCTCGATGCCCGCGGCGACGCACTGGAACGGGACGGCCAACTCGTCGAACGTCTCGACCGGCAGCAGCTCGGTCAGCATCCGGCGCAGCGGCTCGGCCGAGTGCAGATGGGTGCCGGAGCGGGCCAGCGTCCACAGCCGTTCCCAGACCGGCGTGCCGAGCGCCTCGCCCGCGCGCGCGTCGGACCACATGCCGGTCAGCCGCTCGACCGCCGCGCCCGGGTCGGCGGCGACCAGCGCGCCGTTCAGCGCCCCGATGGACGTCCCGACGACCAGGCCGGGCCGCACTCCGGTCTCGTCGAGCGCGCGCAGCATGCCGACCTCGTGCGCGCCGAGCATGCCGCCGCCGCCCAGCACGAACGCCACCCGCGATGTCCGCTCCACGCGCCCCCCTCGGTCCTGAACCCAGCCTCTCCGCCAGGAAGCAGGGCAAACCAGTGGCGCTTCCCGACCTAAGGGTCGGACGGTGCGAGGGCGCCGGTGAGGCCCGCCACGATCGCGGCGGCGGGCCCGGACTCGACCCCGGCGGCGATCAGGCAGGCGCGGGCGGCGCCCGCGGCGGGGGACTCCTCCCGCCAGACCTCCTCGTTCACCGCGCGCAGGAGGGCGAGCGTCAGCCCTTCCAGTGCCTGGGCCAGGACGGGGGCGGGCAGGTGCCGGGCGAAGTCGCCGTCCCGCTGGCCCTCCGCCAGCAGGACCGCGACCCGGTCGCGCACCGGCGCCAGCAGGCCGCTGATCCCCGAACCTGGCAGGCTGCGCTCGCCGAGGCTGATCAGCAGCCGGTACCGGTCCCCGACCTGCCACAGGGCCAGGAAGAAGCGGGCGAGCGTCTCGGCCGGCGACCCGGGCCTGCCGGCCTCGCGCTCGAACGTCTCGGTCATCTCCGCCAGCGCCTGCCCGGCGATGCCCGCGATCAGCGCGTCCCGGCTGGGGAAGTGGCCGTACAGCGTGCGGCGGACCACCCCGGCGGCGCGGGCGATGTCGTCCATGCTCGCGTCCGGCTCGCGGATCAGCTCCTCGGTCGCGGTGGCGAGGATCCGCTGCCGGTTGGCCTGGGCGCGCCGTCCCGCTCCGGTGGCCGGCTCTGCGTCCTGCATAGGGGTCCCTTCGCTTCGGCCGCCATTTTTTCACAACGATGTGCAGTCCGGATCGGCCGCGGGCGGCATCGCCGAGCACCGCGGCCGGCTGGACCACCGACCGCTCTCCGTACCCCGCGGCTTCTAGAACACCCTCATGGCCACGCGCACGCGAAAGTCCTCCAGGACCTCGGACTGGCGGCGGGCCCGCGAGATCAGCCGGTCGAGCCGGGCCCGGTCGAGCCGGTCGTCCCGGTCGGCCAGCCTCCGCAGCACGGCCCAGGCGGCGCCCTTGCCCTCCACGCCCAGCCGCAGCATCTCCAGCTCGGTGAACCCGCTGAGGGGCGAGGAGCGGGCGATCCGCCCGTTCAGCTTCAGCCGTCCGGCCAGCTCCGCCAGCCGTCCCATGTAGATCTTGTAGCGGCGGACCGGGACATCGAGGTGCGCCATGATCTCCAGCAGCGCGTCCCGGTCACTGCCGATCTCGTCGGCGAGCCGCCTCAGCTCGTCCCCCATCGGCCCGCGCCGGTGGGAGGCGGCGGTCCTGCGCGCCAACCAGACCCCGCCGGTGGCGCCGGCCAGGTGATCGTTGAGATAGATGCCCAGCGGGCCCGACCTGAGTCCGGTCCGGCTGACGATCGTCTTCGTCCCCATCATCGCCTCCAGTCGGCGCGCAGGCCGGACTCCGCCGCCGACGACGGGAAGGCCCCGATCGGGGACCTGCAACCAGGACCGGATGCACGGCGCATATGTCCAGGGACTTTCCCGCACCTTGTGCTCCGACACCCTTGTGGCGATATGCGGGGATTGTTTTGAGGAACCTCGGACGGCTGGGCACACGGCCGTCGCCCCCGGCCTTTAGGGGGCGTGATCTGTGGGGATGGCTCGTCTCGGAACCATTCCGAGGCCCGGGTGCGAGCCGACCTCGCGAGCACCGCCGCCGGGCCCGTCCGGCGGCCAGAAAGGAACCGAGGTGGCGACCACGCCCCTGCGGCCCGCCGCCCTGGATCTCACCGAGATCCGGGACGGGGTGGACGCGGTCCTGTACGGCTTCCTCGACGACCTGTGCCCCGCCGGGGACGACGGGCCGCTGCCGGTGCTGGCCGGTACCGTGCGCACCTTCCTGGGCGCCGGCGGCAAGCGGATCCGCCCCCTGCTGTGCATGATCGGCTGGCACGCCGGCGGCGGCGCGGGCGAGCCCGCCGCGGCGCTGCGCCTGGCCGCCGCGCTGGAGCTGTTCCACGCCGCCGTCCTCATGCACGACGACGTCATCGACGAGTCGCCGACGCGCCGCGGCCGTCCCACCGTCCACCACGTGCTGGCGGAGCACCGGCGGGCCGGTCCGGACCTGCGGTTCGGGACGAGCGCGGCCATCATCCTCGGCGACCTCACCCTGGCCTGGTCCGACCAGCTCGTCCGGTCCGCGGGCATGCCGGCGGACCGGCTCCAGGACGTGCTGCCGGTGCTGGAGGCCATGCGCACGGAGGTCAACCTCGGCCAGTTCCTCGACCTGGTCGCGACCGGGCGGCCCACCGCCGACCTTGAGGCGGCGCTGACCATCGCCCGCTACAAGACCGCCCACTACACGGTGCAGCGCCCGCTCCAGGCGGGCGCCGCCCTCGCCGGCGCGTCCCCGGACGTCCTGGCCGCGTGCTCGGCCTTCGGGATCCCGCTGGGCGAGGCGTTCCAGCTCCGCGACGACCTCCTCGGCGTCTTCGGGGATCCGTCGCGCACCGGCAAGCCGGTCGTGAGCGATCTGCGGGAGGGCAAGCACACGCCGCTCATCGCCCTGGCCCTGAGGCGCGCCGGATCGGCGCAGAGCGCCACCCTGCACGCCCGGCTCGGGAATCCGCGGCTGGACGAGGCGGGCGCCGCCGAGGTGCGCCGCGTCCTCAGCGCGACCGGAGCGCCCGGCCTGGTGGAGCAGATGATCGCCGAGCGCCATGCCCAGGCGCTCGACGTCCTGGCCGCCGCCCCCTTCCGCCCGGCCGCGGCCGACGCCCTGCGCGCCATGGCCGACATCGTGGTGCGCAGGACCGGGTGATCCGTTCCGACCGTTCCGCGATCAGCGGGCGGAGGGCGGCGGGCCGGGCAGGACGGCGTGCAGCGCGGCGCGCAGCTCGGCGGCGGGCGCGGAGGCCGGTCCGGGGTGGCGCCAGGCGACGAAGCCGTCCGGGCGGACCAGGAGCGCGCCGTCCGGGCCGATCCCATGCCGGACGGCCGCGTCGGCCGGGGCGGGGCCGGTTCCGAACCGCTTCACGGTGACCGGTACCGGCAGGTCGCGGGCCGCCGCCGTCCACCCCCGGCCGGACGGGCCGGTCAGCAGGACGAACCGCGAACCGTACAGGTCGATCGTGGACGATCCGGGGCCCTCGCCCAACGACAGGTGCGGGGCGCGGGTGCCGGGCTCTCCGCACAGGTCGCCGGGCTGCACCGGACCGGCGGGGGAGCGGCCGCCGCCGGTCACCGCCGCGGAGCGGTAGCGGTAGCCCATCATCACCGTGACCCGGTCCACGATCGCGTCGCCGCCCCCCTCGGAGCCGGGGCCGGAGCCGGAGCCGGGGCCGAAACGGAACTGGGAGCGCGCGACCGCCTGCCGCATCGTGAACTCGCCGACCGGACGCCGTTCGTCCTGGTAGGTGTCGAGGAGCAGGTCACCGGCGTGGCCGCGGAGGACGGCGGCGAGCTTCCAGGCCAGGTTGCGCGCGTCCTCCACCCCGGTGGCGCCGCCGAACCCGCCGGTGGGGGGCATCAGGTGCGCGGCGTCCCCGATCAGGAACACCCGTCCGGCCCGGTAGGAGGCCGCCACGGCGGCGGCGACGCGGAACCGCAGGGCGGTCTGCTCCGTTCCGGCTATCTGCGGACGGAGCCGCACCGGCACCGCGGGCAGCCCGGCCGCCGCGCGCACCAGCTCGACGCAGCGGCCCGGCCCCGGCATGCCGGAACGCGGGTCGTCGGAGGTCCCGAACACCCAGCGGAGACCGGCCCGGTCCAGTGCCATCAGGAAGGTCTTCGGCCGGGGACGCTCCAGGAAGGCCATGTGCACGGTGCGGCCCGCCAGCGCCGGCCGCAGATCCGCGTCGACCATCAGCGTGAGCAGGTGGTAGAAGTCGCCGGGCCCCTCCATCGGCACGCCCAGCCGGTGCCGGACCGGGCTGTCCGCGCCGTCCGCCGCGACGACGTACCGGGCCCGCAGCCGGTGCTCGGCGCCGTCGAGGCCGCGCAGCCGCGCGTGCACCGCGCCGTCGCGTTCGGCCAGGTCGCGCAGCTCCATGCCGAACCTGATCCGGGCGCCCAGCTCGCCCGCCCGGGTCCGCAGCAGCGCCTCCACGCTGTCCTGGTCGATCGCCGTGCCCGTGCAGGGGCTGGCCTCCGCGGCCCGCTCGCCGTCGCCCTGCGCGTCCACCGGCAGGTGCCCGCCGGCCAGCGTCTCCGCCCGGACGGCCACGTATTCGTCCGGCGCGGCGAAGTCGACGCGGGCCGCCTGGATCCGCGGCTCCAGCCCGACCTGCCGGTAGAGCTCCAGGGTGCGCGGCCCCAGGCTGCGTTGCCGCGGATGGCTCAGCAGGTCCGGGTGGCGCTCCACGAGCGTGCAGCGCACCCCGTGCCAGGCGAGGAACACCGCGCAGGACAGCCCGGTCAGGCCGCCTCCGACGACGAGCACCTCGCAGTCCTCGGCCCGTCCCATCCGGCCCCCTCCTCCCACGGTCGACGCCCCGAGCCGTGGCCCGGCCACGCGGGCCGGGCCACGACCGATCGGGTTCCGCATCTCCTAGTACCAGTAACGCATCGCGCACCTCCTCTCGCGCCGGGCATCCTCGGGCCGCCCGCACCGCGCGGCCCCGGCTCTGGCCGATCAGCCCCGCCGGGCGATCAGCGTCCCCTTGTCGCCGAGAGGTCCCGCCTCGGCCCCGCTCGTCCCGGTGAGGCCCACCGCGCGCAGGTCGGCGAGCACGTCGGGCGGACGGTGGAAGTGGTGCTCGCCCTCCACGGTCTCGGTCAGCGCGAGCACGCCGCCGATGTAGGTGCGGTAGACGTGCCGGATCCCGGCCAGGTCGGGGCCCTGGGGCCACACCGCCGTCGACCGCGTGTAGCGGCACTCCCCCTGCCGCGCGGCCCGCACCTCGCGTTCGGGCTGGTCCGGGACGGGCTCGTCGTCCACCATGTCCATGGCCAGCAGCCCGTCCGGCGCGAGATGCTCCGCCAGGCGGGCGAAGAACGCCCGGCGGGACGGCGGCGGGATGTGTTCCAGCACCGCGGACAGGTAGACGTAGTCGAAGCGGCGGCCGAACCGGAAGTCCGGCGCGGTGGCGCCGAGCACGGTCACCCGGTCCCGGAACTCCGGCCGTCCGGCCAGCTTGGCCAGCAGGAGCGCGCGCATCGCGGGCGAGCTCTCCAGGCAGTGCACGGTGGCGGCGCGGCGCGCCACCGCCAGGGTCATCCGCCCGGTGCCGGGACCGATCTCCAGCGCGTGCCCGCCCTCCGGGACGAGCCCGGCGAAGAACGCGATCAGGGCGGGAGAGCCCGTACCGGTGTGGAGCAGGTCGTAGTATCCGGCCATCGTCCCGTACGGGTCGGTGCCGCCCGTCATCGCAGGGTGACGTCGAAGCGGTCGAGGCTCCGCAACGTCAGGTTCGGGTGGTACACCGGCGCGGCCACGGCGTGGACGGACGGGTGGCGGTCGGCGAGCACGCCGAGCGCCGTCCGGGTGAAGACGGTGGTGGACGGGGAGCCGAGGCATGATTTGGGGCCCCGGCCGAAGCCGAGGTGCGGATTGGGATGGCGGTCCAGCCGTATCGCGTCCGGGTCGGGGAACCGGTCCGGATCGCGGTTCGCCGCGCCCAGCAGCAGCGTCACCCCTTCCCCGGCCCGCACGGTCACGCCGCCCACCTCGGTGTCGGTCACGCACGCCCGCGCCACCGCCTGGATCGGCGAGGTGTAGCGGATCAGCTCCTCCACCGCCCGTCCCGGATCGGGGGCGTCGCGGACGTCCTCCAGCCTGACGGCCCGCTCGTGCAGGGCCGCCGCTGCGGCCAGGGCCAGCAGCTTGCTGCGCGAGCTGTACCCGCTGAACAGCAGCCCCCGGACCGTGTTGGACAGGACCGACGGGTCCACGCCGCTGCCGGCCGCCCGGGCCGCGACCGCGCCGACGATGCCGCCGGTCGGCGGGTCGGCGAGCCACCCGTCGATGAGCCTGGCGGACTGCTCCTGGGCGACCTGGACGGGCGCCGCGCGCTCGGGCCAGAGCCCGGCGTCCATGCCGGCCGCCGCCGCCCGCCCGATGCCGCTGATCCAGTCCCCGTCCGGCACCGGCACGCCCAGGTAGTCGGCGGTGACCGACAGCGCCAGCGGCTCGGCGAACTCGGTGAGGAGGTCGAAGGAGGGACGGTCCTCCAGCGCGGCCAGCAGCTCGGCCGCACGCGCCGCGATCAGCCGCTCGATGTCCGGGCCGTCCTGCTCCCGCAGCAGGTCCATGAAGAACCGCCGGACGACGGTGTGCTCGGGCGGGTCCAGCGTCATCATGTTGACCGTCCGCGGCGGCAGGGTCTCGCCCACGCGCCGCCAGTCGGCGGCGAAGCGCGAGCTGTCCCGCAGCACGGTCACGCAGTCGGCGTGCCGGGTGAACATCCACGACCCGAGGCGTTCGTAGAAGAACGCGGGCCGTTCGGCGCGCAGAACGGCGAGGGCGGGATAGGGATCGGCGATCACTTCGGGGCGGGCGAGGGACATGATCGGGTCGCTGGAGAGCGCTTCGGGCACGGTGGGTCCCCTTCATCCTCCGCCGGGGCCACGGCCCGAGCGGTGTCCGACCGGCGGTCCTTCACGCCGTGGCCGCCCCGCCACGGTTGCCGGTCAGTCTCGATATCGGTGAACGGAATCCCGGCCGGCCGCCCCTCGCGGGACGGCTGATACGGTCGGGGAACGCGGCCGACCTCCTTTCGGAGCGGGCCGCTGAACCCCTTAACGTTCAGCCCCGGGGCCGACTTCTGCACAGAGCGGGATCACCCGATGATCTCCACGCTCCATTGGCGATTTATGATCTTGACAATGGCGGCCCGGGGCGTCCGCCACCCTTCCCGTGTTCCTCGTGCGAACGGCCCGTTTCAGGTGCCGCTCTCGGCCCCGTGGCGGCCGGAGGCCGAGAACCGCGACATCGGCAGGAGCGCGACGGCCACCGTCACGTGAATGACCACGAGCATCACGCGGGTGCCGGTCGTGGCCTGCACGAGCCAGATCGGCACCAGCGACAGGGCCAGCACCACGGCGGCCATCGTGTTCCAGATCGCCCGGGCCCGCCGGGTGAAGCGCTCCAGCACGGCCAGCGCGCCCCAGCCGAGCAGCCCGCACTGCAAGGTGAACCCGCTGATCTGCGCCAGGGTGAAGGGGTCGGACTCGCCGGAACCGGAGCCGGAGACCGTGAAGTCGGTCCCCGCCGCGCGGCCGGCCAGGAACAGTGCACTGGCGGCCACCACCGCGCCGCCGATGGCGGCGGCCCGGGTCCCCCTGCGCCGGGACGCGGTGGAGGTGGGCTGGGCGGTGCGCGTCGTGGTCCGCATCGTGATCGTCATGGGGGACATCTCCTTCGACGGGGGCGGGTCCCGGAGGCTCCGGGGCCGCTGACCTGGTGTCTTGCTCGATGTCCCCACCATGGCCGACCCCCCTTACGGCTTCTTTTCGATGCCCTTACCGCTCCCTGTCGACGTACCGGAAGTGACGTGGCTGGTAAGCCGTCATTTGAGTCTGGTGCACAGGGTGACGCTGTTGCCGTAGGTGGCTTTGTAGACCTTGACCTCGTTGGACTTCAGCATGCACGGGGAGGAGCTGGTCGACGTCCTCAAGAACAGGCCCGGGTTGCGTGAGGTCACGATCCGTTCGGCGGCGGCGGACCAGCAGGGGACCTTGACCCACATGGACCGCTTCGTGTCGTGATGCAGGCAGCTCCCGGACTTCGCCGACGATGCGTCGCCCGCCAGCTTGAGGCCCTCGGTGGCGGAGACGGCGAACGAGGTGTTGTCGTGGTACAGGAGCCCGCAGACGATGGCGGCGCCGGCCAGCAGGGTGGCCCAGGTCTCCCAGTCCGAGCTCTCGTCCTTCTTCGCCGGCGTCTCGGTCTTGGGCGTCGGCGGCCGGGTCTCCTTCGCCGGAGCCCGCCCGACGGTCTCCGGCGGCTTCTTCGGCCGCTCCACCGGCTTCTTCTGCACCGGTTTCTTCTGTACTGGTTTCTTCTCCGGCGGCTTCTTCTCCGGGAGCTTCTTGGTCGGCGGCAGTCCGGCGCCCCCGGACCCGGTGACCTTGGCCGGCGGCTCGTCGAGCAGGGCCAGCGCCTGGTGGACGGTCGGGCGCTTGAGGGGGTCCTTCTTCATCAGCCGCTTGATGAGCGGCGCGAGCCGCCCCGCGTGCTCGGGACGGGGCGCCTTCTCGTCCGACAGGATCGCGTTGTTGATCTCGGTCAGGCTGGCCCCGCCGAACGGCGGGACGCCCTCGACCGCGTAGTACAGGGTCGCCCCGAGCGAGAACAGGTCACTCGCCCCCTGGTCCGGCTTGCCGAGGATGCGCTCCGGCGCGGTGTAGCCGGGCGTGCCGAGGAACATCCCGGGCCCGGTGAGCCGAAGGTCGTCCTGCTGGACCGCGATCCCGAAATCGGTGAGCATGACCTCGCCGTCGGAGGTCAGCATGACGTTGGCCGGCTTCACGTCGCGGTGCACGATCCCCGCGCCGTGCGCCGCCTTCAGCGCCTTCAGCATCGCCCTGGCCACCGCCACCGCGGCCTTCTCGTCCAGCCGGCCGTGCGCGGCGACCTCGTCGTACAGCGACCGCCCGGAGACCAGCTGCATGATCATCCAGGGCACGCCGTCCTCGACGGCCACGTCGTGGACCGCGACGATGTTGGGATGGTCGCGCACCTTCGCCGCGTTGCCGGCCTCGCGTCCGGCCCGCTGGATCATCTCGGTCCGTGCGGCGGCCGAGATCCCCGGATGCAGCCACACCTCCTTGACCGCGACCTCCACCTGGAGGGTCAGATCCCAGCCGCGCCAGACCCGCCCGAACCCCCCCGACGCCAGTTCCCCGTCCAGCCGGTAGCGGCCACCGATCACCTGGCCCGGTCTCGTCTCCCTCACCCTCACCACCTCGTTAGGATCATAAGGACAAAGGTGTTCCTTCAACAGTGAAAACGTGGCAGAGCGTGCCCGGACGGCCGCTCACCCCGGCGGGACGGTCCAGCCGGTGCTGGTGGCCCACCGTTCGGCGGCACCTATCAGGACGTCGGTGGCCGGGGCCTTGATCTGCCCGTAGTCCATGAAGTCCGGCACGCTCACCGCCAGCCGTCGCTTGAACGCCCCCCCATGACCGGCGGGCCCGCTCGTCGGCGCGCAGGCAGTCGCGGAACAGCAGCGCGAATCGGGCGTTGGCCCCGGTGTCCTCCCGGAGGTGGACGTTGCAGGTGCGGGCGGGGACGGTGTTCGTCGGGAAACGGCATAGCGCCGCACGCTACCGTCGGCCGCTCGCCGTGTCCCGGGGCCGCGGGTCCGGGGGAGCGGGTCAGGGAGCGTAGCCGGTACGTGCCCGCTGCCCACCCTCGTGCGGGGCGTCCCGGCTGCTGAAGTCTTGACTGGTTCCAGAAAGTGGGCGAGCCTGTGGGACGTGTCGACGACGTCGGACTTGCGGCAGTTGCTGCGCGGGGCCGCCTTGCGCGTGACCCGTCCTCGGATGGCGGTGCTGGGCGCGGTGTACGCGCATCCGCACGCCGACACGGACTCGATCATCCGTGCCGTGCGCCGGGACCTCCCCGAGGTGTCCCACCAGGCCGTGTACGACTCGCTGCACACGCTGACGGCCGCGGGCCTGGTGCGGCGCCTCCAGCCGTCGGGCTCGGTGGCCCGCTACGAGTCGCGGGTCAGGGACAACCACCATCACGTGGTGTGCCGGGCGTGCGGTGTCGTCGCCGACGTCGACTGCGCGGTCGGCGAGGCCCCTTGCCTGACCGCGTCCGACGACCGCGGCTTCTCGATCGACGAGGCCGAGGTCATCTACTGGGGCCTGTGCCCCGACTGTTCCACCGCCCGCAGTTCCTGAGCACGGTCCCCCTGGTCCGGAAGGATGCCCATGTCTGAGAACAACGACGCGATCGTCACAGACGCGAAGACGGAGAGCGGAGACGGCTGCCCGGTCGCGCACGGGCGCACCCCGCACCCCACCCAGGGCGACGGGAACCGCCAGTGGTGGCCGGAACGGCTCAACCTGAAGATCCTCGCCAAGAACCCCGCCGTGGCGAACCCCCTCGGCGAGGAGTTCGACTATGCCGAGGCGTTCGGGAGCCTCGACCTCCCGGCCGTGAAGCGGGACATCGCGCAGGTGCTGACGACCTCGCAGGACTGGTGGCCGGCCGACTTCGGGAACTACGGCCCGTTCATGATCCGGATGGCCTGGCACAGCGCCGGCACCTACCGGATCAGCGACGGCCGCGGCGGCGCCGGGGCCGGCCAGCAGCGCTTCGCCCCCCTCAACAGCTGGCCCGACAACGGGAACCTCGACAAGGCCCGGCGGCTGCTGTGGCCGGTCAAGAAGAAGTACGGCCAGAAGCTCTCGTGGGCCGACCTGCTGATCCTCACCGGCAACGTCGCCCTGGAGTCGATGGGCTTGGAGACCTTCGGGTTCGCCGGCGGCCGGGAGGACGTCTGGGAGCCCGACGGCGACGTCTACTGGGGCCCCGAGTCCACCTGGCTGGACGACGAGCGCTACACCGGCGACCGGGAGCTGGAGAACCCCCTGGCCGCCGTCCAGATGGGTCTCATCTACGTCAACCCCGAGGGACCGAACGGCACCCCGGACCCGGTCGCCGCGGCCCGCGACATCCGGGAGACGTTCCGCCGGATGGCGATGAACGACGAGGAGACGGTCGCCCTGATCGCGGGCGGCCACACCTTCGGCAAGACGCACGGCGCGGGCCCGGCCGACCACGTCGGCCCCGACCCCGAGGGCGCCTCGATCGAGGACCAGGGCCTCGGCTGGAAGAACACCTTCGGCACCGGCAAGGGCGGCGACGCCATCACCAGCGGCCTTGAGGGCATCTGGACGAACACCCCGGTGACGTGGGACAACAGCTTCTTCGAGATCCTGTTCGGCTACGAGTGGGAGCGGACCAAGAGCCCCGCCGGCGCGTGGCAGTGGCAGCCGAAGGACGGCGCCGGGGCGGGCACCGTCCCCGACGCCCACGACGCGTCGAAGAGCCACGCTCCGACGATGCTGACGACCGACCTCTCGCTCCGGTTCGACCCGGTCTACGAGCAGATCTCGCGGCGCTTCCACCAGAACCCCGACGAGTTCGCCGACGCCTTCGCCCGCGCGTGGTTCAAGCTGACCCACCGCGACATGGGCCCGGTCGTGCGCTACCTCGGCCCCGAGGTCCCGGCCGAGACGCTGCTGTGGCAGGACCCCCTGCCCGCGGTGACGCACGCGCTCGTCGGGGCCGCGGAGACCGCCTCCCTCAAGGAGCAGATCCTCGCCTCCGGCCTGTCGGTGTCCCAGCTCGTGTCCACCGCCTGGGCGTCGGCCTCGACGTTCCGCGGCGGCGACAAGCGCGGCGGCGCCAACGGCGCGCGCGTCCGCCTCGAACCGCAGAACGGCTGGGAGGTCAACGACCCCGACGAGCTGGCGGCGGTGCTGCGCGTCCTGGAGGGGATCCAGGAGACCTTCAACGCCGCCCGGACCGGCGGCGCGCAGGTCTCGCTCGCCGACCTGATCGTGCTCGCCGGCGGTGCGGCCGTCGAGCGGGCCGCCAAGGACGCCGGTGTCGACGTCGAGGTCCCCTTCACTCCGGGCCGCGCGGACGCGTCGCTGGAGCACACCGAGGTGGAGTCGTTCGCCGCGCTCGAACCGTCCGCCGACGGGTTCCGCAACTACCTCGGGAAGGGCGACCGGCTGCCCGCCGAGTACCTGCTGATCGACCGGGCGAACCTGCTGACCCTGAGCGCCCCCGAGACGACCGTCCTGGTCGGCGGCCTGCGCGTGCTGGGCGCCAACCACCAGGGGTCGCCGCTGGGCGTCCTCACCGCGACCCCTGGGGCCCTGACCAACGACTTCTTCGTCAACCTGCTCGACCAGGGCACGACGTGGAAGGCGACGGCCGGGGACGCCAACACCTTCGAGGGGCGCGACGCCGCCACCGGCGAGGTCAGGTGGACCGGCAGCCGGGTCGACCTCGTCTTCGGGTCGAACTCCGAGCTGCGCGCGCTCGCGGAGGTCTACGCGAGCGATGACGCGAAGGAGAAGTTCGTGCGCGACTTCGTCGCGGCGTGGGCCAAGGTGATGGACCTCGACCGGTTCGACCTCGTCTGATCACGACGTCCGGGCCGGCCGGCGCGCGCCGGCCGGCCCGGACGCTCTCAACGCGGACGGCACCGCGGGCACAGTCCCCAGAACGTGATGTCGGCCTCGTCGACCAGGTAGCCGGCGTCGTCCGCCGGGTCCAGGCAGGGCGGATGCCCCACGGCGCAGTCGACGTCCTTGGCCGCTCCGCAGTTCCGGCACACTAGGTGGTGGTGGTTGTCGCCGACGCGTCCCTCGAACCGGGCCGGGCTGCCGGCCGGCTCGATGCGGCGCACGAGTCCCGCCGCGGTGAGCGCGTGGAGGGCCTCGTACACGGCCTGGAGCGAGATGTGGCCCACGCGGTCGCGCACCCCGGTGGCGATCGCCTCGACGCCGAGGTGGTCACCGTCCCGGACGGTCTCGAGCAGCGCGACGCGGGCCGCCGTCACCCGCAGGCCGGCACCGCGCAGTTCCTCGGCGGTGGTCGGAGCCAGGGGTGCGGTCATAGCACCAAATCTACCTTCATGGACGCAGAAGAGTCGGCGACCCGCACCATGCGGCACCACCCCGGCGATGGCACCGCGCTTTTGTCATGACGAGGTCATGGCGGAGGCGGGCCTCGGCCAAGTCCTTGTTCGGCGCGAGGCGCCGTGCCTAGGGTGTCGGCGGTGAAGTGGTCTGACCGAGGGGGCAAGGATGGGTAAGCACGGGAAGCCGGTGCCCTGTTCAGGCTGCGGCGGCAATGGGAAGACCGAGACCTGGCAGGACGGGAAGAAGTCGTCCATCACGTGCCCGATGTGCAACGGGACCGGCCAGGCGTGACCCCGGCCAGCCGGCGCGACTTCATCCCGGATCGGATCTGGCACGCCGAGCCCGGCGAGCCGCTCACGCCCCTCGACCGGGCCGACCGGCCGGGCCTGTGGGAACGGGTGGCCGCCTCGGACGAGGCGGTGGTGACCCAGGTCTCCGTCGATCCGCACGGGATGGTGTGGCCCACCTCGTCCTCGTCGGCCCCCTACCTCATGCGCGAGATGCTCGACGCGCTCGGGCCGGTGGCGGGCCGGAGCGTCCTGGAGATCGGCACCGGCACCGGCTACAACGCCGCGCTCATGGCCGAGGCCGGAGCCGACGTCACCACCGTGGAGATCGACCCGGACCTGGCGTCCGCCGCGTCCGCCGCGCTGGAACGCGCGGGGTTCGCCGACCGGGTCAGGGTGCTCGTCGCGGACGGCGAGGCCGGCGCGCCCGACCACGCGCCCTTCGACCGGGTCATCGCGACGGCGGCGGCCCACACCGTCCCCTACGCGTGGGTCGCCCAGACCCGCGAGGGCGGCCGGATCGTCGTGCCGTTCACCGGAGCCGAGTGCCCGGGGGCCCTGCTCGTCCTGGACGTGGCCGATGGCATCGCGGCCGGCGGGGCCGTGGGCGATGCGTTCTTCATGCCGCTGCGGGCCCAGAAGCAGCCGCAGGCCGTGTTGCAGGCCGAGCGGGCGCCCGGCGCCCTGGAGAGCCTCCGAGTAACGGTCGACCCGTCCGGCCAGACCGTCCATATCCAGCCTTGCGGATAGGGGCGCGACCGGACCGTGTTTATCCAGCCGATAGGGGCTTCTGGGACAATCGCGTCGTGACTCTGTCAGAGACCGATCCCGCGCAGAACTCGATGCTCCGCAGTGTCGACCTTGACGCGCTCAACAGCGCCACCAAGTATCCGAGCATCCCGACCTACCACCCCCTCGACTCCTCGAACGGCAGCCTGCTGGACGAGCCGACCGCGTTCGCCGACGAGGACGCCCAGGTGGTCCTGACCGAGAAGGTCGACGGAACCAACTCCAGGATCATCACCTTCCCGAGCGGCGAGTACGTCATCGGCAGCCGCGAGGAACTCCTGTACGCCAAGGGTGACCTGCTCGGCAACCCGGCTCTGGGAATCGCCGCCGCCCTGCGTCCCCTGGCGGGCCGCCTCACGCCACCGGCCGGCGGTGTCCGCGTCCTGTTCCTGGAGGTCTACGGAGGCAAGGTCGGTGGCGCCGCCCGCCAGTACAGCGGCCACCGCACAGTCGGGCACAGGCTCTTCGACGCCGCGGACATCCCCGCGGAGACGCTCACGTGGCCGCGCCCGCGCATCTCGGCGTGGCGTGAGGAGGGCGGCCAAGCCTTCCTGGGAGAGGCCGAGCTCGCCGCGCTGGCGGACACCGAAACGGTGCCCCTGGTGCCAAGGATCGGCGCCCTCGAATCAGCGGACCTTCCCACGCGCCTGGACGAAACCCGCGAGTTCCTCACGCGGCATCTTCCGACCACACGTGTGGCGCTGGATGACGAGGCGGGTGGACGACCGGAGGGCATCGTGGTGCGGACCACCACCCGGTCAGTGATCGCGAAAGCTCGCTTCCAAGACTATGAGCGCACTCTGAAGCGCCGTGCCTCCAAGGAGAAGCGGGGCTGAGGGCTGCCCCGTAACGGTCGGCCGGTCCGGACGTCCAGGGCGAGGAAGATCGCGGACGCCGGGCCCGACTTGTTCTACGTGGCCGCCGGGGTTCACCAGGGCCGGGTGATCCTCGCCGGCGGCAGCGAACACCATGGCCTGGCGGCCTGGGATCTCGACAACGGCGCCGTGCTGCTGACGTCCTCCCTTGAGGAGGACGATCGTCCGCTGTGGTCGGTGACCTCCTTCGAAGTGGACGGGCAACTCTGGTTCGCCTGCGGCGGCGACTACAACTGGCAGGTCAGCCTGTGGGGGCCTTCCGGCGGTGAGCTGGTGGAGTTGGACAGCTCCGACCGGGGCGCCGTCCTCTCCCTGGTCGGCGGACGACTGGGGCATCGCACGGTACTGGCGGCGGGTGGCTTCGATGCCCAGGTCGCCCTGTGGGACCTGCGTTCGCGCGAGCGGCTCGCCACCTTCTCCCACCTGGAAGGCGTAGGGGTGCGCGGCCTGGCCCTGACCTCCCTCGGCCGCCGTCCAGTGGTGGTCGGCGGCGACGAGAGCGGCGACCTGTACGTGTGGGACGCCGACGGTTCGCTCGTGACGATCCTGAACTGCCATGACGTGGGCATCTGGACCCTGGACGCCGCTGTGGTCGATGGCCGTACCATCGCGGTCACCGCCGGCGAGGACGGAACCGTGCGCACCTGGGATCTGGCCGAGGGCCGCCAATCCGGCGAGGTCCTCGTCAGCGGCAAGGCAAAGGTCCTGATCACCCGATTCGGTGGCCGCCAGGTCGCCCTGGCCGGTGACAGGAGGGAGGGGATCATCCGGGGCTGGTACCTGTCGTGAGTCATGACGGGACGGCCTTGAGGGCCTGAAATCTTCTCGCCCCTGCCCGCCTCGCCCGGTACGGTCGCGAGAGTTGTTCTCACTGCGGGGACCCGCGCGGCCACCCCGGCAGTTCCCACGCTGAGAGTTGGTTTCGTCGATGGCATGCCGTATCAGTGAGCTCGTGCTCAACTGCCGCGACCCCGAGGTGCTGGCGCGGTTCTGGTGCGAGGTCCTGGACTTCGTGGTGCTCGACCGCGAGGAGGACTGCATCGAGATCGGGTCGCGCGAAGGGTTCGGCGGCCCGCAACCGACGATCATCCTCAGCCGCACCGACGAGCCGAAGAACGGGAATCTTCCGCTGCACATCGACGTCAACGCCACCGACCGCGATCAGGACGCCGAGCTCGAACGCCTCCTGACGATCGGGGCGCGCCCGGCCGACGTCGGCCAGACCGGCGAGGAGCCCTGGCACGTCCTCGCCGATCCCGAAGGCAACGAGTTCTGCCTGCTCAAGCCCCGCCTCGCCGCACTCTGACGGCCTTCGCCCGCTCGGGGCCGATCCAGGTGCCCCGTTCGATGCCGTGCGCCTTCGCGAGCCGCCCCGGCACGGGTCGGGCCGTCATGGGGTCGTCCCCACCGTCCGGAGTGCGCTCTTCACATGAAGCACGGCCTCGGTCGGGTTGTCGGCCTCGCACAGCCAGACGGCGCTGTCGCCCCAGGTGAACCACCAGCGGTCGCCGTCGCTCGCGCGGCGGCGGCACCCGACCTCCACCCCGCGAGAGCCCGCCTCCGCCGTCACGCGCACGAGCCGCTCGCCGACCCTCTCGGATGTGAGCTTCCGGCCTCGCAGCATGACCGCCAGCGTGATCACGAACGCCGCCCCTTCTGAGGTGCCGGGCTCGGGGCCGTCGTTCTGCTGGGCATCGCCCGTCGTTTCCCTCGTCATCTCGCGCTGACTCCCGCTTCCTCGCGCTTCTTCAGGTAGCGGCGCACGGCGGGCAGGTTCGGTGGCCCGGCCGTCCCCAGTTCGGCGAGCGCCTCCATCTCCGGCCTGAGGTACAGCCGCGGAGCGTTCTCGACGTTCTGGAGAGCCGAGATCACGCCCGCCTCTTCCCACCGCGCCAGCACCTTGGTCGGGATGCCGGTGATACCGGACGCCTCGCGCCCGGCGATCCATGGGCCGTCAGCGGAGGTCATGCCGTTGGCCGCCGCGATGTGGCCGAGTGTTCTGCGGGGATATTCCGAAATGATCAGGCTCATCGCGTTGCCGCCTCTCCCATTGGGTCTTGATCTGATGCGCTGCGATGCTCGGGTGACTTGTCGACCCGATGGTCCTGCCGTTGTGCAGGTAGATGAACCACCACGTGCCTTTGAAATAGATGATCCCGATGGTTACGGCCCATTCCGGCGCTTTTGTCGGGATCACGTCCAGCGCCACGTAGTTGTTGATCACGGTGAACGCGGTGAGGATTCCGGGCGTCCGGTCGAACTCCTGGGCGAGACCGGTAAGGGACGCGATCCGCTCGCTCTGCGGGATGGCCGTCTCAGGTGCGCGCTTGCGGGTCGTTGCTGGTGATGCCTGTGCGGTGCGATGCTCCGCCTGGCCACGCGGGCGTATTCCCATGGCTCACAACCCGACGGTTCGGCTGTTGCTGGTGGGGTGTTCTTCGAGCCTCATGACGACCTCTGCCTTCTCTGCGGGGACGGACTCGCCCGGGTGAGATGGATGCTATGGGCGTGGTTCTGCCGACCTGTCCAGTGCTTGCGGAAAGCTCCGATTCGCTTCCGCGATGCATCTGAGTAGAGCACCATGATTACTCGACCTGCAAGGCGTTGGAATGATTTCCGTCCGCCAATATGCGCAGGTCAGGAACCCATTGCGAATCGTGTGGATGGGTGCTTTCATTCCGGGTGAAAGGCCGCCCCGAAGTAAAGTGAGGTGATGCGGATGCCAGAAGCCGCGACGGGCTCGACCGTCCCCCGAAGACAACTCGGTCGGTACCTCCGTCAGCTTCGCAACGATGCGCGCATGACGATCAACGTCGCCGCCAAGGCGTTGGAGTGGTCAGAAGCGAAGATGTGGAGGATCGAGACGGGCCAGACGTCGCTGCGGTCGCTCGACGTAGAGGCCATGTGCCGGACGTACGGTGCACCCGACGAGCTGAGAGAGGCCCTGATGGGTCTCGCGAAGGAGACCAAGGGGAAGGGCTGGTGGCACGCCTACGGCAACGTCATCCCAGACGGCTTCGATCTCTACATCGGACTGGAGGAGGCTGCCGAGAGTCTGGAGGAGTACTCGCCCGAGCTGATCCCCGGTCTGCTCCAGACGCCGGACTACCACCGTGCGCTGCTCGATAAGAGCAGGCCCGATCTACAGCCCGATGAAGTAGACCGCCGCGTGCAGTTGCGGGCACAGCGTCAGTCCTTGGTCACCCGAGTGACCTCGCCGCCGACGCTGGGTGTGGTCCTGAACGAGGCCGTAGTGCGCCGCCTGGTGGGTGGCCCGGAGGTGATGGCGGTTCAGCTTGATCGGCTGGCTGGGATGAACGAGCGACACAATGTGTCCGTCCGCGTCGCACCGTTCTCGGCAGGTGCGCATCGTGGGTTCGAGACTGGGCCGTTCATCCTCATGCGGTTCTCCACGAGTGGAGATGGACGCGATCACGAGCCGCCCACGGTGTATGTGCAAGGCTTCACAGGGGCCCTCTATCTAGACAAACCCCACGAGATTCACCGCTACGCCGAGGCATTCACGGAGAGCTGGGACGACGCACTGTCGAAGGATGACAGCACGGCGCTGTTCCGGCGGACGGCAAGGGAGATGGAGGAACGATGAGTGCTGAGTTCGCTGCTGGGATCTGGCGTAAGAGCAGCCGCAGCAATGCTGAGCAGGCATGTGTGGAGGTCGCGCGGGTGCCGCACGTCGTCGGGATTCGGGACAGCAAGAACCCTGACGGCGGTCACCTCGCGTTCGGTCGTGCCGCGTTCGGTGGGCTGCTCGCCCGGGTGAAGGCGGGGGACCTGGACCTCTGACCGGTTCGCGTCGGCCCCGGCAGGTGTTCCTGCCGGGGCCGTCGCGCGTCAGCCGATCTGTTCGGCCAGGGCGACGATGATGCCCGCGGGGCCACGGAGATAGCAGAGCCGGAAGATGTTCTCGTACTGCGCCACCTCGCCGAGGAGTTCGGCGCCGTGGGCGCGCAGGCGGGCGATGGTGCCGTCGATGTCGTCGACGGCGAACATGACGCGATGCAGGCCCAGCGTGTTGGGCGGCGGGTTCTCCGGCTCGGCCGCGGACGCCGCGGGGGCCTGGTACTTGGTCAGCTCCAGCTTGCTGTGGCCGTCCGGGGTCCGCATCATCGCGATGTCGCTCCGGACGCCGTCGAGTCCGACGGTGCGGTCCGCGTAAGGGCCCTCGATCTCCGCCTTGCCCTCCAGCTCCATGCCGAGCGCGATGAAGAACGCGACGGCCGCGCCCAGGTCGTCGACGACGATGGCGACGTTGTCCATCCGCTGAATGGTCATGCTTTTGAGTATAGGAACGCGGTGGCCGGACGAGGCTCGCGCGCCTTAGTCCGGACGGGCGCCGGCGATGATGCTCCGGGCGTTCTTGCGGATGAGGTCGGCGGCGACGTGGGCGCCCAGCTCGTACGCGCGGGTGGGGGCGTCCCACTCGTGCGCGTGGGCGAACGTGGCCCCGTCCTGGCTGAACACCATGCCCGACAGGCTGAGCCGCCCGTCCTCGGTGGTGTGGCAGTGCCCGGCCATGGGGCTGTTGCAGTGGCCCTGGAGCGCGTGGAGCATGGTCCGCTCGGCCAGGATGTGAGTACGGGTCTCGGCGTGGTCGATCGTCTGAAGGAGCTCGACGGTCCCCTCGTCGGCCTCGCGGCACTGGACGCCGACGACACCGGCCCCGATCGCCGGGCACATCCCGTCCATGCCGAGAAGCTGGGAGACGCGGTGCTCCATGCCGACCGCGACCAGGCCGCCGCGCGCCAGCACCAAGGCGTCCACCTCGCGTTCCTCGTCGAGGCGGGTCAAGCGCGGGACGACGTTCCCCCGGAAGCGCCGCACGTCCAGGTCGGGCCGCTGTCGCAGGAGCTGGGCCTTGCGGCGGACGGCGGACGTGCCGATCCGCGATCCGGGCGGCAACTCGCTGATGGCGCTGTACTCGGAGCCCGTGGGGAACACGACGGCGTCGCGGACGTCATCGCGCTCCAGGTAGGCGGCGAACACCAGTCCCTCGGGCAGCGGGAGGTCGCCGGGGACGTCCTTCATGCAGTGGAACGCCGCGTCGATCCGGCCGGCCGTGAGGGCCGTGTCGATCTCCTTCATGAACAGGCCCTTGCCGCCCAGCTCGGACAGGTCGCCCTGGTGCCGGTCCGCGGTCGTCATGATCCCGACGTATTCGATCTCCAGGCCGGGCACGACCGCCTGGAGTCCGCCGATGACCTGACGGGCGTAGGCGCGTGCGAGGTGGGACGTGCGCCCGCCCAGCCGCAGCGGGCGGCGGGGCCGCGCGTGCTCGAAGCGCGCGGTGGCGGGAGACGTGGTGGTCATGGCCGGGCTTCCGGGATGTCGGGGCGGTGGACGTGTGCATCACCGAGAGTAGTCGCCGTCTATGGCGTCGTGGGGAGCGGCGATGATGGTGCCATGGGACTGTCGACGGCCTTTACGGAATTGTTCGGTGTGGAGCACCCGGTCGCGCTGGCGCCGATGGGCGGTTCGGCCGGTGGGGCGCTGGCGGCGGCGGTCTCCGCCGGCGGCGGGCTCGGGATGCTGGGCGCCGGCGGCGGGACCCGGACTGGCTGGCCCGCGAGCTGCCGATGGTCGCGGACGGAACCGGGAGGCCGTGGGGTGTCGGGTTCCTGACCTGGGCGGTCGACGCCGGCGCGATCGAACGGGTGCTGGCGCACGGCCCCAGCGCGGTGATGCTGTCCTTCGGTGATCCGCGCCCGTTCGCCGGGCTCGTCCGCGCGGCGGGCACGGCGCTGATCGTCCAGGTCACCGACCTCGAAGAGGCACGGCAGGCGCTGGACGCGGGCAGGACACCGAGCGCAACAGCGTCCTCGACATCGCCCGTGGCTCCCGGTGGCCCTCGAAATACGTCGCCCGCACCCTCGGCCACCCCTATCTCGACCGCTGGCGGGGCCGGGAGGCGGAACTCGCCGCGGACCCCCGCGCCCGGCAGGCGTACCAGGACGAGGTCGCACGGGGCGATCTGCCCGCGCTGCCGGTGTGGGCCGGCGAGGCCGTCGATCTCATCGATGACCTGCCGCCCGCCACCGGACTCGTCGGCACCCTGGCCGCTCAGGCCGAGGACGCGTTGGCCCGAGCGGGCAGGCGCTGATGTGCGCGAGCAGCTCCCGGCGGGTGTCCTCGCGGACGGGCCGCAGCGCCTCCTCGTCGGTGAGCGGGACGGCGCGGCGGACCTGGGTGGCGAGCGCCCCGTAGAACGACGGGACGCCCGGATTCCGGTCTTCGCGCAGGCGCGCACGACATGGCGGCGGGCTCCGACCGGTTCGATCGGAGCCCGCCGCCGTCTTGTGTTGAGAGCCCGGAATTCCGTGACGGTTCAGGCCGCCGGAATTGCGAGGTGATTCACTTCCGCCAACGGAAGAAGTTGGACTCGCGCGTCATGTAGAGGTCGCCCGACGGGGCCTGGGTCAGGACGGATATCGGGCGGGCGAGCTGCGTGTAGGCGAGGGTGTCGCGGTCGATCTTGAACACCTTGGCCTGCGCCTTGCCGTAGAGGTTGCCGTCACGGGCGTCGAAGAAGAGGAAGCTGTCCCGCCACACGTGGTGCACCTTGTCCCACGCGTAGTCGCAGTACTTGGCGCTGCGCAGGGTCTGCCGGGTCGCCGGGTCGAACTCGAACACGGTGCAGGTGGAGAAGCCCCACACGTGGCCCTTGTCGTCGGTGGTCAGGCCGCTGATCGCCCGCTCGCCCGGGACCGGGACGGCGGTGTAGCGCACCGCCCCGGTGGCGACGTCCACGGCGACGAGCTTGGCGTCGGGCTCCTTGGCGTCGATGCCGTTGCCGCCCCACACCGAGGTGGTCCCGTACACCACGCCGTCGCGGTAGGTCAGCCCGACGATGCTCTGGGTGGGGACGACGTCGTCGAGCACCCGGCCGGTGCCGGTCTTCGGGTCGTACAGCGCCAGCACGCCCCCGAGGACGCCCGAGGTCGGCACGGTGCCGACGGCGAGCACGCCCCCGGCGTCGATCATCGCGAAGGGCCGGTCCTGCTGTTGCTTCGACAGGTCCATGATCTTGCGGGGATTGGTGCCCGGGGCCCAGGGCAGCGCCGGGTCGTACTCGTAGATCAGCGCCTTCGGGTACTCGCCGAGGTAGAGCTTGTCCCCGACGGTCACCATGCCCTCCATCTGGCCGACGCCCTTGCGGCCGACGACGGCGCCGGTGGCCGGGTCGTAGCTGGCCAGCCCGCCGGACAGGTAGCCGCTGCCGTAGACCTTCCCGTCCGGCCCGATGCCCAGCGACTCGACGGCGGTCGGCTGCTCGGGCAGCTCGGCCTGGAGCGCGACGACCTTCCCGGTCCGGACGTTCACCCGCCACAGCCCGCCGCCGGTGTTGGCCTTCACCAGCAGCTCGCTGCCGGAGAGGCGGCCGACCAGGTGGAGCAGCGCGTCCGACTCGACGTGGGCGAGCACCCGGGTGGTCCCGGTGCTGACGTCGACGGCGGTCACGTCGCCGTCCCGGATGACCTGGAGCCGGTCGCCCTGCGCGACCAGGCCGATGCCCGACACGCCGGGGACGTGTCGGGTCCACCGGCGGTGGGCCAGGTCGTAGAGCCACAGCTCGCCCGCCGCGGCCGAGGCGGCGAACCGCACGGCGAGGTACCGCCCGACGACGCGCACGTCGTAGGCGAACTGGTCGGTGTCCAGGCCGGCGGGCAGGGGGAGCTCCCGCTTGGCGCCGGTCTCCGGGTCGACGGTGACGACGTGGGCGTGGGCGCCGAGGCCGGCGTACACGGTGCCGTCCGGGCCGATGTCGAGCGAGCGGACGAACTGCTCGCCCTCCACGAGCCGGCCGTAGTCGCGGACCGCGCCGGTGGCGGGGTCGTGGCGGAAGAGCCGGCCGCCGGGAGAGGTACCGCCGTAGAAGCGCCCGGCGGAGTCGGCGGCGACCGCCCAGATGAACGTCTCTCCCGGCAGCGGCGTGCCGAGGTCGGTGACGGCCGCCGCCCCCCAGGCCCAGCGGAACGCCTTGCCGGACGAGTAGCTGCCGATGAAGGCGGTGCCGTCGGGCCCGGCGGTCACGGCCCAGGTGCCGAGCGCGCCCGGGAGCGGCAGCTCGTACTTGCGGGACCCGTCGCGGGTGTCGATGACCGAGAACAGCGCGCTGCCCGCCGAGACCGTCGACACCGTGTACAGGTAGGCGACGCCGTCGCGGTGCACCACGACGCCGCCGGGGGTGGTGGTGCTGCTGAGCGGCAGCGCCGGCAGCGGCTCGAGGGCCGCCGCGGACGCCGGCGGTGCCAGGGCCAGCGCGGAGGCGAGCAGCAGCAGTGCCGCCGCCAGCAGGGCATGGACTCGTCTCATTGATCGGCTCCTCGCCGCAGGGGGTGCCCCTTTGATAGCAATCACCCCACTAACGGTCAAGGCCGAAATGGCTGAAAACGGACGAGGTGTGTCCGAGAATTCGTATTTTGCGGCAAAGGCTTGACGGGCCTGGCCGGGAGGCGTTCAATTCCGGTCGGGACCGCAACTGTCACCTCTGGGAGGCCCAGTGCCCTCAACCCGCATCCTCGCCGCGGCCGTGCTCGGCGCCGCCGTCCTCGTCCCGCCGGCCGCGGCCGGTCCCGCGGCGGCCGGGACGGCTCCGTCCGCCGGGCGGCCCGCCGTGGTCCCGCTCGGCACCCCGCTCAGCGACGTCCTGCTGATCGGCGGGACCGTCGCCCCCGGGCCGAACGGGCGGCCCGCGCTCTGGAACATCTCGACCGGCACGCCCGCCCGCCTGAACGCCGTCGACCCCGCCACCGGCGCCAGCCTGGTCTCCGCGCCGCTGCCGGGGGCCGAGGGCGGCTGGGCCGTGACGGCCGCGCCGGACGGCACGATCTACGCCGGCACCTACAACGGCGGCCGGCTCTACCGCTGGCGTCCGGGCGCGGGCGACACCGTCGAGGACCTCGGCCGTCCGCTGGCCGACCAGTCGTTCATCTGGCGGCTCACCACCGACCCGGACGGGAACGTCTACGGCGGCACCTCGCCGGGCGGACGGCTCTTCCGCCTCGACGCCCGCACCGGCGACATCCGCGACTACGGCCAGCCCGTCCCGGGGCAGGGCTACATCAAGAGCATCGCCTACGCCAACGGCAAGGTGTACACCGGCTCCTACGCCGAGGCCCACATCGCCGAGACGGACGCGGCCACCGGAGCGGCGCGGGAGCTGCCCGCCCCGCCCGGCCTCGGCGACATCGGGAACAAGCAGGTCTACGACATCAACGAGCGCGGCGGGCGGCTGTACGTCCGGATCGGCAGCGCCTTCCCCAGCCCGATGTTCGTCTACGACCTCGCCGCCGGCCAGTGGGCGGACGAGATCCCCGACGCGCACGGCCTGGACGTCTCACCCGCCGGGGACGACGGCGAGGTCTACCTGATCCAGAAGAGCGAGCTGAAGCGCTACGACCCGAAGACCCGGCAGCTCACCGGCACCGGCCTGGCCTTCACGGGACGGGTGCAGAACGCCCGCTCGATCGGCTGGGCCGAACTCGGCCTGCCCGACTACCCGGGCCGGAGCGTCGTGGGGACGCTGTGGCGTGGCGAGATGTTCCGCTACAACCCGCAGACCGGCAAGTTCGCGATCCTGCCGACGGAGGTGAAGCGGGAGCCGATCGAGATCCTCTCGCTCGCGGGCGGCAGGACGAGCGTCTACGCGGGCGGCTTCCTGAACGGCGGGCTGTCCATCGTCGACCCGGACTCCGGCAAGGCGGTCTTCAACCGGTTCTCGCAGGTGGAGTCGGTCATGGAGACCGCCGGCGGCAAGGTCTGGATCGGCGCCTACCCGGAGGCCCGGCTCTACGCCCACGACCCCGCGCAGCCGTGGAGCAGCCCCGAATACTCACCGGGGCCGCCCGGCGCCGCCGACAACCCCCGGCTCGCGATCAACCTCAAGCCGCACGTGCAGATGCGCGCCCGGGCGCTGGCGGAGGTCGACGGCCGGATCGCGGTCGGCACCGTCCCGGAGGGCGACCGGCTCGGCGGCGCCCTGGTCCTGCACGATCCGCGCTCGGGGGAGTCCGAGGTCGTGCGGAACGTGGTCCAGGACCAGAGCGTGTTCGGGCTGGCCGCGCGCCGGGGCGTCGTCTACGGCGGGACCTCGATCACCGGCGGGCTGTCCACAACGCCGCCGACCCGCAAGGAGGGGACGGTCTTCGCGTGGGACGCCGCCCGGAGCCGCAAGCTCTGGGAGACCGTGCCGGTGCCCGGCGCGGGCACCGTCAGCTCCGTCGCCATCGGCTCCGACGGGAACCTGTGGGGCATCGCGGGGCGGACCGTCTTCGCGGTGGAACCGCGGCGGGGCACGGTCGTGCGGCGGCTGGCCCTCGGTACCGGCACGGCCGGCGGCGACCTGGTCACCGCCGGCCGCGTCCTGTACGCCGGTCTCGACGGCGACAAGATCTTCCGGATCGATCCCCGGTCACCCCGGACGCCCACGCTCGTGGTGGAGCACCGGAACCGGCGCCTGGCGGTCGGGCCCGGCGGCCGGCTGTTCTTCTCGGACGGCGCGGACCTCTACCGGGTCGATCCCCAGCACTGATCCTCCGTCGCCCCTCGTTTAACCGGCCGGGATCCGGTTGTGGACGTCCTTCACCAGGTTCTGCATCGACGTGCGGAAGACCTCGGCCTGATGGTCGCCGAGGAACACGGTGTGCCCGAACACCTCCAGGGCGACGAGGCCGTGCATGTGCCCCCACGCATTCAGGAGGAGGGACGTCGCGGGAGGCGGCAGGGCTCCGAGACCGTCCGCCGGCAGGTGCTCCAGATGCGTTCGGAGTGAAGGCGAGAGCCCGCCGGTCTCGGCCGCCGCCAGTTGCGCCGTGGTGAACCCGCCGAACAGCTCGCGCTGGAAGACCGCGCTCATCCGGCGGACCGCCTGGGTGCTGGCGCCCTCCATGGGTGCCGCGTAATGCCGCAGCGGCGCTCCGTAGATGAGCTGGAACCGCTCGGGATGGGCGACGGCCCACACGCGGTAGCCCTCGGCCGCGATCACCAGCCCCGGCAGGGCGGCGTCGTCCGGCGCGGTGTCGACGGCGGCCTGCACCGCGTCGGCGAGGTCGTCGTGCGCCTTGGCGACGAGCGCCGTGACGAGGTCGTCCCGGCTCGAGAAGTAATGGTAGAGCGCCTGCACGGTCATCCCGAGACTCCGCGCGACCGCCCGCAGGGAAAGGGCGGCGGGCCCGTGCTCGGCGATATGGCGCTCAGCGGCGGTGAGGATCTCGCGGACGGCGACGCCCCGGCGGCGCTGGCGCAGCGACAGCATGCCGGTTGCAGATTCGTCGGGAGGCATGCGGCGACCGTACGGCACTTCCTGAAAATGCCCCTCGCCCGCAGCCCCCGCGCCGCCGCGGAGCAGCCGACCCGCACCTTCGATACCCGCCCCGGCCTCGCATAGCGGTCGCGAAAGGGCTGACAACCGGGTGGCCGGGCTGCGAGGCTTTCGTTGCACCTTGCTCGCCTTGTGCGGTGATGGGGTGGGCACGCGGCACAGGGGACACGAGGAGGCGACGGACGTGACCGTCTCGATGGTGAAGGGCCAGCGGATCTCGCTGGAGAAGCCGGGCGGAGCGCTGCGCATGGTCCGGATGGGCCTGGGCTGGGACGCGGTGCGCAAACAGGGCTTCTTCGGCTCCCGGCAGCGGGAGATCGACCTCGACGCCTCCTGCGTGCTCTACGCCGACGGCCGCCTCGCCGACGTGGTCTACTTCGGCAAGCTGGTCAGCGACGACGGCTCGGTCCGGCACACCGGGGACAACCTGACCGGCGCGGGCGACGGCGACGACGAGTCGGTGGTCGTCGATCTGGCCCGGCTGCCGGTGCACGTCAGCTCGCTGGTGTTCACCGTCAGCTCGTTCAACGGGCAGACCTTCAACGAGGTGGACAACGCCTTCTGCCGGCTGGTCAACGAGACGGACGGCGGCGAGCTGGCCCGGTACACGCTGACCGGCGGGGGCGCCCATACCGCCATGGTGATGGCGCGGCTCTACCGGCACGGCGAGGCGTGGAAGATGAACGCGATCGGGGAGCCGTGCCACGGCCGCACCTTCGAGGACATGCTGCCGACGATCACCGGCCTGGCCTGACCGGCGATGCTCGAACTCTCGCACGGCGCCAACACCGCGCTGCCCGCCCGGCGGATGACCGCCACCGTGTCCTGCGCCGTGCCCGTGGACGTCAGCGCCCTGCTGGTGGGCGCCGACCTGCGCGTGCGCTCCGACGCCGACCTGGTGTTCTTCAACGCGCCCGAGGCGCCCGGCGTGCGCTGGGCGGGCGACGGCGGCCGGCAGCGCGTCGACCTCGACCTCGGCGCCGTCCCCGCGGACGTCCACGCGGTGCTCGTCGCGGTCAGTCTGACCGGCGGCGGGCTCTCGTTCGGGGCGGTGCCGCCGCCGCAGGTCCAGCTCACCACGGCCGGCGGCGACCCGATGGCGCTGTTCACCGTCGCGGGGCTGGGCCCGGAGAAGGCGATCATCGGACTGGAGCTCTACCGCCGGGCCGACCGGTGGAAGGTGCGCGCGGTCGGGCAGGGCTACGCCGGCGGGCTGGTCGAGCTGGTCGAGGCGCACGGCGTCGAGGTGGACGACCCGGGCGAGGCGGAGGCCGGCATGGGCGCCGCGCCGCCCGGCCCCGCCGTCGGGGCGCCGCCGGGACGGCCCGTCCCCCCGACTGCCCCGCAGGGGCCGTCCGCACCGCAGGCGCCGTCGTCCTCGGAGGTCGGCTACCTCGAGCGGTGCTGGCTGGTCTGGGAGGACGCGAGCCGCTCGCTGGCCGGGTTCCGCTCGTCCACCGAGCACGCGCTCAACATCCGCAACGACGAGGTCACCGGGCGGGTGCCGCGCGGGCGGTTCGACCAGCTCATGGCGGCGGCCGACCAGCGGCTGCGGGCCGATGCCGAGCAGCTGCGCGGCGAGCTCGCCCGGGTGGAGCCGCACGTCACCGCGGAGGCGGCGCCGTTCGACGCGCCCTCCTGGCTGACCTGGCGGCCCCGCACCGATCTGGCCGAGGGGATGCTGCTGGGACGGCTGTCCACCGTGGAGCTGCCCGATCTGCGGGTGCCGCTGGTCCTGCGGGCGCCCTGGCGGCGCGGCGTGTGGATCTCGCGGGGCACGGTGCCCGGCGACGCCGCCGCCTACGCCTGGTCGCTGGTGACCCGGTTCCTGGCCGCCGTCCCGCCCGGGCTGGTCGGGCTGGAGGTGATCGACGCGGCGGGACTGTCGGGGGCCGGCTGGCTGAACGCGCTCGACCCGTCCGGAGGGCGGCTGCTGGGCGGCGGGGTGGCGACCGGGCCGGCGGCGGCCGAGCGGCTCCGGCGGCTGCTCGACCTGGTCGACCTGCGCCGGATCGGCGGCCCGGACGGCGAGTCGCCCTCCGGGCCGGACGGCGGCCCCCCGGTGCGGCTGGTGGTGGTCATGGACGCCGGCGCCGCCCTCGACGACGAGGAGGCGCACGGGCTGCTGCGCCTGGTGGAGGACGGGCCGCTGGTCGGGGTCCCGGTGCTGCTGGTGGAGACCGACACCCCGGCCGCCGAGTCCGTCCGCGCCATCCGGATCCGGCAGTCCTGCAACAACCTTCCGTCCAGCCAGGGCGCGGTCGGCGACTCGTGGGTGGGCATGGACTGGACGCTCACCCCGGAGGTGCTCCCGGACGGCGGCGACGGCTCGCGCGCCCCGGCGCTGCTCGCGCACGTGCTCGGCGCCCACGCGCGCACCATCGGCTCGTCCGGCTAGGGCGGTCCCGTGGACTGACGGGGATCAGACCGACGGTGATCCGTACCATTCCCAGGCCTTCACGCCCTGGCCGTCGCGGTCGAGGTCGTACTGGGCCCAGCCGTCGGCGGTCCAGCCGCCGTTGGCCGTCGAGGCGTCGACGGAGGTGACGCAGAGCTCGATGCCGCTCTTCTGGGTGTTCACGGCGTGGCGGATGTCGCACAACCGGAACGTCTTCACGACGTCGTTGCGTTCGAGGCGGACGGTGACGTTGAACCGGTCGAACTTGCGCTTGTCGTCGGTGTCGGAGTCGCCTCCGTTGTTCCAGTGCACGTCCGCATAGGCGTAGTGCTTTCCGTCGGAGCGCTTGATCACGCAGAGGTTGATGGCGAAGCTGGTGTCGGTGCCCGGCGTCGGGAAGGTCTTCTTCATCCGTGAGTCGTCGCTGTAGATGCAGCGTTCGGTCGACGCGGACGCCGCCGGGGCCAAGGTGGTGACGGTGGCGGCGACGACGGCGGTCGCGAGCAGGGGACGTGCGATTCGAGCGAAGCCCATGGTGTTCCTTCGGGTTGTGCCAGGGGGTGGCCGTCGCAGGACGGCCGTCCAGAGGCTACCGGCGACAACGATCTTGCTGCCAGCCCTCACTCCGGAGCCGAAGATGCCGCAGGGCCCCAGTTCACGCACGTCACGTCGCCGCGGGGCGCGAGTGCGTCTCAAGACGCAGATCGTGACGAACACCCTCGCTACCCTGAGCGTCAAACAGACGGCGATGTTCACAAACGTGAAGCAGGTGAGATGTCCGGCGCAGCACTCAGGGCGCTCAGGGCCGGTGACCCGGAGCGGGTCGGGCCGTACCGACTACTGGCACGGCTGGGAACCGGTGGGATGGGCCAGGTCTACCTGGGCAGCTCGCAGGGGCGGCGATCGGTCGCGGTCAAGGTCGTCCACCCGCACTTGGCCGACAGCGCGGTGTTCCGGCGCCGGTTCACCAAGGAGGTCGCGGCGGCACGGCGCATCGGGGGCTTCTACACGGCGCAGGTGGTGGACGCCGACCCGCCGTGGCTGGTGACGGAGTACATCGCCGGGCCGACGTTGCAGGACGCCGTCGACGAGAACGGCGCGCTGCCCGAGGCCGCGGTCGCGGCGCTCGGCGCCGGGCTCGCCGAAGGGCTGCGGGCGATCCACGACCAGAACATGATCCACCGGGACCTCAAGCCGGGGAACGTGCTGCTGGCGCGGGACGGGCCGCGGATCATCGACTTCGGCATCGCCCGCGCGATGGACGCCCCCACCCAGACCGTGTCCATGGTGGGCACACCGGGGTACATGTCGCCCGAGCAGTATCTGGGCGGCGACCTCGGACCGGCCAGTGACGTGTTCTGCCTGGCCGCCGTGCTGGCCTTCGCGGCCACCGGCCGCCATCCCTTCGGGGAGGGGCCGGGCGATGCCCTCGGCTACCGCGTCCGCCACGAGGACCCGAACCTGACGGGCGCACCGGAGTCTTTGCGGCCTCTGATCGCCGCCGGTCTGGAGAAGGACTCCGGCGACCGTCCCCCTGTCGGGGAGTTCCTGGACCGCTGCTCCGCGCTGGCCACGGGCGAGGGAATGTCCCTGCCGAGATCGTTCACCACGATGATCGCCACGCGGGTGGCCGAGACCGAGGTCTTCGCGGGGAAGGCCACCACGGGGGGACGGGAGGAACGCCCTCGGCAGGACCCGCCGCCGCCCCGCTGGCAGCCGCGGCAGGAGTCGGCGCAGGGGCGTCCTCCAGGGGAGCGGCATTCCGCGCCCCATCCGCCCGCCAATCCGCCGCCCCATCCGCCCGCCAGACCGCCCGCCAGGCCGCCGGTCAAGCCGAACGCAGGCGGAGTCGCGGTCGGGGCCGGGGTCGTGGGAGTGCTGCTGGTCGCCGTGCTCATCTTCCTCGCCAACAACGACGAGTCCGGGCCGAGCAGTGCCAGGTCCAGCCCGACCTCGACCGAGACCCCGACCGCGACTCCGAGCCGGATGACCGATGTCACCGGTGACGGGGGGAGTTCCCAGCAGCCGAGCCCGACCCCCGACCCGACCTGGGAGGCGTTCGACGACATCTCGGTCGGTGACTGCCTGGACGCGCTGAAGGACCCCTACGACTCCAGCGAGTGGACCGAGGACATGCCCAACGCGGTCTCCTGCGGCCGGAGTGACGCCTACGTGAAGGTGACCGGGGTGAGGAGCTCGAGCAGCTCGTGCGATTCCAAGTCTCTCGACGGAGAATCCTGGTGGAGGTCCCCCACGCACGACGGGGACAATCTCTACCTCTGCCTGCGGCGGCAGTTCAGGGAGGGCGAGTGCTTCCTGGGCGAGAAGGGCAGCAAGAAGGGCTTGGTGGCCATCAACGGGCATGGCCTGATGACCTCATGGGACTGCGATAAGACCACCGTCCCCAAGGCCTTCGACTACATTCTCAAGTTCACCGGCTATTACGAGAGCAGATGTCCCAGCGGCTCGCGGACATGGGAGGACTTCCGCGAAGGCGTGTTCTGCGCCCGGGTGGTCTGAGGGCGAGGGCGGTCATCGGGTGAAGCCGCGCATGAGCGCCTTGAGCATCTGGGCCGGGTCCGGCTGCGGCACGTTGATGAGGCCGCGGTAGACGACCAGGCCGACGAGCATGTCCGACAGCAGCCACAGGTCGGTGCCGGCGGACAGCTCGCCCCTGGCGATCGCCTGGTCGTAGATCGTCCAGCTCCGCGTCATCCGGTCGCGCATAGCGGTGCGGATGATCTCGGCGACGGCGGGGTCCCGGCCCGCCTCTCCGAAGATCTCCCGGGTCCGCTCCGCGATCTCGGGCGAGCTCCAGGCGGCGAGCGTCTCGGTGACGATCACGAGCAGGTCGCCCTCCAGCGAGCCGGTGTCGGGGACCGCGGGGACCTGGGCGTCCATGGCCAGGGTGAGCGCGTCGAGCAGCATGTCGCGCTTGGTGGCGTAGCGGCGGAAGACGCTGGCCCGGCCCACGCCGGCGGCCGACGCCACCTCGTCCATGGTGAACGAGGGCCCCTTGCTCACCAGCAACGTGACCGCCGCCTGCTTGATGCGCGCATCGACGTCGGGATCGGGCTTGCGGCCGCGAGGCTTCATTGTGATACTCCAAGTATCAGAGACTGTTGGTCTCAGAATTGGGGTCGGACATGAGAGTACTCATCGTCGGTGCCGGCGTCGCGGGACTGGCCGCGGCGCGCGGGCTGACCGCGGCGGGTCACGACGTCGAGGTGTACGAGGCGGCGCCGGAGCCGCGCACCGAGGGCGGTGCGGTCTCGATCTGGCCGTCCGCCACCGGCATCCTCCGCGAGTTCAAGGTCGACCTCGACGGCGCGGGGTGCCGCCTGGAGGCGATGACGAACCGGTCGGTGCGCGGGCGCTGGCTCGGCACGATCGACCTCACCGCCGTCGAGCGCCACTTCGGCGGCCTGCCCGCCCTGCACATCACCAGGCGCGAACTCGTCGAGCGGCTCGCCGAGGGTGTGCCGGTCCGCTACGGCCACGCGGTCGCCGCCGTCGACCCCGACCGTGCGGAGATCACCTTCGCCGACGGGAGCACCGCGCGCGGCGACCTGCTCGTCGGTGCGGACGGCCGCAGATCGGTCATCAGGCAGGCGCTGTGGGACGGCGACGCGAGCAGGCTCAACGGCTGGGCCACCTGGCAGGCGCTCACCTCGCCGCCTCCCGAGATCACCGAATCGGGCCGGGTCGTGATGGTCTCCAACGGGCGGTCGCTCGGCAGCGTGGCCCCGGCCGGACATGGGAAGGCACTGTGGTGGTTCGACCTGCGGGCCAAGCCGGGAAGCCAGTTCTGGGGCGACGCACCCGACCCGATGGACCGGCTGCGCGAGCGGTTCGGTCGCTGGCCGGAGCCGTTCCCGACGCTGCTCGAGCACGCCCAGGGTGCCGACTTCTACCCGCACCACCGGCACCGCGTGCCGACGGTCTGGGGCCGCGGGCCGACCACGCTCGTGGGCGACGCGGCCCACACGATGCCGCCGGCGATGGCGATGGGCACCGTCCAGGCACTCGAGGACGCCTGGGCGCTGTGCGGCTCGCCCGACGACCTGCGCGGCTACGAGCGCGCCAGGTCCAAGACCGTGCGCCGGGTCGCCAGGATGGTGGGCACCGAGATGCCCAGCCGGCAGGGGCCGCTGACCGGTCTCGTCTCCGACGCGTTCTCGACCAGGTCCTACATCAACTGGCTCCGCTCGGCCAGCGACTACCTCCGGCGGTGATGCGGGCCGCCATGGCGGCGGGGACGGCGTGGCCCGCGCGGGCCGGAGACCGGTACTCGATCGGCGCACGGGGAGTACGACCTCGCAGGGCTTCAAGGGGCGCGGCTACGGAAGGCTAGACGGAATCGTGTGCGGCCACGACTCGGCCGACCCCCCCCACCGGACGGCCCGGCGAACTCGACTTAGGTTAGGCTCCCCTTAATCGCGGCCGATTTCGGAGGAAAAGTGGTGCTAGGCGGAGTCGACGGCCGCGGATGAGCGCGGTCATGGAGGAGCGGCTCGCACCCGGGGTCGCGGTGGCCCGCCGGCGGCGGGTCGTGGGGTTGGGCGTGCTCGTGGCGGTCCTGGTGGCCGCGGGGGCGGCGTCGCTGGCCGTCGGCGCGCGGGCGCTGAGCCCCGGCGAGGTCTGGTCCGGGCTGTCCGCGGCACCGGACTCCGACCAGCGGCTCACCGAGATCAGGCTGATCGTGCAGACCGTCCGGGTGCCCCGGACGGTGCTCGCGATCGTGGCGGGCGTCGCCCTGGGGATCGGCGGGGCGCTGATCCAGGGGTGCACGCGCAACCCGATCGCCGACGCGGGCCTGCTGGGGGTGAACTCCGGCGCCTCGTTCGCCGTGGTGGCGGCGGTCTCCGTCTTCGGGTTCGCCAACCCGTTCCAGTACGTCTGGTTCGCCTTCCTCGGGGCGGCGGTCGCCGGTGTCGTCGTGTTCGGGCTGGCGAGCATCGGGCGGGGGGCCGGCAACCCGCTGACACTCGCGCTGGCCGGGCAGGGGATCACGGTGTTCCTGGTGGCGGTGACCACGGCGGTCGCGCTGTCGGACCAGAAGTCGCTGAACGCGCTGCGGTTCTGGAACGCGGGCTCGGTGGCCGGTGTCGGATTTGACGTCATCTGGCCGGTGACCGCGTTCATCGCGGTCGGGCTGGTCCTGGCACTGACCACGCTGCCCGCCATCAACCTGCTCAACCTGGGGGACGACGTGGCGCGGGGGCTCGGGGTGAACATCGCGCTGAGCCGGACGGTCGGCATCGTCGCCATCACCCTGCTGGCCGGCGCGGCGACCGCCGCGTGCGGCCCCATCGCGTTCCTCGGACTCATGGTGGCCCATGTGGCCCGGTACCTGACCGGGCCGGACTACCGCTGGCTGGTGCCGTACGCGGGACTGCTCGGAGCCGTCGTCCTCCTGGTCTGCGACGTCGTGGGGCGCGTGGTCACACGTCCGGGCGAGTTGGACGCGGGCGTCGTCGTCGCCCTCCTCGGCGCCCCGTTCTTCGCGGTCCTGGTGTGGCGCGGAAAGTTCAAGAGCGCATGAACGGAACGGACGTGCAGCGATCGGTGGCGCCGGGCGTGCGGCTCGGCCACGTGTCGTTCGTGTGGCGCCCCTGGCCCGTCCTCGTCACGCTGCTGCTGGCGGCGGCGACCTTCCTGGTGTTCTGCCTGTCCATCGGAGTCGGGGACTTCCCCATCGCCCTGCCCCGGGTGATCGCCACGATCCTCGGCCGGGGCGAGCGGGTCGACCAGTTCGTGATCATGGACCTGCGGATGCCGCGCGCGCTGGCCGGGCTGATCGTGGGGATCGCGCTGGGAGCGTCCGGGGCGATCACGCAGTCCATCGCACGCAACCCGCTGGCCAGCCCGGACGTCCTGGGGATCACCCAGGGCGCCGGCGCGGTCGCGGTGTTCCTGCTGACGGTGTCGGGCGGGACCGCCGCGGCGATCGCCGGTTCGGCGGGCGTGTCCGCGGCGGCCCTCGCGGGCGGTCTCGGCACGGGCCTGCTGGTGTACTTCCTGGCGTGGCGGCGCGGGATCGACGGCTTCCGGCTCATCCTCATCGGCATCGCGGTGAGCGCGGCGATGCAGGCGATCACGAACTGGCTGCTGGTCACGGCCGACATCAAGGACGTGGCCCGGTCCCAGGCATGGCTGGTGGGCTCGCTGGACGGCCGGTCGTGGGACGAGGTCGGGGTGGCGCTCGGGTGCACGGTGGTCCTCATCGCCGTCGTGGCGGGCGTCGCGTTCCAGTTCAGGCCGATGCACTTCGGCGACGAGGTCGCCGCGGGACTGGGCGTCCGGTACTCGGCGGTGCGGGCGGTCATGCTGCTGTGCGCGGTGCTGCTGGCCGGTGTGGCGGTGAGCGCGGCGGGCCCGGTCCCGTTCGTCGCGCTGGTGGCGCCGCAGGTGGCGATGCGCCTGGTGAGGTGCCCGACGCCGCCGCTGGTGGCCTCCGGCCTGGTGGGCGCGTTGCTGCTTATCGGCTCGGACGTGGTGGCGCGCACCGCGCTGCCGGTCACCCTCCCGGTCGGCGTGGTCACCGCCGCGATCGGCGGCCCCTTCCTCGTCTATCTGCTAGTGCGGGCGAACCTCAGACGGGTGGCGTGAAGTGAGACGGAAGCCGAGCAAAGTGGATCTCGTGGCCGGTCGGGAGGCCACCGGCCGGGACGCCACCGGGGCCGGGACCGGGGCGACGGCCGCACGGCTGGCCGCCAGGGGCGTCGCGGTCGGGTACGGCGGCCGGATGGTCATCGACGACCTCGACGTGGCGATCCCGCCAGGGGTGATCACCACGATCATCGGCCCCAACGGCTGCGGGAAGTCGACCCTGCTGCGGACCCTGTCACGGCTGCTCAGGCCGGCCAAGGGCACGGTCGTGCTGGACGGTGACGACATCGTCAAGCTGAAGACCAGGGACGTGGCGAAGAAGCTCGGCCTGCTGCCGCAGGCGCCGGTCGCACCGGACGGGCTGACGGTGGCCGACCTGGTCGCCAGGGGCCGCCATCCGCACCAGGGCTGGCTGCGGCAGTGGTCGTCGGACGACGCCTCCGTCGTGGAGCGCGCGCTGGCCATGACCGGGGTGTCGGACCTGGCCGGCCGTCCGGTCGACGCGCTGTCGGGCGGGCAGCGCCAGCGCGTCTGGATCTCGATGACCCTGGCCCAGGGCACCGACCTGCTGCTGCTGGACGAGCCGACCACCTACCTGGACCTGGCGCACGCGATCGACGTGCTCGACCTGGTGGACGACCTGCACGAGTCGGGACGCACCGTGGTCATGGTGCTGCACGACCTCAACCTGGCCACGCGCTACAGCGACAACCTCATCGTGATGCGGGCGGGGTCGATCCTGGCGCAGGGGCACCCGCGCGACGTGATCACCGCCGAGCTGCTGCACGAGGCGTTCGGGCTGCGCGCCCAGGTGATCGACGATCCGGTGGGCGACCGGCCGCTCATCGTGCCGATCGGCCGCGCCCACGTCCGACCCGGCGGACCGGACCCGGCGGCGAGCAGGGGAAATAGTTAGGTTAGGCTGCCCTTACTTCCACCTGGTAAAGTTCGCCCCCCGGAGACGGGACCGCGGCGGACCGCACGAAAGCAAGGATGTCGAATGCCCCTCCCCCGAACGACACCGACGAAGTCCTGGCGGCGGCTGGCGGCGATCCTGTCCGCCGTGACCCTCGGCGCGGGCCTCCTCGCAGGATGCGGTTCCGGTGCGGCTGAGGAGCCGGGCGACGGCGCGCCGGCCGCCGCGGCCGGCGCGTTCCCGGTCACCGTGGAGCACGCGTTCGGCGCCACGAAGATCACCAAGGCCCCCCAGCGGGTCGTCTCGGTCGGCTACACCGACGACCAGGCCATCCTGGCGCTCGGCACCAAGCCGGTTGGCATGGTCGACCAGTACCCGAACCCGGCCGGCACATCCCCCGACATCAACACCCAGTGGCCCTGGGTGAAGGACAAGTGGGGCGGCGCCCGCCCCGAGGTCGTCATGAGCAACGGCGACTCCGGCCCGAACTACGAGAAGATCGCCGCACTCCGGCCGGACCTGATCATCGCGGTCTACTCCGAGATCGACCAGGCCGGCTACGACAAGCTCTCCAAGATCGCTCCGACGGTGGGCCGGACCAAGGCCGAGAAGGAGCCGTTCAGCGGGCCGTGGCAGGACAACGCGGTGCACATCGCCAAGGCGCTCGGCAAGGAGGCCGAGGGCACCAGGCTGGTGCAGGGCATCCAGGGCAAGCTCGACGCCGCGCGCAAGGCGCACCCGGAGTTCGCGGGCCAGACCGCCGTCGTGCTGTCCTGGTACAAGAACTCGGTCTCCCCGTTCACCTCGACCGACGTGCGCGGACGGCTGGTGTCGGGCATCGGCTACAAGGGCGCGCCGGAGATCGACAAGATCGCGGGCGGTAAGTTCTACACCGTGCTGTCCCCCGAGCGCATCGACCTCGTCGACGTCGACCGCATCTTCGTCGTCAACGACCGGGCCGACCAGGAGGCGCTGAAGAAGTTCGAGCTGTTCGGCAACCTCTCCGCGGTCAAGAACGGCAAGGTCTCCTACCTGCTGGACAGCGAGGGCCCGGCGGTCGGCGCGGCCATGTCCCAGGGCACCCTGCTGTCCCTGCCGTACGCGATCGACGAGATCGTCAAGTCGGTCGGCTAGGTGGGTGAGCACCACTGACACGCGCGTCGCCCCGGCGGCCCTGCGCACGGCGACCGGACGCGAAGCCGCCCGATGGGTCGTGGCGCACTGCCGCGGGACGCCATGGCTGACGGTCGCCGCCGTGCTCGCCACGGTGGCCGAGGCGGCGTTCCAGGTACTGCCGGTGCTCCTGCTCGGCCGGGTGGTCGACGCGGTGGTCAAGGGCGAACCGCCGTCGATCCTGATCACGATCGGGGCCCTGATGGTGGCCGCCGCCCCGCTCGGCGCGGTGGCCGCCGCGGCGTCGACGTACCTGATCGGGCGACTGGGCGCGGACCTGCTCGCGCGGCTGCGGGAGGGCGCCGTCCGGGCGGTGCTCGGAATGCCGAGCGCACGGATCGAGCAGGTCGGCCGGGGAGACGTGCTCTCCAGGGTCGGCGACGACGTCGCCGTGCTCTCCAAGGGCATCCGGACGGCCGTTCCGACGGTCTTCTCGGCGGGGGTGCTGGTCGTCATCGCCACCGTCGGCATGTTCGGCCTCGACTGGCGGCTCGGGCTGGCGGGCGCCGGCGCGCTGCCCGCGTACGCGCTGGCCCTGCGCTGGTACCTCCCCCGGTCCGCGCCGCTCTACCAGCGGCAGCGGGTGGCCCAGGCCGATCGGGCGCAGGAGCTGATCAGCGGTCTGGACGGGATCGACACGGTCCGGGCGTACCGCCTCGAGGGCGCCTTCCGCGCGAAGGTCGCCGGCGAGTCGTGGCGGGTGCGCGATCTCGGCATCGAGGTGTTCCGCCTCTTCGGCCGGTTCGTCGGACGGGAGAACCGCGCCGAGTTCATCGGGCTGGTCCTGATCATCGTGGCGGGGTACGCCCTGCTGGAGGCGGACGCCGCCAGCCTGGGCGAGGTGTCGGCGGCCCCGCTGCTGTTCCACCGGCTGTTCAACCCGCTGGGCTCCATCATGTTCACCTTCGACGAGGCGCAGAAGTCGGGCGCGAGCCTGACCCGGCTGGTCGGGGTGCTGGGGGAGGCCGCGGAGGGCCGGCTGGTGGGCGGCCCGGCGCTCGCGCCGGCGGACGCCGCGGCGTACCCGGTGACGGTCGAGGGGCTGACGTTCGGCTATCCCGACTCGGAGGAGCCGGTCCTGCGGGACGTCGACCTGGCGATCCCGGCCGGCGCCTCGCTCGCGCTGGTGGGGGCGACGGGCGCGGGCAAGACCACCCTGGCCGCGCTGATCGCGGGCATCGGGACCCCGCAGGCCGGATCGGTGCGCATCGGGTCGACCGACCTCGCCGGTCTGGACGAGGCCGGGGCGCGGGCCCTGGTGAGCATCCTGACGCAGGAGACGCACGTGTTCTCCGGCTCCCTCGCGGACGACCTGCGGCTGGCCGCGCCGGAGGCGACCGGCGCCGAGCTGATGGACGCGTTGCGCACGGTCGGCGCGGACGGATGGGTCGACGCGCTGCCCGACGGGCTGAACACCCTGGTCGGCGAGGGCGGCGAGCGCCTGGACGTCACCAAGGGAGCCCAGCTCGCCCTGGCCCGGCTGGTGCTGGGCCGGTCGCCGGTGGTGGTGCTGGACGAGTCGACCGCGGAGGCGGGCAGCCAGGGCGCCGCCGAACTGGAGCGGGCCGTGCTGGCCGCGTGCAAGGGCCGCACCACGTTGTTCGTGGCGCACCGGCTGACCCAGGCGATGACGGCCGACCGGATCGCCGTGCTGGACGCGGGACGCGTGGTGGAGCAGGGAACCCACGAGGAGCTGGTGGCCCTGGGCGGCCGGTACGCGCGCCTCTGGGCGGCCTGGCGGGCGGGCAGTTAGGTGAACCGGGTCCAGGTCGGGCCGGTACGGCTGGAAGGGACGCTCCCGATGACGACTCCTGACGGCCGGCGGCCCCGCACCGGGTCGGAGATCCTCCGGATCGCGCTGCGCCGCAACCTCGGCGCCATGACCGGCGGCACCGTCCTCATGGGCCTCTACCAGGCCGGCGAGACCGCCTTTCCCATCGCGCTCGGCCTGATCGTCGAGCACACGATGCGGGACCGGACCCTCGGCCTGCTCGGCCTGTCGATCGCCGCGCTCGCCGTGATCATCACGACCGTGTCGTTCTCGTGGCGGTTCGGGATGCGCGTCCTACAGAAGGCCAACACGACCGAGGCGCACCGCTGGCGGGTGCGGGTCGCGGCCTGCGGGCTCCAGCCGGTGGCCGGGGACGTCGACCTCAAGTCCGGCGAGGTGCTGACCATCGCCACCGAGGACGCCGACCAGACCGCCGACATCATCGAGGTGGTGCCGCTGCTGGTCAGCTCGCTGGTCGCGGTGCTGATCGCGGCGGTCGCGCTGGGCCTGGCCAACGTCGGGCTCGGCCTGCTGGTGATCGTGGGAACCGTCGCGATCCTGTCGGTCCTGAGCGTGCTGTCCAGGCGGATCGGCACCGGCACCCGCGAGCAGCAGGCCCGGGTGGCGCGGGCCGGCGCGAAGGTCGCCGACCTGATCGCGGGCCTGCGCCCGCTGCACGGCTTCGGCGGCAACCACGCCGCGTTCCGGTCCTACCGCAAGGTCAGCACGGAGGCGAGGCACCAGGCGGTCAGGGTCGCCAAGGCGAACGGCGCGTACGCGGGCACCGCACTGGCCCTCAACGCGCTCCTCGCCGCCGCCGTGACCCTGATGGCGGGCCGGCTCGCGTTCCAGGGCCGGATCACCACCGGCGAGCTCGTCATGGCCGTGGGGCTGGCGCAGTTCATCATGGAACCGCTCAAGCTGTTCTCAGAGATGCCGAAGTACGTGATGATCGCGCGCGCGTCGGCCGAGCGGATGGCGCTCGTCCTGGCCGCGCCGCCGGTGATGACCCCGGGGACGGAGCGCCCGGCCGCGGACGGCGGCCTCGAGGTCGACCGCGTCCGGTACGGGACCCTGCGCACGCTGAGGTTCGAGGTGCCCGCGGGGGAGTTCGTGGCGATCACCTCCTACCAGCCGCGCGCGGCGGCCGACCTGGTCTCGGTCCTGGCCGCCGACGTCCCGCCGGGCGCCTACGAGGGGGTGGTGCGGATCGGCGGGCGGGCGACGGCGGACCTGTCGATCGAGGCGATCCGCGAGCACATGCTGGTGAACCCGTCCAACGGGGAGATCTTCGCGGGCACCCTGCGCACGAACATCGACCCGTCGGGCACCGCCCGGATGGTCCCCGAGGCCGTCCGGGCGTCCATGCTGACCGACGTCGTCGCCCTTCACCGCGAAGGACTCGACCACGGCGTCCGCGACCGCGGCGCGAACCTCTCCGGCGGGCAGCGCCAGCGGCTGTCCCTGGCCCGCGCCCTCGCCGCCGACACCGCCGTCCTCGTCCTGCACGACCCGACGACCGCCGTCGACGCGGTCACCGAACAGCTCATCGCGCGCAACATCGCCGAGCTGCGCCGGGGCCGCACCACCATCGTGATCACCAGCAGCCCGGCCCTCCTGGACGCCGCCGACCGGGTCCTCGTCCTGGACGACGGCGCCATCTCCGCGGAGGACACGCACCGGAACCTCCTCGGCACCGACGACGGCTACCGCCTGGCGGTGGCCCGGTGAGCGGGAGCGGGTGAGCGGGGGCCGGTGAGCGGGGGCCGGCACCGGCTCATCCGGGCGCCCACAACCGGTCGGCCCCGCCTGCGGCGAGCCGGTCCCGGTAGACGTCGATCTTGTGGTCGATGACCTTGAGGTTCTCCCGCACCTCGGCGAGCCTGGCGGTCACCTCGGCGCGGTGGGCCTCCATCACGGCGAGCCGTTCCTGCTCGTTGCCGGGCCCGGCGGACACGAGTTCGGCGTAGCGGCGAATGGTCCTGATGGGCATGCCGGTGGCCCGCAGCTTGGTGCACACGGTGATCCAGTCCAGGTCCAGCTTCCGGTAGCGCCGCCAGCCGCCGGCGGTGCGGTCGACGGTGGTGACGACCAGGCCGGCGCGTTCGTAGTAGCGCAGGGTGTGCACGCTGACCCCGGTGCGGCGGGCGGCCTCGGCGATGCTCAGACCCGCCTGAAGATCGGGGCGGGCGGGCTCGGGCTCTGGCTGCGGCTTGACTTCGAGCACGCTCTAAATTCTAGCGTCCGTGCTCATGACCGCTTCGATACCGCCGACGACCACGGCCGGTGAGCTCACCCGGCGCCACCGATTCCTGGTGCTCGCGATCTGCTGCGCGAGCGTGATCGTCGTGGTGATGGACATCTCCATCGTCAACGTCGCGCTGCCCGCGATCCGCCGCGACCTGCACGCCTCGGTGTCCGGACTCCAGTGGACGGTCGACGCCTACACCCTGGTGCTGGCCGGCTTCCTGCTGCTGGCCGGGTCCACCGCCGACCGGATCGGCCGCCGGCGCGTCTTCCAGATCGGTCTCGCCGCCTTCGGGCTCGGCTCGCTGCTGTGCGGCCTGGCGCCGGGCATCGGCTGGCTGATCGCGGCGCGCGCGCTCCAGGCCGTCGGCGGCACGATGCTCAACCCGGTGGCGATGGCGATCACCGTCGACACCTTCCCCGAACCGGCCGAGCGGGCCCGGGCCATCGGCGTCTTCGGCTCGATGTCCGGCCTGGCGCTGGCGCTGGGCCCGATCGTGGGCGGCGCCCTGGTCGACGGCCTGGGCTGGCGCTCCGTCTTCTGGATCAACGTGCCGATCGTGGCCGCCGCGCTCGTGGGCACCGCGCTGCTGGTGCCCGAGTCCCGCGCCGCCCGGACGCGCCGGTTCGACCCGGTGGGCCAGACCCTGATGATCCTCATGCTGGGCGGCCTCGTCTACGCGGTCATCGAGTCCGGCGCGCTGGGCTGGACCTCGCCGGCCATCCTCGCCTCGCTGGCCGTCGCCGTGCTCAGCGCGCTGGGCATCCTCGGCTACGAACCGCGCCGTGCCGACCCGCTGCTGGAGCTGCGCCTCTTCCGCAGTGTGCCGTTCAGCGCGGCGATCCTGATGGCGCTGTTCGCCTTGTGCGGGTTCAGTGCGTTCCTGTTCGTGACCACCCAGTACCTACAGAACGTGCGCGGCATGTCGGCGCTGGCGGCCGGGCTGTGCCTGCTCCCGGTCGGGATGCTGACCGTGGTGCTCTCCCCGCGCACCGGCCGGCTGGTCGGCGCGCGCGGTCCCAGGCTGCCGCTGGTGGTCGCCGGGGCCGCGCTGGCACTGGGCGGCGGCGCGTCGTTCTGGCTCGGACCGGCCACCCCGCTGCCGGCCGTGCTCGCGGTCTATCTGCTCTTCGGCGTCTTCCTGGGCACCGTCAATCCGCCGATCACCAACACGGCGGTCTCCGGAATGCCCCGCTCGATGGCCGGGGTCGCCGCCTCGCTCGCCTCCGCCGGCCGGCAGACCGGCACCACCCTGGGCGTCGCGATCACCGGGACGATCGGGGGATCCGCCCTGGCCCGCGGCGGGACGGCGTTCACCCGCGCGGAGCGCGGCGTGTGGTGGCTGATCATCGGGCTCGGCGCAGGCATCCTGGTCCTGGCGCTGCTCAGCACCGGCCGCCGGGCCGCGGGCACCGCCGGGCGGGCGGCGGCACTGTTCGAGGCGCTCGACCGGGGCCCGGCCGGCGAGCGGTCGAGCACCCGCCGGGTCAGGTGACCAGGCCGCTGCGGTAGGCGTGGACCACCGCCTGCACGCGGTCGCGCAGGTTGAGCTTGGCGAGGATGCGCGACACGTACGTCTTGACGGTCTCCTGGCTGATCACCAGCGTGGTGGCGATCTCGCGGTTGGACAGGCCGTTGGCGATGAGGCGCAGCACCTCCAGCTCGCGCGGGGTCAGCGCGGTGTCGCCGGGGGTGCCGCCGGTGGGGCGGATCCGTGCCGCGTACCTGCCGACGAGCTGCCGGGTCACCTCGGGTGCCAGCAGGGCGGCGCCGGTCGCGACGGTGCGGATGCCGTGCAGGAGCTGCGCCGGCGGGGCGTCCTTGAGCAGGAACCCGCTCGCCCCCGCGCGCAGTGCCTCGTACACGTACTCGTCCAGGTTGAACGTCGTGACCACGAGGACCTTGACGGGGTGGGCCACCCCGGAACCGGCCAGCAGGCGGGTCGCCTCGATGCCGTCGAGCACCGGCATCCGGACGTCCATCACCACCATGTCGGGGTTCACCTGGGCGGCGAGGTCGACCGCGGCGCGCCCGTCCCCGCATTCGCCCGCGACCTCCAGGTCGGGCTGGGCGTCGATGATGGTGGCGAATCCGGTGCGGATCAGTGCCTGGTCGTCGCAGACCAGGACCCGGATCGGGGCGCCTATGACGGGCTCCCCGCGGGGATGCGGGCCCGGACGACGAAGCCGCCGCCCGGCCGCCGGTCGGCGCTGAACTCGCCGCCCAGCGCGTCGACCCGGTCGCGGAGCCCGGTCAGGCCCCGTCCGCTGCCGCCCGGGGACCCGGACGCGGAGCCGGAGCCGTCGGTGCCGACCTGCACGGTGATCTCCCTGTCGTTGTAGTGCACTTGGGCCACGGTGCGACTGCCGTGGGCGTACTTGAGGGCATTCGTCAGGGCCTCCTGGACCACCCGGTAGGCCACGAACTCTGCGCTGCCGGCCGACTCCGCCGGCTCGCCCTCCTGGGTGAACTCGACCGGCTGGCCGGCCTTGCGCGTCTGCTCGACGAGCGTGCGGAGTTCGCCGACCGACGGTACGACGGCGTCGGTGCCGTGGTCGGGGTTGAGCAGGTCGAGCAGATGCCGCAGATCGCCGATGGCCCGCCGGCCGGTGTCGCTGACGGCGCTCAGGGTCTCCTCGAGGCGATCGGGTGCGGCGGTCAGGTACCGGGCCGCCTCGGTCTGCACGACCATCGCCGTCACGTGATGGGTCACGACGTCGTGGAGTTCGCGGGCGATGCGGGTGCGTTCGGTGGTGCGGGTGGACTCGGCGACGCGGCGGCGGCGTTCGGCCTCGGCGATCCGGGTGGAGCGCAACCAGGCCCCGATGCACCATGCGGCGACCACCTCCACGTAGAACACCAGGAAGCCCTCCGGTCCCTCGGTCGAGCCGAGCCCGTCGAGCACGACCGCCAGCGCCGCGTACACCAGGGACAGGACGGCCCCGGCGGTGCGCCGATGACGTTCCAGATGGGCGCCCGCGCTCACCAGCGCGAAGGCCAGTGCGGTGCCCGCGACCATGTGGTAGCTGCCGAGCTCGGCGAGGAGGAAGCCGAGCGACACCAGGGCGAGAGAGACGGCGGGCCACCGCCTGCGGACGGCGAGCGGGAGGGTCTCCAGAGCGAGCACCACGGCGGCCAGCGCGTCGAAGGGGCGGGCCGGCAGGTCGCCGACCTGTGTCTCCTGGCCGTCCAGCACCGGCAGGAACGACAGCACGATGAGCAGCAGCGCGAACGGAAGGTCCCGGACCACGACGTCACACCGCCGCCACACGTCCGGAATCCGCCGAAGTGTGATCACTGGGGGAGCGTAACGGTCGCGGCGGGTCCGGACGGCGCGATCGGCCGGACACCCGCGTGGCGGTCAGGCCGTGGACCGGTCGGCCCGGCGGACGGCGCCGCCGCGGGCCAGCGCCATGCCGCCGAGGAGCAGGGCCGCCGCCGCCAGGGCCGCGCTCACCAGCATCGGCGAGCGGAAGCCGAATCCGGAGCCGATGGCGAGACCGCCGAGGGTGGGGCCGGCCATCGCGCCGATGTTGAGCGCGGCGGTCGAGAACCCGCCCGCGAGCGTCGGTGCGTCCGCCGCCGAGTAGAGGACCTGGGAGACCAGGGTGGAACCGACCGCGAACGAGAGCGCGCCCTGGATGAGGACGAGCGCGAACGCCGCGATCGGGCTGCCCGCGGTCATCGCGAACAGCACCCAGCCCACCGGCAGCGCGGACATGCCGATCCCCAGCAGATGCAGGGGCCTGCCGTCGGCGAGGCGCCCGCCCACGGCGACGCCGGCGAACGCGCCGACGCCGAACACCACCAGCGCGGCGGGGACCCAGCTCTCGCCGAGCGCGGTCACGCCCGTGACCACCGAGGCGAGGTAGGTGAGCGTGCAGAACGTCGCACCGTTGACCAGGGTGCCGAGCAGCAGCGTCACGGCCGGCCGGGGCCTGCCCAGCGCGCGCAGCTCAAGGCGCGCGCCGGGTGCGCCCGGGTCTGCGGCATCGGCGGGCACGGCCCGCAGGATCGCCAGGGCCGGCGGGACGGAGATGACGGCCACCGCCCAGAACGCCGAGCGCCAGCCCCACTGCCCGCCGATCAGCGCGCCGAGCGGCACGCCGGCGACGAGGGCGATGGTCACGCCGCCGAGCAGCACCGAGGTGGCGCGGCCCTTGGAGTTCGCGTCGACCATCGCCGTCGCCGCCGTCAGGGCGACGGCGAGGAAGCCAGCATTGGCGAGCGCGGCGACCACCCGGGTGGCCAGCAGCACCGGGAAGCTGCCGGTGACCGCACCCAGCACGTGCACCAGCAGGAAGACGACGAGGAAGACCAGCAGCGTCGCACGCCTGGGCCAACGCCGGCTCAACAGCGCGACCAGCGGTGCGCCGATGACCATCCCGACGGCGAACGCCGAGGTCAGTGAGCCCGCGGTGGGGATGGACACGCCGAGGTCGGCGGCGATGTCCGGCAGGAGGCCGGACAGCATGAATTCCGAAGTTCCCTGGGCGAATACCGCGAGCCCGAGAACATAGATGGCGAAAGGCACGAACAAGCTCCACGACTCATCGAAAGAGGTGGGATCGGATTCAGCGCGCCCCGGCCGCGTGCTGCGGCCGGAGGCGGCGGTACCTGAAGGAGGTCCAGGCGAGAGATGTCAGACGATGGCGAATCGGCCGCGGATGGGGCCCGGTCAGAGGAATGACTCACTCAGGACGCGGGTGCTCACGCGGCTGCGAAGACGCCACCGGTGGTGCCGGTGGCTACCTTCTTGACGCCTCTGGGCTGGACACGAGCGGAAATGTAGCAGCGCCGTCGCGGGCCCGTCCACCTGTCAGTTCCCGGACGGTCGAGCCGCGTCCCGGCGTTCTTCCGCGAGGTCCCAGATGGAGGGGTGCCGCCGGACCAGGCCGGCGATCGCCAGTTCCAGGCGCTCCTCATCGGTCATGTCGTCCGGCACCGCCCGCTCCTGCAAGGGCACGATGCGTTCGAGTTTCGCTGACATGGGCCACCAGTACGCCATGTCGGCCTCCGCCCGGGCGGCCACTTCGGCCTCCTCCAGCAGGGCCAGTTCCCGGTCGAAGCGCGCCAGCGCCTCCGCCGTGCTCCGCTCCGTCGCGGCGTCGACCGCGATCACGTGCGCCAGGTAGGCGTCCCATTCGGCGGCGAGGTCGTCCTCGGGGAAGTGCACCCGTTCGACCCAGAACATCGTCTTCTCGGCCTCGCCCGCATCGTGGTGTTCCCAGGCGATCCAGCATCGTGGTGACAGACCTTCCACTGCCACCGGTTCCACGGCGTCGGTGCGGACCTCGGCCTTCCGCCACGTGTAGGGGCTGGTCGTGGTGTGAACGGTGACCATTCCCTCCGCTGGGCCGGGCATCATCTCCCCCTCGACGCCCATGAAGGGCCCGCCGACCACCCTGACGATCACCGAATCCACGGACGCGGCTCCCCTCCCACTGGAATACGCCCAGCACTATAGAGCGTCAACCCGAACCCGGGCGGCGACCCGACCGACGGCACCGCCCCCCTGTCGGCCACAGGCGACGAGGCACGCACGACCATTCGCACACTCCTCCCGATCCGATCGGCGCCGCCTTTCCGGGCGACCGAAACCCCATTGTCGTCACGCCAGGTAAGGGAAGAACCAGCCTGAGTCACACACGCAGGTCAACCGCTCCCGCACCAGGCCGCACGGGCCGGGCGGACGCGTGAAGGCCCGACTCGAAAGCCGTGAATCCTCCGTCGCGACGGAATCACCCCGAGGTGGAAAGGGTGACTCGCCGATCACGTAACGCGCCTTGCGGACCGGCCTCCTGGACGCCACTCGAGGCGATGGCCCTGTGTACAGATGATCTAGGTCTGGCCCGGTCGTAGCATGAAGGTGACGCCCGTTCCGGAACGGCCGACGGACGGCCCGTAGGACATCGCGCACAGAGAATCCGTCCCAGGACGGAAAGGGCGCGGGGGTTGTGGGTGATCACTTCATATCGATCACCTCCGACCAAGGAGCGTCATGAGGAGAAGAACCACTGGCGGCCTCCTGCTCGCCGCCGTCCTGGCGGCGGGCGGCGCGGCCGTCCCCTGGGAGGCGGTGCAGGTCGCGCGGGCCGCGCCGGCCGGGGGCGGGCCTGCCGCCCTGCCCGCGGGCAGCACTGGACGGTGATGTTGCTGACCGGCGACGTGCCGGACGGCGCCGACAAGGTCGCGCCGTTCTCCAGCGCAGGGCCCCGGCGCGGCCGGCCCGCGGCCAAGCCGGAGATCACCGCGCCGGGCGTGGACATCGTCGCCGCCCGCGCGGCCCGGACCATCGGGGGCCGCCCGGTCGACGACCGCTACACGCTCATGTCGGGGACGTCGATGGCGGCCTCGCACGTCGCGGGCGCCGCCGCGCTGCTGCTCCAGAAGCACCCGGACTGGACGGGGGCGCAGCTGAAGGCGGCCCTGGTCGGCGCGTCGCACCCGCTCGGCGGGGACGTCTACCGGCAGGGCGCCGGACGGCTCGACGTAGCCGCCGCCGCGTCCGCCCCGCTGGTCGCCACCGACGCCGTCCCGCACGCGGGCACCTCGGCGTACCCGGGCCGTCCGGCGCTGACGACCAGGGTCGGCTTCGCCTCCGCCGGCCCGGCGCTGACCGCCGACCAGTCGGTTCGGGTCACCGACCGCGCCGGCAAGGAGTACCCCGGTGCCGCGAGCCTCGCCGAGGCGCGGCTGGCCGTCCCGGCGAACGGCGCGGCCAGGACGGTGCTCACGCTCGACGCCGCCAAGCTCGCGGCGCATCCCGGCCTCTACATCGCCCACGTCACCGCCACGAGCGGGGGCACCACGGTGCGGACGCCGGTCACCTTCGAGGTCGAGCCCCCGAGCCGCACGCTGACGATCGTCGGGAAGGCGCTGCCGGACACCCGGGTCTTCGCCGGGGCCGCGACCGTCACGAGCCTGGACGACACCGCCCCGATGGACGAGTGGGTCCGGCTCGAAGGGCCGGACACGCCGCTCGGATGCGGGTGCCCGAGGGCCGGTACTCCGTGCTCGGCACCGTCCAGGACGGCGATCAGGAGGCCGCCGGCAACCGGATGGCGCTCGGCGGCGACCCCGACGTGAAGGTGGACCGGGACGTCACCGTCACGATCGACGGGACGAAGGCCAAGCAGGCCGTCGCGTCGGTGCAGGGCCGCGCGACCACGGCCGGATCGGTGCGGGCCGTGGTCGCGCAGGGCGACGACCACGCCTCCTGGGTCCGGGTGGTGTGGGCGTACGCCCCGGACAGCAAGGTCTACCTCCAGCCCAGCGAACCGGTGTCGACGGGCTTGCTCCAGACCTACCTGACCGTCCGGCTCAGCGCGCCAGACACCGTGTGGGATCTGATGGAGCCGCTCGGCGCCCAGGGGCTGCCCGCCGACCCGGCCTTCACCGTGACGCCCGCGGTGCAGCAGCGGCTGGCCCGCATCGACCAGCGGTTCGCCGCGTTCAACGGGGACACGGGCAAGGCCCCGGTGGCGACGCGCTACGGCGTCTTCCCCGAAGGATTCCTGGCCAACGACGACTCCTCCGAGGTGAAGCCGGGTTCGACCCGCACCGACTACGTCAGCACGGGCGAGGGCAGGCGCTGGGCGGAGTCGGTGCTCCCCGGCCCGACGGTGGAGTCCGGGGAGGGCGAGACGCCGTGGGCGGAGGTGGAGCCGCTCGTCGTCTACAAGCCCGGCAGCCGGGTCACCAAGAGCTGGGGTGTGCAGCCGCAGCACCCGGGCTTCATCGCGGCCGGGGCCGATTCCCTCAGCGTCCTTCCCCACGAGCCCGCCACCCGCACCCGGGGGCATCGGCGAGAAGCTCTCGAACCTCGCCGAGTTCAAGGTCGGGGAGAAGCCGGCGACCTACCGCCTGACCTATGACGCCGACCTCTCCAGGCTGCTGCCGGCCGCGAACCGGACCTCCAGCACGTGGACGTTCCGCTCGTCCGGCGCCGACGCGGGCCGCGGTGTCGCGAATCTGCCGATGCTCCAGGCGCAGTACGACCTGGGCTGGACCTGATGAACCGCCCGACGGGCGCGCCCGCCACGTTCACGGTGGCGCGCGTCGGCGGGACCGCGCCCGCGGAGGTCACCGGGCTGAAGGCGTGGACCTCGCTGGACGACGGCACGACGTTCCAGCCCGTCGCGGTCGCACCGCAGGGCGGCGGCCGGTTCTCGGCCACGTTGCCGAAGCCGGGCGCGGGCCAGAAGGTGACGCTCCGCGTCAGCGCGCAGGACAAGGGCGGCAGCGGCCTCGACCAGACGATCCACCGTGCGTACTGAACGCCCCCGGCCGGCGTCACGACGTGGCCGCCCCTTTCGGGAAAGCGGAAGCCGCCTGCGGTTGATACCTATGCGACCGCCATCCGCGATAGGGAAAGGCACCACATGACAGGGGAGCCCTCACCCCGTCCGGCCGACGACTTCGAGGGGGTCGCCGACCTCTATTTCGCCGAGATCCGCCGGTACGGGGCCAAGCGGCTCGGACCGGACGCCGCCGCGGACGTCGCGGCGCAGACCTTCCTGGAGGCGTTCCGGCAACGTCGCCGCTACAACCCGGAGCGCGGGTCCGTGCGCACCTGGCTGTACGGCATCGCGACCAAGGTGGTCGGCAGGCATCACCGGTCCGAGTCGCGCGCCCTGCGGATGTACGCGCGCCTCAGCCCGGACCGCGACGCCGAGGAGCACACCGAACGGGTCGACGCGCGGGTCAGCGCCGAGGGCCTGCGCGGCGAGCTCGGCGCGGCGATCGCGGCGCTGCCGCGCGGGCAGCGCGACGTGCTGCTGCTCGTGGCCCTGGCCGACCTCAGCCACCAGGAGGTCGCGACGGCGCTGGGGATTTCCTACGGCACGGTCGGCTCCCGGCTGAACCGGGCCCGGACCAGGCTGCGCAAAGCGCTGGGCGGGACGAATCCGATGCTCACTTTGGAGGAACAGCATGGATGAGGTGCAGATGGTCCGGGAGTACTACCCGGAGCCCGCCGCGGCCCCCGCAGGGGAGGTCGGCCGGCTGAAGGCGCTGCTGGCCGAGCCGCCGCGCCGGTCCCGGCCGCGGCTGGGGTGGGGGCTGGGCGGCCTGGTCGCGGTGGGCGCGGCGGCGACCGCGGCGGTCACCCTCGTCGGGGGGAACACGCCCGTGCCAGGTCCGGTGAACCTGAACGGCACGGGGACGGTTCTCGCGGCGGCGGCGAAGGCGGAACAGCAGCCGATGGGCAGGTACTGGTACTCCCGCGAAGTCGCGGGCCAGTCCTACATCATGCGTCCGAAGACCGGGACCTACGCGGTCACCGGCGCGCTCGGCGAGATGTTCAGCTGGTCGGACGTGCGGCCCGGGGCGGGCGGGCAGGTCTCCAGCCGCGACCTGCCGACCCGTCCGCTGACCGAGCGGGACGCGGCACAGTGGCGCAGGGCCGGGTCGCCGTCGAGCTTCCGCGTCTGGTCGAACGACCACTACACCACCTTCACCACCAAGGCGACGAGTTGGCAGACGGGCGGCATAGCCCCCGAGAATACGAGGTTCCTGGACGGCAGGTCGGTCGAGGACATCCAGCGGCTGCCCACCGACCAGGCCAAGCTCACCGAGATGTTCCTGACCCACCCGAGGCTGAAGTCCAAAGATCCGGTGCAGAGGATCTGGGCGGAGAAGGTCCAGCGGAGAGTCACCATCGATGGCAAGCTCGCAGCGGTGGGGGGGTTCCTGAGGAACGCCCCGGTCCAGCCGAAGGTCCGGGCGGGCCTGATGCGGGCGCTGGCGGCGCAGCCGGGCATCCATGAGATCGGCCGCGCCACCGACCCGCTGGGCCGTGCGGGCGTCGCGCTGGCCTCCGACGACCGCGCCGTGACGAACGCCGACGAGTACGGCGTGCCGAAGGCCGAACTGGGCACCTACCGCTACCGCAGCGTGGTCATCTTCGATGAGCGCACCGGCGCGGTGCTGTCCAGCCAGGATGAGCTGACCAAGCCGGGTGGACCGTACGCGGAGATGAAGCCGGGCTTCGTCACCTACTACGCGGCCACCCTCAAGGCGGGATGGACCGACGCCAAGCCCCAGCCCCCGGCCGGCCTTCCGTTCGACTGACCCTCGACCGGCGTACGGCCGCCCGAGCGCCTCGTCGTCTTCGTCCGCCCATCCGCGACCGAAGGCGACGAGGCGCCTACGACCATTCGCTCGAGGTCGCCCGAGGGCGGAAAAGGGTGACTGGTCGATCACGTAGCGCGCCTTGCCGACCGGCATCCTGGACGCCACTCGAGGCGACGGATCCGGGTATAGATGATCTAGATCTTGCCCGGTCGTATCCGGCGCGCCCGGCTTCGCCCGCCGATACCAATTCGAGCCTTGAGCGAAGGCCATCGGCGCTGTTAGCTTCAGCCGGTGGACGACATGCGTGCACAGACGGCGGTGATTGCGGACTTCGCGTCGATTCTTCGTGAACTGCGCAAGTCGGTAGGCAATCCACCTTTCCGGGAGATGTCCGGCAGGTCCGGGGCGATCTCGCACACGACGTTGCATGAAGCCGCGAAGGGGCACAGGCTCCCGAGTTGGGGGACCACGGTCGAGTTCGTCAAGGCGTGCGGAGCGGACCCGGCCGCGTACCGCGAACGCTGGGACGAGGCGAACCGGGTGGTCAGGTCGGCGATCGCCGGGGCTGCCGAGACCGTTCCGGGCACCGCCGTGGACCGTCCGCCGAGTGGGCTCGCGGCCACCACCACGGGTTCCGTGGAACGTCCTGCCGTGCACATCGCCATCGAGTCACCGGTGCCTTGGCCCGTGGGCGAGGCATCGGTATCCGCGCCCATGCCGCCGGCACCGCCCGCCGCGATCGCGGATGTCACCCAGCCGGGCCTCCCCGGGCCGGGAGGTCGAGGGCGATTATGGTTGACCCGCCCGGCTGCGATCGCGCTCGCAGCGGCGGCCGTCGGTATGGGGACGGTGGTCGTGGTCGCCGTCTACCGCGGCTCCGGGCAGGAAGGGAACGGTCCGGAACCGTCCGGCAGCCCCTCGGAGGCCGCGCTCACCCCGGCCGACTGCCCGGTGCACGCGTCCAACCCGGCGGCGGCCCCGCCGACACGCGAGGGCGATGCGGCCGTGTTCATCGCGGACGTCACGCTGCCCGACTGCGCCCGCGTCCACGCCGGCAGGACCGTGACCAAGATATGGCGGCTCAAGAACGCCGGGACGGTGCCGTGGGAGGGATATTCGCTGTGGCGCCTCGACTCCCCACAGCAGGCCGACCAATGCCAGACCATCCCGCACGTTCCGATCAACGACACGTCACCCGGCAAGACGGTCGACATCCGGACCGACATCACCACGCCGAGGAAGCCGGGTTTGTGCTACGTGCGGTTCAAGATGGTGGACGCGGCCGGAAAGGTCGCGTTCCCCGGTAACCGGCCGGTCAACTTCCAGGTCATCGTCGAAGGACCCTGATTCCCCGCCGCGGAGTGCACGGCGGGGAACCAGAGCCCGATGATCCGCGGGGCTCAGGAGAGAGCGATCCCGCTGTAGTAGGACTTGAGGATGGTGGAGTAGCTCGACCCCGCGTTGGCCTTGTCGCGAGAGCCGTACTGCGACATCCAGTCGCCGGTGACCCATCCGCCGCACGCCGTGGTCGTCGCGCAGTACTGGGCCTGAAGGATCTTCCCGCTGCGGGTCATCCGGGTCCCCCACGTCGCGTCCACCGCGGCGTTCGTCGACGCCGTCGCGGAGCCGGGCTTGTAGACCTGGCTCGAGGTGTTGTCGTAGACGTCGAAGCACGCGCCGCCCGAGGTCTTGCGCGTCGAGTGCAGCGCCCAGTACCAGCCGTAGCTCTTGACGGCCATCGCCCCGGACTTGAGCGACTCCGCCGGCCAGCTCGTCACCCACTCGTTGGGCAGGACGTTCTTGACGTAGGTCTCGAACGTCACCCGCTCCACGCGGTTGAGGGACACCCGGTACACCAGGATCGAGGTGGGCAGCGTGCTGTCGGTGCCGTCGGTCTTGCACCCGGTCGGCGGCGGTGTCGAACTCAGGAACTGGTGCGAGGCGTTCTGGTTCTTCAGGCTGGAGTTCAGGTTGCCCTTGGCGCCTGCCTTGAAGTCCTGGTAGGTGCCGCCGTAGTTGCTGTTGAAGTAGACGCGGACGGTCTTGGTGCTGCGGTTCCAGACCGAGGCGGCCTGGTTCTTGACGCACTCGCCCTTGCCGGCGCCCGTGCCCTTGTAGTCGTAGCAGGACGGCTGGGTGGTGCCGTAGTCGGAGACCGAGCCGGTGAAGTCCGAGATCGATCCCGCGTTGCCGCTGTTGAAGTAGTAGCAGAACTCGCCGTTGTCGCAGACACCGTCACGGCTCGCAGCCGAGGCGGGCGATGCCGGGATGAAGGCGGTCCCGCCGAGCGTGAGCGCGGCGGTCGCCGCGGCGAGCCGCGGGATCAGGCGCGCAGTCCGTTTCGACACAGTTGTCTCCTCTTCCGTGGAGGCCGCGGCGTGTTAGCGGACGTTGTAGCCCTGGGAGTTCCAGAACGAGGTCGGGTTCGGGTTGTCCAGCGTCGGGTCGCTGACGCTCTTGGCCGCGTGCGTCTGCTTCCCGAGGCGCATCTCGACGTGGGTGTGCGCGGACGCGCTGGACGACACCCCGTGCCACGCCTCGTCGGCGATGACCTGGCCGCGGCTGATCTGCTGGCCCACGGCCAGGGCGGCCCGCGGAGCGGAGTGCAGGTAGATCACCGTCTTGTTCAGCGAGGAGTTGTAGACGGAGATCGTGGAGAGGCCCCCGCTGCCGTTGGCCCCGCGCGCGATGTAGATGACCTGGCCGGCCACCAGCGCGTGGACGTCGGAGCCGATGCCGCGGGCGATGTCGATGCCCTCGTGCCGTCCGGGGGTGGTGGTGTAGCCGTCGAAGCCGCAGGTGATGCTGCCGCCGCTCAGCGCGTACAGCCCGTACGACATGTTCGTGCGCGACGACGGGTTGAACTCGTGCGAGGCGTTCTGGTTCTTCAGGCTGGAGTTCAGGTTGCCCTTGGCGCCTGCCGCGAAGTCCTGGTAGGTGCCGCCGTAGTTGCTGTTGAAGTAGACCCGGACGGTCTTGGTGCTGCGGTTCCAGACTGAGGCGGCCTGGTTCTTGATGCACAGGCCCTTGCCGGCGCCCGCACCCTTGAAGTCGTAACAGGACGGCTGAGTGGTGCCGTAGTCGGAGACCGAGCCGGTGAAGTCCGAGATCGATCCCGCGTTGCCGCTGTTGTAGTAGTAGCAGAACTCGCCGTCGTCGCACACGCCGTCACGGCTCGCCGCCGAGGCGGGCGAGGTGAGGGCGGCCGCCCCCCCGCTGAGTGCGAGCGCGGCGGTCGTCGCGGTGAGGATCCTTGTGAGCCTACTCATGCTGTTCTCCTTCTGAGGTGCGGAGCCTGGGTCCGGATCAGTCAGCGGAGCTGGTACTCCTCCCACGTGCGGATGGTCACCTTCGGGCCGTCGTCCGGGCCGCGGCCGGCGAGCCCGTTCAGACCGAGGTAGTAGTCACCGGTCTGGTGCTGGGCGCTGCTGGACAGGTCGGTGTCGTTGATGGCGACGGCGTGGATGTGCCACGGCCAGTCGTCCTGATCGGGATTGCGCACCCAGGCCGCGAAGCCGACGACGCGCAGCGCGCGGGCGACCGCGGTGCGGGTGGCGGCGTCCAACCCCTCGACCGAGATGTCGACGACGCCGCCGCCGTCGTGGGTGCCCGCGGACGTGGGGTCGCCGCCGGGGTTGTACGACCCCTGCTCCAGCACGAGGTCGCGGACGAGCAGCCGCTTCGCCTCGGCCAGCATGCTCCGCGTGCGGGTGTTGATGACGACGTCGCCGCTGGCCACCCGGTCACCCGGCTGGATGACGTGGGTGACGGTGTAGCGGTCGGCTCCGAGCTTGGTGAGCGACGTCTTGCCCGGCAGGCCACTGGCGTCCAGACCGGTGTAGCCGAGCGACTTCTGGTACTTGGCGAAGGCAGTGACCGTCGTGGTGCCGAAGTAGCCGTCCACCCACTGCGCGTCGAGCAGCTTCCGGTCGCGCAGCGCCTGCTCGACCAGGAGCACGCTGGCCTTGGCGCCCGGAGTCAGCGTGTCGTCAGCCCGCCGCGGGTCGATCTGGGCCGCCTTGACGGTGGCTTCCATGTTCACGTTCGGCAGGGCCTTGGCGTCGCCGCCCGCCGCCTGCGCCGCGGCCGATCCGGTCAGGGAGGCGAGCAGGGTGGCCGCGACGAGTGCGGCGGCGCATGAGGGTACTTTCATCGAGTCTCCTGAGTGCGGGCGCTGGGGGAGCGGAGCCCGCGACGAGTTCACGGTCACGGATGTGCGCACGCGTTCACAAGAAGATCGTTGTTGTCAGCCTGTTCGCCGTGCACTCCCGTACAGGCGTACGCGCGATCTGACACGTGACGCGGTGACGGGCGGAGTGGTGCTCAGGCAGGTCGGAACGGGGCTCGGTGTGCGAAGACTTCCGAGCGTCCTCAGGAGGCGGTGGCCGCGAAGGGCCGGCCGCCATCGACCTCGCCGGTCTGGACCACTGATCCCGCCCCGGCCACCGCAGGGCCGTGTGCGGTCAGGACACGGGGGGAGTCTTCCTACAGGGTGAACCGTCGGCGGAACTCGTCGAGGTCATCGTCGGCCCGCCCCGCGCCGCCAAGGGCGCGGGGCGGCTCGGTCAGGCCGATGGTCCGGGTCGCGGGCCCTACGCGGGGCTCATTCGGCGGGAAGGTCGAGCAGTTGCTCGATGCGGCGCTGGGTGACGAGGTCCAGGCTCTCGTCGAGGTCGTCCCCGTAGTTCTCCAGTGCGACGTTGAGGTGGCCGATCATCGCTGCGCGCGAGGTCTCCGGGTCGGCCGCGCGGATCGCGTCGAGGATCTGCTGGTGGTAGGGGACACCCTCGCGGGAGACCAGGGGGTCGCCGAGGCTGCGGAGCATGAGTTCGAAGGTGAGCGTGGTGATGGAGCCGAACATCAGCTCGATGACCGGGTTGCGGGAGGCCCGGGCCACGGCCGCGTGGAAGGCGATGTCGGCCCTGGCCTTCGCCAGCAGGTCCTTGGCGCGGTCGAACCGGTCGAGGCACTCCTGGAGCGCCTCGATGTCCGCCTCGGTCGCGTTGAGGGCCGCCAGCGAGGCGGTTTCGCGCTCGAGCGTCACCCTGGCCTGGATCAGGTCGCGAGGAGTGGGCCTGTGCTGGCGGTAGAGGGTGTCGAGGGGGCGGACCGCGTCGGTCACCCGCACGTCGCGGACGAACGCGCCACGGCCCGGGTGGATCTCGATGAGCCCGCGCTCCTGGAGCCCGCGGAGCACTTCGCGGATCATCGGCCGGCTCACCCCGAACCGTCCGGCCAGGACGCGCTCGGACTCCAGTTGGGACCCCGGGTCGGGGTGGCCGGACAGCAGTTCGAGCTCCAGCCGCTCGGCGACGCTCTGCTTGGATGCCCCGCGGCCTCCGGGTGTCCTCTGGTCCGCAGCCTCGGCCACGTGGTCGCACCGCCTTCGCTCTCTGGTCGATTCAGCCCGATTATGGACTGTCATCTCTGGTTGAACAGGGAGCAGCCGCCGTCCGCAAGCAGGGTAGTGCCGGTGACGTAGTCGGCGTCGGCCGAGCACAGGAAGGCCGTCACCCGGGCCACTTGCTCGGCCGTCTGCGGGTATCCGAGCGGAATGGCCTCGCCCGCCCGCTCCGCGTAGGCCGGCTCGTTCTCCAGTTGCCATTTGGCGAGCCCGGCCGCCACGATCCCGGGGGCGACGACGTTCACCAGGACCCCGTGGGGCGCGAGTTCCTTGGCCATGGACCGGGCCAGCATCGCGACCCCCGCCTTCGAGGCGCTGTAAGCCGCGATCTCCAGCCAGGGGACCTCACCGACCCAGGAGCCGACCAGGACGATCCGCCCGCGCTTTCCGTCCGCCACCATCCCCCGGGCGACCGCCTGGGCGAAGTTGAAGCAGCCGGTGAGGTTGATGTCCAGGTGGCGCCGCCACTGGTCGGCGGTGATGTCGAGGAACGGGCTGGATTCGACGATCCCGGCGCCCGCGATCGCGATGTCGGGCGTGCCGATGGCCGCAAGAGCGGCGGCGACCTCGGCGTGGTCGCGGACGTCGACCCGCACGTAGTCGACCGGGCCGTGCGCCGATGCCGTCTCGATCCAGCCGGCGGCCTCCGCGGGGTCCTTGACGTCCAGCAGCGTCACGCGGGCGCCCCTGCGGGTCAGTTCCGCGGCGATGGCGGCGCCGATGTCGCCCGCTCCGCCAGTGATCGCCGCGGTGCGCCCGGCTAGTTCGGACAAGGGAACCACCTCGCTTGGTTGACCGGTAAGACCGGTCAACCATATAACGCCGTCCGAGCCGGAGGCGTCGTTACTTATTCGAGATGAAAGGGGTCTTGACGTGCGCTTTCGTCTCCATAACGCTTGGCTGGCCGGACTGGTCAGACCGGTCAGGCCGTAATGATCTAGAGTGGGTTTGGAGGGCGGATGCCTCTGTTCGAAGCGGTCGGAGTGCGCAAGCGCTTCGGAGGTGTGGACGCCCTGCGGGGCGTCGACTTCAGCATCGAGCCCGGCGAGGTCGTCGGGCTGATGGGCGACAACGGCGCCGGCAAATCGACGCTCATGAAGGTGATCGCCGGCGCCTACCGCCCCGACGAGGGCGAGCTGCGGATGGACGGCGAACCGTGCGCGTTCACCGGTCCCCGCGCCGCCGCCGACCACGGCATCGCGGTCGTCTACCAGGATCTGGGCCTGGTCGACGAACGCACCGTCGCGGCCAACGTCTTCCTCGGGCAGGAACCGCGCCGGTTCGGCGTGGTCGACGGGCGGCGCATGCGCGCCGAGGCGCGGCAGGTGCTGGACCAGTTGCGCATCCGCATCCCCTCGGTGCGGATGCCGGTCGCCGGCCTGTCGGGTGGCCAGCGGCAGTGCATCGCCATCGCCCGCGCCGTCCACCGGGGCGGGCGCCTGGTCCTGCTGGACGAGCCCACGGCGGCGCTCGGCCCGCAGCAGCAGGACAACGTGCTCTCGCTGATCAAGGATCTCAAGAAGCAGGACAAGGCCGTGGTCGTGGTCTCGCACAACGTCGACCACGTGCTGGCGGTCGCCGACCGCGTCGTGGTGATGCGCGGCGGAATGGTGTCGGGCGTGCGGCGGGTCGCCGAGACGACCGCCGCGGAGGTCGTCGGCCTGATCCTCGGCGACACCGCCGCGTTCGCGCTCGACGGCCCCCAGGACTCCCAGGGAGAAACACCATGACCCTCCAGCAGGAGATCGCCGCGGCCTACCGGGTCGACGACTCCGCCGGCACCCCGCTGCGCCGGCTGCTCGGCGCCCGCGAGTTCGGCGTCTTTGCGGCCACCATCGTGATCTTCGTGGTCTGCGCGATCGGCGCGGACGGCTTCCTGGCCACCGACAACCTGCTGTCGATCGCCCAGCAGATCGCCATCCTGGGCATCGTCGCGACCGGCATGACGTTCCTGGTCATCGCCGGGGAGATCGACCTGTCGGTCGGCTCGCTGCACGGCTTCCTGGCCGTCGAGCTCGCCTGGCTGGTGACCAAGGTCGGCGTCCCCATCGGGACGGCGGCCCCGCTGGCCATCCTCACCGGCGCCGCCGTCGGCCTGGTGAACGGCCTGATCACCACGAAGTTCAAGATTCCCTCGTTCGTGGTGACGCTCGCGGCGCTGTCGGTGCTGCGCGGCGCGGCGCTGCTGCTGGCCAACGGCGTCCCGGTCCGCGGCTCGCGCGACTCCGCCTTCATCGGCCTGGTCTCCGGCACCCCGCTGCCGCACCTGGCCGCGCAGGTGCTGTGGCTCGTCGCGATCGTGGCGATCGGCGCGTACGTGCTGACCAAGACCAAGTTCGGATTCGACGTCTACAGCGTCGGCGGCAACCGGTCGGCCGCCGCCGGGGCCGGCATCCCGGCCGACCGGGTGAAGATCTCCTGCTTCGCGCTCACCGGCGCGCTGACCGGCGTGGCCTCGGTCATCCTGGTCGGCTGGCTCGGCAGTGCCAACCCGCTCACCGGAAACGGCTTCGAGCTCGGCGTCATCGCCGCCGTCGTCGTCGGCGGCGCCGGCCTGGCCGGCGGCACCGGCAGCCTGCTGGGCACCCTGCTCGGCGCCGTGATCACGGGTGTGATCACCAACGCGCTGGTGCTGTTCGGCGTGGACGGCAACTGGCAGCAGGTCGCCACCGGGGCGCTGATCCTGGCGGCCGTCATGCTCAACCAGCTCGTCGCCCGGCGCTCACCGCACCGCCGGCACTGATCTCCCTTCCCACCCCACCCGAAGGACACCGTCATGACGAACCCCCTGTCCCGCCGCGGCCTGCTGATCGGCGGAGGATCGATCGCCGGCGCCGGGCTGCTGGCCGGATGCGCCAGCGAGAAGGAGAGCGGTGGCGGCGGCTCGCACTACCGCAAGGGCGACGGCCCGCAGAAGGGCAAGAAGGTCATCTTCGTCGTGCACGACAAGAACCCGTTCTTCGCGCCCGTCCAGCGCGGATTCGAGGACTTCGGCGCGCTGATGGGCTGGAAGACCCAGTTCATCGGCCCGCCGGCGCAGGACGTGCAGAAGACCGTCGAACTTCAGGCGAGCGCCCTCAACGCCAAGCCGGACGGCGTCATCTTCACCCGGATCGACAACAGCTCGTTCGACGGGAACATCCGCAACGCGCTGGCCGGTGGGACCAAGGTGATCCTGTCCAACACCGCCGGCGACGACTACCAGAAGTTCGGCATCGGCTTCGTCGGCCAGGACTTCGTCTCGGCGGGCCAGGTGTGCGGGCGGCAGATCGCCGAGTACGCCAAGAAGCGCACCGGCCGCTCGTCCGGCGTGATCGTGTGCGGCAACTTCGCACCCGGCAGCAGCGCCCTCGAGCAGCGCGTCCAGGGCATCAAGCAGGGGATCGAGGCCTCCAACAAGGAGAACGGGACCTCCTACACCACCGAGGTCCTGGTCACCAGCACCGACGAGTCCAAGGCCGTCTCCTCCATCGACGCCAAGTACACCTCGCGCAAGGGCGGGATCGTCGGCTGGGCGATGGCCGCGTTCGACCACCAGTTCGTCGCCACCTGGGCCAAGGGCAAGAACCTCACCGGCAAGTTCGGCGTCGGCGGGTTCGACCTGGTCCAGCCGGTCCTGGACGCCGTCAAGGACGGGGCCATCGACTTCTCGCTCGGCCAGAACCCCTACGCGCAGGGCTGGATCGCCGCCGCCCTGCTGGCCGAGGAGTTCGACCCCGGCTACCCGGCCCGCTACTACGACACCGGCGCCGAGGTCGTCAACGCCTCCAACATCGCCGCCGTCGCCAAGCGGGAGGCCCGGTTCTCCTGAGCCGGCCCGCCCATTCGCCAGAGAGACCTTCATGAAGATCACCGCGCTGGAGACGATCCGGCCCCATGTCCAACCCAACCTGCTGTTCGTCCGCCTGCACACCGACACCGGCCTGATCGGGCTGGGCGAGGCGTTCTTCGGCGCCCGCGCCGTCGAGGCGTACCTGCACGAGACCGCCGCGCCGGTGCTGCTGGCGGCGGACGAGGTCAACCCCGGCCGGATCTCCCGGCAGCTCACCGGCTACCTTGGGTACCAGGGCGCGGGGGCCGAGACCCGGGGCAACGGCGCCGTCGACATCGCCCTGTGGGACCTGCTCGGGCAGGCGTCCGGCCTGCCGCTGGTCGACCTGCTGGGCGGCGCCGTCCAGGAGGACGTCGAGATCTACAACACCTGCGCCGGCCCCGGCTATGTGAGCACCTCGACCCGCCAGGAGTCGGGCAACTGGGGCTTGTCGGGCGAGGGCCGGTACGAGGACCTGGACGCCTTCCTCAACGAGCCGGCCCGGCTGGCGCGGGAGCTGTGGGACGAGGGCGTGCGCGGCATGAAGGTGTGGCCGTTCGACCTGGCGGCCGAACGCACCGGTGGCAACGACATCTCACCGGCCGACCTGGAGCGCGGACTGGCGGTCGTGCGGGCCATCCGCGAGGAGGTCGGGTTCGACATGCGGCTGATGGTGGAGCTGCACGGCCTGTGGAACCGGCCCGCCGCGGAGAAGATCATCAACGGGCTGGCGCCGTACCGGCCGTACTGGGTGGAGGACCCGCTGCGGGCCGACGCCACCGCCGCCTACGCCGAGCTGGCGCGGGTGCCCGGCGTGCCGGTGGCGGCCGGGGAGACCTGCGTCGGGCAGCGCGGCTTCCAGGCGCTGCTCGACACCGGCGGCGTCGACGTGCTCACCCTCGACATCCAGTGGACCGGCGGGCTCACCGAGGCCCGCAAGGTCGCCGCCCTCGCCGACGCCCGGGGGATCCCGGTCGCGCCGCACGACTGCACCGGCCCGGCGACGCTGGCGAGCTGCGTGCACTTCGCCTGCGCCCAGCCCAACGGGCTCATCCAGGAGACCGTCCGGGCGTTCCTGCGGACCTGGTACGACGAGCTGGTCACCGGGCTGCCGGTGATCGAGGACGGCCGGATCCGGCCCGGCCGGGCGCCCGGCCACGGGGTCCGGCTCCGCGACGGCGTCGCCGACGGCGCCGCCGTCGAACGGTGGGTGACCTCCCGGTGAGGGCGGCCCGCTGGCACGGGCCGGGCGACGTGCGGGTGGTGGACGTCCCCGCTCCCGAACCGGGCCCCGGCGAGGTGCTGGTGGAGGTCGAACTGTGCGGCCTGTGCGGCACCGACGTGGAGATGAGCCGGGACGGCGCGCCGGGCGCGGGGCCGCTGACCCTCGGCCACGAGGTCGTGGGCGTGGTCGCCGCGCACGGGCCCGGCGCCGCCGATGACGCGCCCCCGGCCGGGACCCGCGTCATCCCCGACGTCGTGCTCGGCTGCGGTGCCTGCTGGTGGTGCGCCCGGCACCAGGAGGGACTGTGCGAACGCCAGCTCGTCCGGGGGATGGGCGTCGACGGCGGGATGGCGACCTGGATGGTCGCGGACGCGGCGACCTGCGTGCCGGTGCCGTCCCTGCCGCCCGAGGTCGCGGTGTTCGCCGAACCGGTCTCGGTGGCGGTGCGCGCCCTGCGCAAGGCCGGCGACGTCACCGGCGGGACCGCGCTGATCCACGGCGCCGGGACCATCGGTGTGCTGCTGGCGCAGGTGGCGCGGGCGGTGGGCCTGTGCGCGGTGGTGGCCGAGCCGGCCGCCGGCCGCCGCGACGTCGCCGCTCGCGCCGGGGCGCTGGCCGTCGAGCCCGCCGAGGCCGCCGCGACGGTGGCCGGCCTCACCGCCGGACGCGGCCCCGACGTGGTGTTCGAGTGCAGCGGCGTGCCGCGGCTGCTGGGCGAGGCGGTGAGACGGTGCCGCCGCGGCGGCACCGTCGTCGCGGTCGGCTTCGGCTCCGGCCCGGCCGAGCTGCCCGTCGACGCCCTGGTGCTGGGTGAGAAGCGGCTGCTGGGAACCGCCGCGCACGTGTGGGACGAGGACATCACCGCCGCCGTCCGGCTGCTGGAGTCCGGCATCGTGGACGTCACCGCCATCCCGATGCGGGTGGCCGCGCTGGAGGAGGTGCCACGCCTTCTCGCCGCGCCCGACCCGGCCGTGCTCAAGACGGCCGTCCGCCCCGATGCGGCCTCGGCGCCGCCGGACGAACAGGAGGACGCATGAACGACCCGATCACGGCCGAGCCGGTCCTGCGCACACGCGCGGAGGTCGGCGAGGGGCCCGCCTGGGACGCCGCCGCCCGGCGGCTGGTGTGGGTCGACATCACCGCCTCGACCGTGCACCGGTTCGACCCCTCGTCCGGGCTGGACGAGGCCGTCGACGTGGGCACGCACGTGGGAGCGGCCGTCCCGGCGGACGGCGGCGGCCTGGTCCTGGCGGTGCGCGACGGCATCGCCCGGCTGACCGGCGACGACCGCGTCGTCATGGAGGCGCGGGTGGAGGCCGACAACCCCGGCAACCGGATGAACGACGCCAAGTGCGACCCGTCCGGACGCCTGTGGGCGGGCACGATGGCCTACGACGAGTCGCCGGGAGCCGCCGCGCTCTACCGGTACGACGGGCGGCGGGCCAGCACGGTGCTCACCGGCCTGACCCTCGCCAACGGTATGGGCTGGAGCCCGGACCGCGCCACCATGTACCACATCGACAGCCGCACCCAGCGGATCGACGCCTACGTCTACGACGACGCGACCGGCGAGATCCGCGACCGGCGCACCGTCGTGGACATCCCGGCCGCCACAGGGATGCCCGACGGGATGACCGTCGACGAGGACGGCTGCCTGTGGGTGGGGCTGTGGGGCGGCGGAGCCGTGCACCGCTACACCCCCGAGGGGGAGCTCGACCGGATCGTCCGGCTCCCCGCGACCCAGGTGACAAGCTGCGCCTTCGGTGGCGAGCGCGGCGACGTCCTCTATGTCACGACCGCCGCCTACCGGCTCGGCCAGGCGGAGCTCGCCGAGCAGCCGCTGGCCGGCTCGCTGTTCGCCGTCGACGCCGGCGTGGCCGGCCCCGCCGCCACCCCCTTCACCGGAGGACCCCGATGACCCATCTCGTCCGCTACGAACTGGACGGCGCCGTCCGGACCGGAGTGCAGGAGGACGACCGGCTCTACCCGCTCGACCGCACTCTCGCCGAGCTGCTGCGGCTGCCGCTCGCCGACCTCCGCCGGACGCTCGACGAGGCCACGGCCGGGGCACCGGTCCCGTCCGGGCGCGCCCGGACGCTGGCCCCCGTTGAAGGACGCATGGAGGTGTGGGCGGCCGGCGTCACCTACCGCCGCTCCCGCGAGGCGCGGATGACCGAGAGCGCGACGGCCGCCGACGTCTACGAGCGCGTGTACGACGCGCCGCGGCCCGAGCTGTTCTTCAAGTCGGCGGCCTGGCGGGTGGTGGGCGACGGCGGCACCATCGCGGTCCGCGACGACTCCGAAGTCGACGTCCCCGAGCCCGAGCTCGCCGTCGTCGTCAACGCGCACGGTGAGATCGTCGGTTACACCGTCTGCGACGACGTCAGCTCGCGCACCATCGAGGGCGAGAACCCGCTGTACCTGCCGCAGGCCAAGGTCTTCCTCGGCGGCTGCGCCGTCGGCCCCGCGATCCGTCCGGCGTGGCAGGTGCCCGACCCGTACGCGCTGGGCATCCGCATGACCATCCGGCGCGACGGCGAGCTGGCCTGGTCGGGGGAGACCGGGACCGACCAGCTCCACCGCCGCCTGGACGACCTCGTCGACCACCTGTTCAGAGCCGACGTCTTCCCCGACGGCGCCGTGCTGGCGACCGGCACCTGCCTGGTGCCCGACCTGCCGTTCACGCTGGCGGCGGGCGACACCGTGGAGATCGCCATCGACGAGGTCGGGGTGCTCGCCACGCGGGTGGTCCGCGGTCTGCGCCCCCTGCTGGACACTATGAAGGAGTCGATGTGAGGACCGTCCAGTCGATCGACGTGCGCACCGGGCGTGCCGTGCAGGACGTCGCCGCGGAGAGCAGCGTCGAGCAGGCCGCTGCGGCGTGCGCCGCAGCGGCGGCCACCGCCCCCGCGCTGGAGGCGCTCGGCGCCGCCGGCCGCGCCGCCCTCCTGCGCGACATCGCCGCCGAGATCGAGGCCGACGGTGAGGAGATCGTCGCCCTTGCCGACCGGGAGACCGCGCTCGGCGAGGTGCGCCTGCGCGGCGAGGTGGCGCGCACCTGCGGGCAACTGCGCTTCCTCGGCGAGGTCGTCCTCGACGGCGACCACCTGGGCGTGGTCATCGACCACGCGGATCCGGCCGCGGCACCGCCGCGGCCCGACCTGCGGCGCATGCGGGTGCCGCGCGGCCCGGCCGCGGTGTTTGGTGCGAGCAACTTCCCGCTGGCCTTCAGCGTCGCCGGCGGCGACACCGCCTCCGCGCTGGCCGCCGGGTGCCCGGTGGTGGTCAAGGCGCATCCGGCGCATCCGGCCACGTCCCTCGCGGTCCACGCGGCGGTGGGCCGGGCCGCCGCACGCGCCGGCGTCCCGGACGCGGTGGGCCTGGTGCACGGCCAGGAGGCCGGTGCCGCCCTGGTGACCGATCCGCGGATCACCGCGGTCGGGTTCACCGGCTCCGTGCGGGGCGGCCGAGCCCTGTTCGACCTGGCGGTGTCGCGCCCGGACCCGATCCCGTTCTTCGGTGAGCTGGGCAGCGTCAACCCGCTCGTGGTGACCCCGCAGGCCGCCGCCGAGCGCGGCGAGGCCATCGCCGCCGGGTTCGTGGGGTCCTTCACGCTCGGCCTCGGCCAGTTCTGCACCAAGCCGGGGCTGGCGTTCGTGCCGTCCGGTCCCGACGGCGACCTGCTGGTGGACACGGCCGCCCGGCTGGCCCGCGAGGCCGCCGGCGGCACCATGCTGACCGCCGGGATCCAGGCCGCCTACACAAGTGGCGTGCAGCGGCTGGCGACGCAGCCCGGCGTCGAGGTGCTCGCGCGGGGCGAGGGCACCGCGCCCGCCCTGCTGTCGGTGCCGGCGGCGTCCCTGTCCGAGACGCTGCTGGAGGAGTGCTTCGGCCCCGTGGCGGTCCTGGTGCGCTATGACTCCGCCGACGAGTTGCTACAGCGGCTTTCAGTCCTTCCCGGCAGCCTCACCACGACCCTGCACCTGGGGGACGGCGAGCGGGACCTGCCCGCCCGGATCCTGAGCACGGTCGCCCGCACGACGGGCCGCGTCGTCTGCGACGGCTACCCGACCGGGGTGGCCGTGACCTGGGCGATGCACCACTCCGGCCCCTACCCGGCGGCCACCGACTCGGCCCACACCTCGGTCGGGGCCGCGGCCGTCGACCGGTTCCTGCGCGCGGTCGCCTTCCAGGACACCCCCGACCCGCTGCTCCCGCCCGAGTTGCAGGAGGCCAACCCCCTGAACGTGCCACGCCGAGTGGACGGGGCCATGCGTTCCTGAGAGCCGCCGGGCGAATCCCACGGACATCGGCGCCGGCCTCGCCGGCCCGCGCGTCCGCGTCGATAGGGAAGGTGACGGGTTCTGGTCCCTGCCGGTCCGCAGTGTCCGGATCCGGCAGTGGATCAGCTCCCGCTTTCGTGCTTTCTTTGACGGGGACACCCTCGATCTCTGGGAGCGTCGATGATCCGGAGTCTCCTCGCCCTCGCGTGCACGCTCGTCGCCCTGATGTCGGTGCCGGTCCTCCCGGCGGCGGCAGCGGCGACCTATGACGTTCGCGGTGGTGACGCGTTCACCACCGCGTCGTCCTCTGGCCGGTGCACGGTCGGCTTCTCCGTTGGCGGCGGGTACATCACCTCGGGCGAGTGCGCCGGCGCCGGGGAGACCGTCATCGGCGACAACGGGGTCGTCCAGGGCACCGTGCAGGGCACGACCTTCCCTGGCCACGGCGGCGCGTGGGTGCGAACGAACAGCAGTTGGCAGCCGCGCGGACTGGTCGACCGGCAGGACGGCACCTCCGTCACCGTGAGCGGGTCCCAGCCGGCGCCGGTCGGGTCGGCCGCCTGCATGTCGGGGGCCGTCAGCGGCTGGCAGTGCGGCGTCATCCAGGCCAGGGACGTGACCGTCAACTTCCCCGAGGGCGTCCTCAACGGGCTGATCCGAACCGACATCTGCGCCGCGCCCGGCGACCGGGGGGCTCCGCTCATCGCCGACGGGCAGGCCCAGGGCATCCTCATCGCCACGTCGGGCGGCTGCACCTCCTTCTTCCTCCCCGTCGACGAGGTACTCGCACCGTACGGGCTGACCCTGGTGACCGAATAGGGCCCGCGCAGAGCCCGCGTTCGCACCCGGATGAGGATCGTTCAGGTACGGAGCACGTTCACCTGGGGCAGGCCACGGTGCCGGTGGTGCGCGTCGGTGATTCCGGCGAGGCTATTCCGGCCGAGAGCCCGATAGGCCGCAACGAGCAGCTCGTGCGCCTGGCGCTCCCGTTCGTCGTCTCCCCCGCTGGCCCAGTGCAGGTCACGCCCGAGAGTGAGGGCACTGGCCGAATCCCCGGCGGCGCAGCGCTTCAGGGCCTCGGTGACCCACACGGCAACCGCGTCAGGATGCTCGACCATCTGTCCATGCAGGTTGGTGCACCAGTCGTAGCCGTCATAGGGACGTTGCCGGCCGCGCGGAACAACCGACTCACCATCGGCCAGCGCCCCACCACCGTCCAAGGTCTCGAACCGGCTCGGGTCGCCGTCCTCGAGTACCTCGTCCTCGACCCGGTATGTCTCGTGATAGGCATCGCCCTCCTCGGGCCGGTCACCGGTCTCGAAGGTCATCAGAACCTCCCGCAGCGCCCGCAGCCTGAACCGCTCCTCCGCCAGGTCCGCAGCGATCGGCCCGTCCTCGCCGGCCTCGCTGTCGTGGTGAGCCTGAAGCCGTTCGATCCTTTCCCGTACCGCCTCCAGCGGAGTGCCGGACGGCAGGCCGACGCCGCCACCGTCGTTGTTGTAATAGGACGCGACACCGGTGCAGGTACGGCCGTCGTCGTACCAAAGCCCGAAGTGCAGCCCATCGGTGCCGCCGTGCATGAAGGTCAAGAACTCGGGCGGATCCCGGTAGTAGCGGCCGTGCACCCGGACGTCGACACCCTCACGCGCCGGACACGCGGGGTCGTCGAACAGGTCCATGATCCCGAACGGTCGCAGTTCCGTGTCGTGGAGCGCGCGTTGTTCGACCGGCCCGAGCGACAGGAGGAACAGCCGGTACCGGAAGATCGAGTCAGGCAGTTCGATGCCCCAGTCGTCGGCGAACCGCCGCTCGATCGCGGCCCGGTCCCGGGCCACCCGGGACTCGGCGGCCGACCGGACCGCCGGATCCGACGGCTGATGAGTCGACCGCCAGACGGCGTAGTCCCGCCGCTCGGCTGCTTCACGGGCGGCACACCGCCGCTCGCCTGCCAGATCGCTCCGGCGGGGCGGGACCGTCCCGAAGATGGCATGTTCGAGCTTCTCCTCGGGCGTCAGCTCGGACCAGGGATCCTCGGTGGGGCCGCGACGTCTCTCGGCCGCGAAGCCCGGAAACCAGAAGTCGTCCTCGCCGTACACCACTTCGGCGGCGTCGGCCGGAGGCAACGGGACAACATCTCGGTCGAACCGGGCCAGAGCGGCCGACCGGAGCCGACTCACGCGCTCGTCCACACGTGCGGCGTGGCGGCAGTACATGTCCCACTCTCCGGCCAAGTCCTCGTCAGGCTCATCGACCAGTTCGTGGAAGAAGGTCAGCTTCTCCCCGGCAGCCAACCTGTCGTGGTCACTGTCGACCTCCGCTCGGAGGGCGGAGGTCACTTCCTCGTCCGACTTGCCCTCAAGCCACCTGGGTAGTGCCACGCGGCGAGCCTACTGTCCGCGGCCAGGCCCTTGAGGGGGTCTGTCCGGCTTCCGGTACCCGATCGCATCGAGTTTCACCTGTCGGTGCGCGGGGCTGTCGCGGGTAGCTCCACGGTGATACGCGTCTTCCATTCCGCCTCGGTCAGGCCGCCCGCCTCGGTCAGGCCGCCCGCCTTGGCGCAGAGCTCGTCGGCAGCAGGCGTGGCGCGACGCGTTCGTGTTGACGAGGATCCGGTAGACGTAGGGATCGGGGTCGTCCCCGATCCGCTGCCAGGCCCGCCATGCCTTCACCAGTGCCGTCTGGAGCAGATCCTCGGCCTGGCCCCAGTCGCGGCAACGTAGGTAGGCCGTCCTGAGTCGGCGCGGCGAACGCTCCGTCACGTACGCCGCGTACTCCGGTCGCTCCCGCATCCGACCTCCCAAGTGATGTCCTGCCGACATCTACCGGTTGGCTCGCCCCAACGGTTGCCCCCCTAGAGGGAGTCTTGTTGGCTTTCACGTTGGTTTGTGGCGGATAGCCAGGTTGCGGCTCGGTGAGGACGTCTCGGCCGACCAGGCGTTTGAGTTTGGCGCGCATGTTCTCGGTGTGGCGTGGCGTGGGGCGAACCGTGCCCGGTTACCGGACCGCTCTTGAGAGGGTGTGGCGCCAGTAATCATTCCTGCGTGTGAGGGCGGTAATGCGCGGGGCGCTGCCGGACATAAGACGGCATTCAGCACCCACCACGACTGTCGAAGGAGGCGGGTGTGGAAGATGATCAGACAAGGTTCACTGCCTTGTTCCAGCACCACTACCCCGACGTCCTGCGCTATGCGGCCCGGAGAATCGATCCTGATCAGGCGCGGGACGTGGCGGCCGAGACGTTCCTGATCGCCTGGCGGCGAATGGACGACGTGCCCGGCAAGGCGGAGGAGGTACTGCCCTGGCTGTACTCGGTCGCCCGCAACACCCTGGCCAACCAGCAGCGCGCCGACCGGCGCCGGCTGCGGCTGGGAGCCAAGCTCGGCAGGACGGCACCGAAAGCAGCCGGAAGCGACCATGCCGGAACGGTCGTGGAGTCGCTCGCGCTCCATGAGGCCCTCACATCCCTGTCGCCCGAGGACCAGGAGGCACTGCGCCTGGTGGGCTGGGAGGAACTGGACACGGCGTCCGCGGCCACGGTCGTCGGCTGCTCGCCGAGCACGTTCGCGGTGCGCCTGCACCGAGCTCGGCGGCGGCTGGACCGGGCACTTGCCGAGCGGGACGGCAGAGTCTCCGGCGTTCACCGTCAGATGGCCCCGGAGGAGGCGAAGTGATGAAGAACGAAAACACGTCGGTCGAGGACACGGTCGCGCACGTCCGGCAGGTGATGGGCCAGGGCAACCCCATGGGCCAGGACGAGTTCGCCGACGCGGCGGGCGACGCCCAGGGGCGCCGCGTCCTGGCCAGGATCATGGTCAGCGACTCGGTCGCACCGGCGCGCACGTCCGGTAGGGGGCGCCGTCGCTGGACGATCGTCCTCGCGACCACACTCACCTTGGGCGCGCTCGGCGCCGGAGCCGACGCCGCCGGCATCATCCCCACAGGGGTGATCAACGCCTTCAAGGGCGGGCAGGACCCGAACAGCGACTGGTCCACGGTGGACACCTCCAAGGCCAAGATGGTGATCGAGGCCCGTAGTTCGCGCGGCGTGGTCGTCCAACTGTGGATGGCGCCCGGCCGTAAGGACTCCGAGTGCACTTACCTGCGCACCGTCGGCAAGAAGGACGGCAGCTTGGAGTGCGGCGCGGACGGCGTCCTTCCCAAGCGGGCGCAGCCGGGCTCCGAGGCAGAGGGCCCGCCGCTCCAGGCGAGGTTCGGGGAACTGTCCGAGAACGAGATGGGGCTTCTCGGCCGGGCGCCGGTCTCCACCACGCAGATCCGGGTGACCCTGCAGGACGGGCAGCAGCGGGTCCTCCCCGTGAAGCCGGACGGGTTCTTCATGGCGTTCCTCGACCACAAGCCGGGGGCCCGCCCGACCTGGACCACACCTCCCGAGAACCCCGACGAGGGCTTCGAGCGGGTGGACCTCGCGGCCCTCGATGCCAAGGGGCGCGTCATCGCCACCGTTCAGGAGTACGCGGGCTCCTTCTAAGGGGCACCAGCGCGTTCGCTCAGGTGAGGCCCGCCGGCGGGCCTCACCGTCCTGCGACGGCCCCGGCGGTTGCCGGAACCGCCGTTCTCCGGACAGTGGTATGTAGCGCGGTCGGCCGTCCACCGACCGGCTCAGCACGTACCTCTGACCTGTGGAGAAGACCTGCCGTGATGGCCGTCGACATGCGCTCCGAGGAGCCGGTGCCGCGGCGGTGGGAGCGACGGCCGCGGAGCCGGTGCCACCCACGCCCGCCCGGTCTGGTCCAGTTCGGGCTCCACCACCCGCGCGAGGTGAGCGGGCCGGGCCCGCTCCGTGAAGCCCACAGGACGAGGGGATGGCTGTGAAGGGGCGGAAGAAGATCGCCGTCATGGTGCGCGCGCGGGCCGGCTGGTGGGCGGCGGCCCTACTGGTCACCGTGGCGCTGCTGGCCACCCTGCTGGGTGGGGGGCGGGCCGGTCTCGCCATCGCGGCCTCCGACGGCAGCGCGTGGCTGTGGAGCCGGTCGGCGGGCGAGGTGGACCGGGTCAACCCCGACAACCGCCGGGTCGAGCAGCGCCGTGAGGTGACCGACGCCCGCGGCCACCGGGTGCAGATCACCCAGAACGACAGGTTCCTGCTTATCCACGACCTGGACACCGGCCGCGTGTCGTCGCTCAACCTCAACGGGCTGGGATTCTCGGGACGGCTGGACGTCGGCACCCGCGGCGATCCGCACCTGGCGATGGGGTCCGACGCCGCCGCGCTGATCGAGCGCACCGCCGGTGCGGTACGCGCGCTGGACCCGTCCACGCTGCGTCCCGTGGGCCCGGCCCTTCAACTGCCCGGACCGCTGGTCGGCGGCGAGTTCGACGCAGCCGGCCTGCTGTGGGTGGCGGCGCCCGGGCAGGGCACCGTCGTCGCCTTGAAGGTCACCGCCCACGGCGCCACCGTCGTCCACACGGCCGAGGTCTCCGAGCCAGGCCACGATCTGGCGGTGAGCGTGCTGGACCGGGGTGCGCTCGTGGTCGATCGCGGGGGCCGCGAGCTGGTGGTCGCGACGAGCGACGCCACCCGCCGGATCAAGGCGCCCGTGTCGCTCGACGGCGCGATGGTGCCGGAGCGCACCCATGGCATGCTCGCCGCGGTCACCGCACCCGCCGCGGGCAAGGTGGTCACGGTGGGCGACGTGCGCACGGGCGGCCCGGTCCGGTCGTTCCCGTTGAGCGATCCCGTCCAGGATCCCGCCGTGCCGTTCGCCGGCAAGGTCTACCTGCCCGTGCGGACGACCGGGCAGGTCCGGGTGTTCGAGCCGGCGGGGCGGCAGACCGGCGTGCTGAACATGCCGGCCGGGCGCGGTGATCTGGAGGTGCAGATCCGCGAGGGCAACCTGTTCGTCAACGCGCCGGGAAGCACGGACGCGATGGTCGTCGGCAACAACGGTGTGGCCCGCACGATCGGCAAGTACCCGGGTGGGCCGGGTCGGGGCGGGAACGAACCGAACACGCCCGGCGGGGAGAGCAGTCCGCCCCCGATACCGGCACCGATCGCCGATCCACTCTTCCCGAGCCCGTCCGCCCCGAGCCCTCCGCGGAAGACGCCCAAGGCGGCATGGCCCACCATCCCCGAAAGGCGCACTCCGGCCAGGCCCACGCAACCGTCTTCGTCCACGCCGGAGCCCAGCGGACCTGCTCCGTCGCTTCGACTGCCCTCACGGAAGCCCCCGACGTCACCGACGACGAAGCCGTCCACGGGCACGAAGCCGTCCACAGGCACGAAGCCGTCCACGGGCACGAAGCCGTCCACCAGCACGAAGCCGCCCTCGAGTAAACCGCGTCCGTCCAAGCCGAAGCCCCCACCCACTCAGACCCGCAACCCGTACACGCCGCAGCAGGTCTGCAACTCGGCTTCGGGTGGCAACTACAAGATCCAGCGGTCGACGCCGTTCACGGGCGGGCGGATCTACCAGCTCTACAGCGCCACCACCAAGAACAACTGCGCGGTCACCATGAAGACCACGAACATCGGCAAGGGCACCAGCGGCTGGGTCCGCCTGCAGAGCAAGACCGGCGGCAAGGTCGCGAGCGACAGCGGCACCTTCAAGTACTACGCCGGGCCGGTCTTCATCCATGCGCCTGGCGTGTGCGTCCGCTACTCGGGCGGCACGTCCGGCGCGAGCGCTTCGGCCGGCTGGGCCAACTGCGGCTAGGAGGGACACCCAGTGAGCACCATGACCGCCACGCCCGCGATTCCCCCGGAGGGGGCGGTGCGGGTGGCCGACGCCTTCGACCGGATGGCTGAGAACCTCCAGACGGCGGCACGCTGCGATCCCGCCACGGTCCGGCTGATCCTCACCGCGTTCGCCGCGGGCGGGCACGTCCTGCTGGAAGACCTGCCCGGCATGGGAAAGACGACGCTGGCCCGCGCGCTGGCGGCGGTGACCGGCGGGACGGTCGGCCGCGTGCAGTGCACCCCGGACCTGCTGCCCTCCGACATCACCGGCGTGACGATCTTCAACGAGGAGAGCCGGGACTTCGACTTCCATCCCGGTCCCGTGTTCGCCAACGTCGTCATCGTGGACGAGATCAACCGGACCTCTCCCAAGACGCAGTCGGCGCTTCTGGAGGTCATGCAGGAAGGGCAGGTCACGGTGGACGGGAAGGCGCACCCGGTGCCGCGCCCGTTCCTGGTGGTGGCGACGCAGAACCCGATCGACCTGGAGGGGACCTTCCCGCTGCCCGAGGCCCAGCTCGACCGCTTCCTGATGCGGCTGTCGCTGGGATACCCCGGTGAGGAGGCGGAGATGTCGCTGCTGCGCGGCTCGGCCCTGACCGTTCCCGAGGACCTGGTCCCGGTGCTGGACACCGAGGCGATGGCATGGCTCGGCCCGACCGCCGAAAGCGTCGCGTTCGCCGATCCGGTCTACGAGTACGTTCTGCGGCTGGCCCAGCGCACCCGGCGGCATCCGCACCTGCGGGCCGGGGTGTCGCTGCGGGCGTCCATCGTGCTGTGCCGGGCGGCCCGGATGTTCGCGCTGGCCCACGGCCGCGGGTACGTCACCCCCGATGACGTCAAGGCCCTGGTCGGGCCGGTGTGGGCGCACCGGCTGGTGCCGATGTCGGGCGCCACGACCGCGGCGGAGGCCGCGGAACTGCTGGACGGCATCCTGGCCGAGGTCCCCGTCCCGGCACCTCAGGGGAACGGGCACTAGGAGCGTGGCAGGCAGCACTCCCCGCCCCACGGCCCGCGGCTGGGGGCTGCTCGCGTCCGGAGCCGTGCTGTGCGGCGGCGGCGTCGGCCTGGGCTACCTGGCGCCGGGCGTGCTGGGCGCCCTCGCCATCCTGGCCGTCGCGCTGGCCGTGCCCGTCGCCGGACGGCCCCCGGCCGCCCGGGTCGACCGCCGGGCCACGGCCACACGGGTCCGCGCCGGCTCGGCCGTCACCGTCGTCCTGGACATCGTGCCGGGGGACGACGCCCGCAGCGCCGTCGCCGAACGCGTCGCCGGCCCCGGACCGGCGGTCGTCCTGCCGCTCGGTCCCGCCCGCACCCGGATCCGGTACCTGTTGTCCGCGCCGCGGCGCGGCGCGGTCGAGGCCGGTCCGCTCAGTCTGGTCCGCACCGACCCGCTGGGCCTGGTGCGCGCCGTCCGGGCGGCCGACGACGTGCCGGTCCGGCTGCTGGTGCATCCGCGCCACCACCGGCTCGTCGCCGTGCCCGCGGCCGGTGGCGGCGGCCGGGACACCTCGTCGGCATCGGTCCGCGCCTCCGAAGGGGCCTTCGCCGGGCTGCGCGAGCACGTGCCCGGCGACGATGTCCGCCAGATCCACTGGCGCACCTCGGCGCGCCGCGGGCGCCTGATGGTCCGCGAGCACATGGACTCCGCGAGCCCGGGGATGACCGTGCTGGTCGACGACCGGTACGGCCCCGACGAGTTGGACGCCCTCGCGGAGGCCGCGGCCTCGATCGTGGCATCCGCTCCGGGCGTCCCGGTCGAGTTGCGACTGGCCGGCGGCGTGCGTTCGCCCGCGAGCGCGGGGGCGACCGCGCACCTGGACGTCCTCGCCGAGGCCGGGGCCCGGCCCGGATCCGACTTCCCGGCCGCCTGCGCCGGGCTGCGTTCCGCCCCGTCCGGACCCGCGGTCGTGCTGCTGTCCACCAAGGCGGCGGGCGACGACGTCGCCGCGGCGATGCGGGTGCTCGCCGCGCGGCGCACCCTCTCGCTGGTCGGCCTGATCGGCCCCGGCGGCACCGGCGACGAGATGCCCGAGCCGCAGGCCAGGGGGCGGCTCCTGCGCGCACCCGATGCGGCCGGTTTCGCCGCGCAGTGGAACGAGAGCCGCTGGTGGGCCCGGTGAGCCCCGCCCGCACCGCCGTGTCGTCCGCCGCGGTCGCGCTGGCCGCCGCCGCCTCGGCGCCGCTGCTGGCGGCGGGATACGACCGGCCGTTTCCGGTGTTCGCCGTGCTGGTCATCACCGCGGCCTGTGCCGTGGCGGTGACGTCGCTGGCGCACCGGCTGACGCGCGGGATCGGACCCGCCGCGATTCCGGCCGGGTTGCCGGTGGCCGTGGTCTGGCTGATCGCGCTGGCCTCCTGGGCTCCTGGGCCGGTCAAGGGCCCGGTGCCCGCCGCCGTGGACGCGCTGCTGCACTCCGGCGCGCGCATCCTGACCACCGCGCCGCACGCCCCGGCGACCGTGGACCTGCTGGCGTTCCCGGTGGGGGCGGTCTGGCTGGCCGGAGCGATCGCGACGGTGCTGAACCGCGACGGCCGCGTCCTCCCGGCGCTGCTGCCCGGTGCGCTGGTCCTGTGCGGTGCCGCGGTGCTCAACCCGCAGGCGGCCGGGCCGGGCTACTGGTCGGCCGCTCTGATCGCCGTCGCCGCGGCCGTGCTGCTGGCAGCCGCTCCGCAGGCTCGTCCGGACACCGCCCACGCCGGGCTCGCCGTGCCGCTTCCGGGCCTCGGACCCGCGGCCGGACCGCGCCGGTGGCGGGCGCGCATCGGCGCGGTGGCCATGGCGGCCGCCTGCGTGGTGACGCTACCCGGTGCCCTCTACGCGGCCGCCGCGTCCGGGGCACTGGAGGGCTGGCCGACACGGGCGGCAGACCCGCGCAGGGCCGCCGCCCCGCAGACGCCGGTCGAACTGCGCAATCCGCTGTCCTACCTGTCGACCTGGGCTGCCGAACCCGACGTCCCTCTGATGCAGGTGACAGGCCCGCGGACGAATCTGCGGTGGGTCGCCCTCAGCGAGTTCACCGGACCCGTCTGGCTGCCCGAAAGCGCGTACCGCCCCGGCGGGGCCATCCTGCCGCCCGCCAAGGGCACGCCGCCGAAGACGGTGCGGACCACGGAGCGCGTCTCGGTCCGCGACCTGCCCGGCGACTGGGTACCGGTCCCCGGCACCGCCACCCGTGTGAACGGGATCGGTGTCGCCGGCGACGAGGAATCCGGCACGCTGCTGTCCTCGGACGGCCCGGTGGCCGGGCGGACCTACTCGGTGACAGGGAACGTCCCCGACTGGGCCGGCCGGCCGGCGGCCGGCGCCGCGGCGGCCTCCGGCTCCGGGTACGAGCGCTACCTCCGGTTGCCGCCCGGTGCGCCCCCGAAGCTGGCCGGCATCGCCCTCAAGGCCGCCGGGGACGGCACCGCATACCAGCGCGCGTCCCGCCTCGCCGAATACCTGCGCGACTCCTACACCTTCGAGGCGGGCGCCCCGAGCGGGCACGGCTATGAAGAGCTCGCCAAGCTGCTGGTGGTACCGGGCAAGAAGGGCGGCGGCGCGACGTCCGAGCAGTTCGCCAGCGCGTTCGCGGTGCTCGCACGGGGGGCCGGGCTCCCGAGCCGGGTGGTGGTCGGGTTCGGGCCGGGCAGCGGCGGCGGTGACGACCGTGTGATCCGCACCGGCGACGCGGTGGCCTGGGGCGAGATCTATTTCGAGGGCCTGGGCTGGGTGCCGTTCGACCCGAACCCGCGCACGCGTTCGCAGGGGGCCGCGCGGCCTCGCGCCGTCGATCAGACGAAAGGCGACGGCGCCCACCCGGACACGGCCGGTACCGACGGCCACGTCGGCGACGGCGACGGCGCGGGCCGGCACGGACGGTCGCGGTCGGGCGCGGGCGGGACGCTCCTGCTCGTCCTTACGGGGCTCGCCCTGATCGTCCTGTCGGCCCTGCTGCTGGGCGTCCCGTCGTTGCGGGCGATCCGGCTCCGGCGGCTGCGCCAGGGCACCCCGTCCGACCGGATTCTGGCGGCATGGACCGAGCTGGTGGTGGCGATGCGCATCGCGGGCCTGCCCGTCCCCGCGTCCGCCACCGCCCCCGAGATGTCGGAGCGACTCGCCCGGGAACTACCGGGCGTCGAGCCCGCACGGCTGCACAGGGTGGCCGGGCTGGTGAACGCCGCCGGATTCGGCGGGGCGGTCACACCGGACGACGCGGCGTTCATGGTCGCGGAGGTCCGTTCCCTGACCGCCGGGCTGCGGCGCTCCCGGCCGCTCCTGCGCCGCCTGTCCTGGTGGTGGGACCCGCGCGCGCCGCTGTGGGCGGCTCAGCCCTCCCGCTTGCCGCGGTGAGTGCAGACGGGCTTGGCATAGGCGACCCGGTCGACGTCCACCACGGCGACGACCGTCAGGCAGTACTCCACGCTCGGGTTCAGGGCGGCGACCACGACCTTCGTGGCTCCCGGCGGGGAGCTGGCCAGGGTTGAGGGTGTCTGCCCCGCCGGGCCGCCGACCACGTAGTACGCGGCCTTGCCCCTGCTGCCGTCCTTCCATCTGACCTCGATCGAGACCCGGCTGTCGACGATCTGCACCCCGGTCGGCCTGTACTGCTCGGCCGGGCGCACCGCTGTCGGGGAGGACGTGGGGACCGCCGACGCGGGCACCGGAGAGGTGGGCGGCGGAGACTTAGGCGAGGGCCTGGCGGACGTGCTCGCCGCCTCAGGGCGCCGCTCGCCCTTCCCCGACCCGACCGTCAACACGGCCACGGCCGCCAGCCCTGCGAGGAGCACGAGCCCTGCCGCGGCGGCTACCAGCACAACCCCGCCGCGGCGGCGCGAGGGCGCGGGCGCCACGCCTTGTACCGGGACGAGATCGCCCTGCCACTGGGGCTCCGGCAGCAAGTCGGAGTAGTGGTCGAGTTCCGGTGCCGTCTCCTTCCACATTGATTCGGCGAGGTCCTGCTCTTCGGCGGGGGCCGCGGCAACGCCCTGGTGGTCGTCCTGGTGTTCTGGCCGGCCTTCCCACTCGGGGCTTTCCGCCGGGTCCTGAGCGTCGGCGGGCAGTGTGGAAATGTCCTGGTGGCCCTCCTCCGGCAGGTCGTCCGGGTCAGGGGCAGGACGGGGGGGCGGTTCCTCGGCGGGTGCGGCCTGCGGACGGGGCGGAGGTTCCTCGGCGGGTGCGGCCTGCGGACGAGGCGGTGCGGGGACGGGCGGAGCGGGGGCGGGCGGAGCGGGGACGGGCGGAACGGGGACAGGCGGAGCGGGGACGGGCGGAGCCGGGACAGGCGGAGCGGGCATCGGCGCGGAAGCCGCCCATGGGCCCGGCGGCGGCTCGATAAGGAGGTCGTGCCGAGGGGGCGGGGGCTCGGACGGGGGCTCGTGCCGAGGGGACGGCTGATCGCCCGGCCGGGTGAGAATCGTCAGCAGTTCCGCCATGGTCAGCGGCCCCATGTCCGCGACCACCCGCGGGTCGAAGACGTCGCCGCGGGCGGTGAAGACGGAGTGCACGAGCACGGTGAACCCGCTCGCCGCCAGCCCGTTGGCCAGGACGGCGACCCCCGCGTCGGGGAGGTCCTCGTCGAAGTCCGGCCCGAACATGAACGTGGCCGGGGAACCGATCCTGCCGCTCTGGGACAGCTCCCGAAGCGCGGTGGCGGCGGCGACGTCGACCACGGCCGGAAACCGTCCGGTGGCCCGCAGCTTCCGCGCGAGGTTCGGATGCCCTGCCATGATGACGTTGGGCGCAGTGACCATCACAGTTTCCTCAGTGCTCCCGCAGTTTCGGCGTCTGTACATGAGGGGGGCCGGACGGCTTCCGGCGGCCGGGGCCGCACCTCGGCCCGGGCGGGCGTGGCCTCCAGACCGGGGAGGCCGGCCGTGGCGGCACGCAGGCCCGCGACGGCGGCGTGCCCGATGTCGCCCAGCGCGATGTCGTAGGCGATGTCGCGCACGGCCTCGGCACCGAAGGACCCGTCGACCAATCCACCGATGGCCTCATCGAGCACCTGCCGGTAGGTCTCGAACCGGACCGAGCCGACGACCGCCGGATTCCACGTCAGCTCGTCGCGCAGGTGGATGAGCAGCCCGCCGGTCACCGGGTCGAGCCGTTCCAGATCGATCTCCGCGACGACGTCGCCCTCGGCCGCCGGGGTTCCGTCGCCGGTGGACAGCTGGACCGGAACCGAGAACACGGCGGATCCGGCCGATGGGCTCGGCGCGGTCGCGAAGTGCCCTGACTCGGGCCGTACCGCGAAACGGTCGAGCCCGGACAGCATCCGGAACACCGCCAGCTCGTGGGCGCTGTTGAGGGCCAGCGCGGTGGCGCGGGTCAGGGTCTCGAGCTCGCCGGGCTCGCGGGCGAGGTAGCCGCTGAAGGCGTAGGCGATGACACGCCGCCGCACCGGGGAGCGCAGGAAGACGCGCAGCCGGACCCCCGAGGTCGGGATCTTGAACTCGGCCTCGGTGTCGGCGAGGCCCACCCGGGCGCGCCCTCCTCCGGCCGTCCCGGCCAGCCTGCCGACGAGGGCCAGGCCGGCCCCGTCGTGCCGGTGCGTGAGCGCCAGAACGTACAGATCGCCGTCCAGTTCGACGATCACGTCGTCGCCGAGGGACGCCGAGAGCGCGCGTGCCGCCTCGGTCAGCTCGTACAGGGTCGTGCGGGGCATCCGGGGCCGCAGCACGTTGCTCCGGGTCACCGTCGTCGTGCCCACGGTGTGCTCGAGGTGTTCGACCTCCCGATCGGCCTGTGCCGCGGTGTAGTCGCGCAGGCTGAACGCGACCACCTCGTCGTCCGTCCACACGGCGCAGGTGGCCTTCAGCGCCCTCTTGGCGCTCAGCGGATAGGGCACCCCTTCCCGGGCGTACCGGGTGGCGTCCACGAACATCGGGGCATCGTCGCCGACCGTCCTCTGCAGGTAGAACTCTTCTTTGATGCGCGAGGTGGGAGTCACGGTGCCCTTCCACATCCGGCCGCCGGCCATGTGATCGGCCCGGCGGCAAGGTTCTCTGGCCCGGCCGGCGCTCCGGGTGCGGCACCGGCCGCCTGGATCGGCCACTGCACGTACGGCCCACAGATGGACCGTCCGGCCACCGGCCTTCACCGCAACCCCCGGACGTCCTCCTCACCACACGATCGATGAATCCTCGTCCTCGTCCTCGTCGACCGGCACGGTGGCCGCGGGCGCCGACGGGGCGTTCATCTGGCTGATCATCGCTTCGACCGCCGCCTTGCCGCTGGCGATGGCGTCCCGGTCCTTGCGCTTCCACCAGGGGGTCAGCCACATCTCGACGGGACGGGCGGTGTCGGCGACGACGACCGCGCGGCCGAAGGGCATGGTCCGCAGCTCGTCGGGGGTCAGGATCTGCTTTCCATCGTGCTTGCCCACGAGATCGGAGAGGTCGGAGAGGTCCTTGGCCGTACCGGCGCCCCCTGAGATGATCTTGATGGCGGCGTTGTCCAGCAGGGCCGCGGTGCCGTCCGCTCCGAACTTGGCGCGGGCCTCCGCCAGCGACGTCAGGTAGAGGTGCACGGCGATGGAGTAGCCGCCGGACTCGCCCATGTAGGTGGGCAGGCCGCCCGAAACGAAGACGTCGGCCACCTGGTTGAGCTCGAAGGTCAGCGGTGGGTCGAGACGACCCGTCGGGCTCTTCATCGCCGTACCGCGCGCCGATCGGAAGTACTGTTCGAGGATCGTGGTGACGATGGGGTAGATGCCGCCCCAGTCGCTCTGCCTCTTGGCGACGAAGTACAGGGTGTTCCGGCCCTTGAGGAAGTTGACGAAGTCGAACTCCTCTCCGGGCTCCGGGCAGCAGTCCTCCAAGACGTTGGGGTGCGAGAAGCAGTGCATGGCCTGGATCACCCCGGACCACAGGCGCTCGTTCCGCATGTTGAACTCCAGTTGCCCCGGGTATCCTGCCGCGACCCGGCCCTCGCGCTCGCCCTGGCGCAGGATCTCGAGAGCCTGCTCCCCGCTGGCCTCGTAGACCCAGCGCATCACCTCACGGAAGTTGAGTTTGCCGATCGCACCGGCGTGCAGCAGGCAGCGGATGAGGGTGACGACACCGCTGAGCGTGCTGCTCCCTTCCCGCGCGATGTCGAAACCGCTCGACTGCACGAGCGTCCCGGACCTGACCGCGCACACGTTCGGGTCCTCGCATCCCTGGAGCGGTGACCAGCGCATCCGGTTCGGCCATCCGGTCCAGTTGTACGGGTCGAACACGTACACCTCGCCGTACTGCGCCCGCATCATGGCGGTGTTGATGAACGTCTCCCGCCGGGAGGAGGTGACGATGCAGGGGCCCGGCGCGTCGATGGTGAACGGCGTGACGAAGTGGACGTCCTTTCCCTGCCGCGGTGGCGCGACGATGACCGCCGTGTGCTCCAGGGATGCGTACAGCTTCCGCCGGGACCGGATGTCCCTGCCGAGGTAGAAGCCGACATCCTCCGGCTTCACCGTGCGGGCGGGCTGGCCGTGCGTGGACGGACGGACCTGCCCTGCCTTGTTCTGGACGGCCCGGGCGCTCAGCAGCCTGCGGACCTCCCACCCGGAGGCGTATCCGAGGCGGAGGCGCCGGACCGGCCGGTGGCGCCGCACATTCAGGAACACTCGCACCAGGAAGATGGTCCCCACCGCCGCCACCGTGAGGAACACGGCGAGCAGGGTGAAGAAGACGGCCCCGGACCCCAGGGCCGCCGCGGCGGCGGGCGGCCACGCCCCCTGCGGATCGCTGGGATGACGGACGAGCTTGAAGGCGATGTCAAAGCAGTCCGTGGGGCTGGAATCCGGCCATCCACCGCCTGCGATGACGCCGGACACCTGACCCGCCAGCCAGGTCAGGAAACTGCCCACTCCGCCCAGCAGCGCTACCGACAGAGCGATGCCGAGGAAGAGTATGTACACGTCGTCGTCGTCATTACCGGCCACAGAGCCTCCTAAATCGTTGGGTCCAAACGTGTCTGTTCTCGGGCCGCGGCGAATGCCGTTTCCGCCGGGCGCGGACCGGCCGCTCCCCGGTCACGGGGTCGCACGGCCGGGCCCGTTCGGTGGTCTCTCGTTGAAGTGCCGGTTCAGGTGGTCCCCACCGCCGACACGCGCCACGGGGCGCTCGGCTCCGCGCGCTTGAGAGTGACGAACGCGGTCGCGTGGACGGGGGTGTCCTTCCACCCGTCCCGGCCGGTGGGCGTGACGGCGATCTTCCATTGCCGGTGCGCCAGCGTGGGAGTGTCGGCGGCGACGTCGCCTTGGGGACTCTGCCGGGTGAGGCGAACCCTGGCGTAGGCACGGTGGCCGCTCCATCGCCCGGGAACGCCGCCGCCGGCCTGGCCGGTGATGGCCGCCGCGTAGACACTGTCCAGCAGGGGGATCGCTCGCCGGTAGGCGTCGAGCTGGCCGTGGTCGGTGGTGGAGTCGACGGTCCACATCAGGGTGAGCGCCGTCTCGGACACCGCGGTGGCGTCGTGCTGGTCGAGCCGGGTGAGGTCGGGCAGACCGCCGGGCACCGCCGGGGACGCGGTCGCGGGTGCAGGCGAGGAGGTCGCGGTAGTGGGGGCGGAGTGGGCCTCCGGTGCGGCTCGGGGCGCCCCGCAGGCGGTGACGGCGCAGCCGAGTACGGCGAGGAAGGCGACGCGCGGCGGGCGGCCGGGGGCGGCCATGGGATCCTCCTGAAGTCGGTGCGCGAGGTCGTGCTGCGGGTCGGTCGGGCGGTCAGGGCAGCACGGAGATGTGGACGTGGTCGAAGTGGTTGGCCGTCAGCCCGCCGCGGTCTTCCATCGGCCGCCATCCCTCGCTGGCCCGGGTGGGGTTCCAGATGTGCTGGCGGTAGATGATGTAGTCGATGCCGAGGCGTTTGGCGTTGCCCTTGGCCCAGTTGGCGATGTTGTAGCCGCGTTTGACTTCGTCGGGTTCGGGCGACCCTGAGCTGATCATGAAGTCGCAGGCGCGGCCGCGGGGGTGTTCGCCGCCGCCGGCGATGCCGCCGTCAGGCCGGTAGCAGCCGATCCCGCGAGGGATCCTGAACTGGGCTTTGATCTGGTCGCGGACGCAGGTCATCCGCCTGGTCATGTGTTCCGCGTCCAGGTCCGTGCCGCTGGGGCAGACTGATCCGGGCGCCGAACCGCCGCTGTCGCCGAATCCGGCGGCGCAGGAGGATGCGGGGGCGTTCACGGGGCCGAGCGACAACCCCTGGTCGTACTTTTTGGCCCACGACAGCACGTTGTCCGCGTAACCCCAGGAGCTGTCGGCGGAACCATTGTACGTCCAGAGTGCTCTTTTGGCATTTGCGGCCGCGCCGAGCGCCCGCAGATACTTGGCGGCGGCGGGAATGGCGTCCGCCGGGTCGTAACGGCTCTTCTTCCCGTCGGGCTTTCCCATGTGGTCGCCGGGCAGTTTGGAGTCGTATTCCGGGCCGTCGACTGCGTAGGCTTTCCAGGTGCCCGGTATGAACTGCATCGGGCCGCCCGCGCCGGCGTAGTTCTCCCCCGAGGTGACTCCCGGCAGCTTGGAACGGCCGTGGTCGGTCTCGAGCTTCCCGACTCCGGCGAGCACGGACCAGGGGATGCCGTACTTCGCTCCTGCGGCCTTGTAGTAAGCGACATAGTTCGTGGGGATGCTGTTCGCGGCATTGCCGGATTCCAAGGCGACGTTCTGCGCGGTCTTGGCGCCGAGCGGTCCCGAAACCAGGCCCACGGTGTAGGCGGCGGGTAGAACGCTCGGGCCCGTCATCATGGGGCTCGACTTCGGCGCGTCGCTCATCTGCTCCGGGCCGGAGGCGTTCGCCGATCCGCATTGGGTCAGGTCGGAGGATGAATGGATGATCTGGATCGCCACGGCCGCAACGGCGACGAACATCACCATCATGAGCAACACGCCAAAGCAGCCTGACCAGACTGTAAGAGATGCCAGGACGAGCTTTCTCAGGATGAGTTTCTTCAGCATGTTCTTCATGGGGATCCCCCGCCGTCGGCCCGTTCTCCGGGCATGTGCCACCTCCCGCCGACCCACCGACCCTGCGATCAAGACAGTGTGGTCATCGGACGGATACGCAAGGTGCCTCCGGCGGCGGCGCCCCAGACGGCGGCCCCGACCGGCCCCAGACCGAGCCGGAGGGTGAGCGGGCCATCACGCCGGGCGGGATCCAGCGGATCCGAGCGTGTCGCGAGGTTGAAGATGGCGACGATCCACGGACGGTCGAATTCGAACGCGCAAGCCGCTTGTGACTCTTTTGGAGGGGGCCATGGGGATGCCGCCACCACCGAGCGGCGCCCGGGGGTACGAGGGGACCGGCCACGAGGCTCCGCCGACCATGGCGGGCACGACACCGCAGGCATACCGGCAGGAGGAGGCGCCCAGCGGAGGTTTCGTCGCGCAGGCGGTCATACCCGCGGATCGGGGCCCCTCGCCGCAGAGCACGCTCGGGTTGGCCACCTACAGCGGCCAAGGCCCCGACCTCTGGCTCTCCTCCTGCCATGGTGGGGCCGGCACGTCCACGCTGGCGGCTTTCGTCGCCAACAGCGCGAGCGCGGGACGCTACTGGCCGGCGCCCCTACCGCCCGGACGGTCCCGGGTACTGCTGGTCGCGCGTAGCCACGCGGCCGGGTTGCAGGCCGCCCAGGCCGCCGTGGGCCAGTGGGCCGCGGGCGTGCTCCCGAGCGTGCAGCTGCTCGGCCTGGTGGTGATCGCCGACGCTCCCGGGAAACGTCCGAAACCGCTGTCCGACCTCGTGCGTCTGATCGCCGGCGGGGTCCCCCGGCTATGGGAGCTCCCGTGGGTGGAGGCCTTCCGCCTCGGTGATCCTCCGGACAGGGCGAAGCCTCCTCCTGCCTACTCCCGTCTGATCCGCGACGTGGACGGCATGATCGCAGGGTGAGGGAGGGGGCTCCGCCACCGCCGCGTTGAGGCTCTCAGCAGGCACTTCGCCGTCCCCGCGCTCCCAGCGGTGGCCGCCCCGTGACCAGCCCGCCCGGCGCCAGATTTTCGCACCGGATTTTTGTGCCTGCCGGTGGTTGCCGATCGCGCCGGCTCGCGGACCGTCCTGAACATAGAGCGGAACTGTGCTCGGGAGGTGTTCGTCTCGTCGGATCGGTTCTGACCGGCGCGACCCCTTCTGAGAGGGGGTCATCAATCATGCACGTGGCGGACGTAGCCCGATCACATTGGCACTGCGCTCCGATTCTTGCCATGCCAACGGGAAGTCGGCGCCTTTTCGGCCCTCCACATCGTCCACGGCGGGAACGCCGGACGGTACCGGCCGGCGCCCGACCCCGCCGGACGAGCATGAGTGCCTCTCATCGCGTGCACCATGACACTGGCCGCCGCGCCTCGGTGACCCTCGGGACAGGCCAGGTCGCCGCTCTCCTCAGCACGTCCGGTCAGGATCTCGATCGCATCAACCCGGAGGACGCACATGCTTGATGTGATGACCACGCGGATGGTCAACCTGGTTTACCAAGTGGCATACCTCGCTTCGAGAGCGGCCCCCGGCATCCCGAACCCCGGTCAGGGCGAAGCACCACCGTTCGCCAATTCGTTCTTGATTTTGCTCAAGTGGGGGGTATGGGGTGCGCTCTTCTGCGGGGTGGGAGGGTTCGTCATCATCGGCGCCAGAATGACGATCAAGCACCAGAAGGGCGAAGGGGGGAATCACGTGCAGAGCATGGTCATCGTCGGATTCGGCTGCATCACCGCCGTGAGTGGGTACTTCTTCGTCTCGGCCGTCATCGGGTCGGGCTGATGAGACCGCGGCGCGCCCCCGCGGAAAGCGGAAAGCGCCGCCGGCGTCGAGTGCCGCCGCTTCGGCGAGAATCCCCCTGGCTCGTCGCACTCCTTGCGCTGGGCGCCGCATTGGTCATCTTCGGCCTGCTGCCTGTTTCCGCCCCGGAGGCGCTCGGCCGGGTCCCGGGTATCTCGGACTCGTCGGAACGATCCCAGCCTGCCGGTTGGACTCTCACCGACCCGGTACAGCTCTCGATCGGCGCCCTTCCGGCCGCCCAGGCGCCGGGCCAGGTGACGACCGTCGCTCTCGTGGCGCTGCCAGAGCCTCACTGGGGCGCGGCGGAGAAGATCGAGACCATCGACACAGACCCTGGTGGCTTCCTCAAGTGGGATCGCGCAAGCGGTCGCATACAAATCTGTGACCGAAACAAGGACGGCCATCTCGTGCGCGGAAGGGTATTCCTCGACGGAAGTCCGCTGACGCTGCGCATTCTGAGTACGAAAAAAATGAATAAGCTCTTGCGCATCGGCAATAAGGGCGATTGCCGCGAGGCCGCTATCCCCAATTACAAGGTGCCCAAGAAGGGGAAGCCGCTGTACAAGTTCCAGGTATGCCTGGCCCGCAGCAACGAGGATCTGGACGGGTACTGCAACACCAGCGATAGCAAAGAATGGCCCGTGGTAGAGCGAGAGAACAACGCCTGCTGGAAAGACGGTATGTCCGAGCAGGATAAGATCACCTGTGTCGGGGGAGTGGAGGAGTACTGCGACCAATGGCAGCACCCCAGCGGGATGTTCCCGGAGCAGTGCAAAAAAGACGCCACTAAGCTCATGAAGGAAACGAAACTCCGGCCTGCCGTCGGAAGGCCCCCCGACATCAACGCCAGGCCCGACCTGGCGCTCCCGCGTGGCCACCCGGCTGACATCGGCAAGGTCACCCGACCGGTGGCGATAATGCTGCGCTGGTTGGTCTGGACCGTCCTGGGCGGATGTGTGGCGGGCTTCGTCGTGGTGGGCGGCAGAATGACGATCAAGCACAAGAGAGGCGAGGCCGGCGCGAATTTCACCGAACTGGGCTGGGTGGTGATCGCATCCGTCAGCGCAGCCTCCGGGGTGGCGATCGCCTTTGTCTCTCTCCTGGTCGACCCGTTCTGAGATTGGGAGTCCACGTGCCTGAACCAAGCAATTCCGCGATCCTTGTGCGCCGCCCGGGTGCTGCCTGGTGAACGGCGCCCTCGATGATACATGGACCTGGCTCGTCGAGAAGCTGGGGGAATGGGCACTGGGATCCTTCGATCTGTTCCTGACCTGGTGGATCAGCGGTGGTGGTAGCGCTTACAATGTGCAACTGACCGGGGAGAAAGGGCCGGGCGGTGTCCTTTATGATCTCCGTCTGTACACTAACTGGCTGATTGCTGCGTTTGCGTTCGCCGGGCTTCTCGTCGCGGCCTTCCGTATCGCCATCCAGCGCAAGGGTGCACCCTTCAGGGAAGCGCTCCAGCAGTTCTTTGAGCTGGCGGTGATCATGCTCACCCTGGCTACTCTGGTCAATCTGGCGAATATCGCCGGAGATCAGTACTCCCAATTGATCATCAACCACATGAAGCCGAAGGGCGACGCCTGGAAGGACAACTGGAACAGCGGGTTCCAACTGCTCGGCGGTGATAAGAATGGCGAGTCGTTCATCCTCGCCTTCTTCGCCCTCGGTGCGGCGATCTCATCGTGCATCCAGTTTGTCTTGATGCTCTTCCGGAGCGGAGCCCTGATAGTTCTGGTGGGGATCCTCCCAGCGGTGGCGGCATCGAGGTTCACCAAGTACGGAGATGCTGCTTACAGAAGTTGCATCGGCATGGTGATCTCGTTGATCATCGTCAAACCGGTCATTGCGACGATTTACGCCTCAGCCCTGGGCCTGATGACGTCCAAGTATGAGGCCGACCGTCTTTTCGGTCTGGCCCTCGTCGCCGGCTCGGTATTCGCCCTGCCCGCGGTCCTGCGCACCGTGATGCCTGCGGCCACGGAGGGCTACAGCTCCTTCGGCGTCCGCCAGGTCGGTCATTTCGCGTACGGCGGCACTTCTGTGACCATGAGAAGTCGGGGCATGTCTCTGCTCCGCTCGTTCGTGCCCGGCGGCGGTGGATCGACTCCTAACTCAAACAACGGTCCGAGTGGAAGCGACGACGGAAACAGCGGCGGCGGAAACAACGGCGGCGGAGGCGGCGGAGGTGGCGGCGGAGGTGGCGGCGGAGGCGGCGGAGGCGGCGGCGGAGGCGGCGGAGGCGGCGGCGGAGGCGGCGGAACGCCTACTGGGCCGACCGGGGGCTCGGGCGGCGGTGGATCGACTTCTGCGCCGACCGCTCCTCAGGCCCCCAACGCAGGTTCGAACCCGGGTGGTCGTGGCGGTTCGCGCAGTGCTGGAAGCTCGGGCGGTTCCTCGGGTGGTCCGTCCGGCGCCTCTCCTACCTCCGGTAATCCTGGTGGCGATCCACCCCCTGCCGGAGATACGGGGTCGTCGCGGGTTGCTCCCTACGAGGTACCTCCCTACACACCCCCGCCTGCGCCGTACATTCCTCCTTACAATCCCCCTCCCCCCGATTTCTCCAGTAGCGGAGGCTCGGGTCGGGGCACAAGCGGCAGTGACAACGGCGGACGCAGCGGCCCGAGCGGCACCAGGTAGTCCGGCACTACGTAGCCAAGGAATGAGCTGATCTGGCGTGGCATCCGACTATCGCGAACCGACGTATGGGAACTGGCGCAAGCCGGTCTCTCCGGGGATCGGCCGGCTGGGCCTGGCCGGCACCCTGATCCTCATGGTGGGGCTGATCATCATCACCCTGGTCGCGATGGCGTCGGTGAAGGCCAGCCTGGTCGCCGTCGTCGTCCTGGGGGTGGTCATGCTGCCGCTGGTCATCCAGGACCAGCACGGGCGGACCGCGCTCCAGTCGCTCACGGCCCGGTTCAACTGGTGGTCGGGCCGTTCCCAGGGTTGGCATCTCTACCGTTCGGGACCGCTGAGCGTCATCCCGCACGGCTCGTGCCGGCTTCCGGGGCTGCTCGCCCAGTCCCGGCTGGTGGAGGGTCACGACTCCTACGGGCGCCCGTTCGCCCTGATCATCGTCCCGGCCGCGAAGCACTACACCGTGGTGTTCGACTGCAACGCCGAGGGGGCGGGGCTGGTCGACCAGAGCCAGGTCGACACGTGGGTCTCCCACTGGGGGCATTGGCTGGCGTCGCTGAGCTACGAGCCGGGCCTGGTCGCTGCGAGCGTGACCATCGAGACCGCCCCTGACAGCGGAACACGCCTCCGGGAGGAGATCCACGGCAACATCGATCCCCATGCTCCGGAGTTGGCCCGGGCGGCCCTGGAGGAGATCGTCTGGAACTACCCGGTGGGCAGCGCCCGGGTCGCCACCCGTATCGCGGTCACCTACGCGGCCCTGCCGCAGATCGGGGGCAGGCGCCGAGACCAGGAGGCCATGGTCCGGGAGATCGGGATGCGCATCCCCGGGTTGATCTCCGGGCTCGCGATGACCGGCGCCGGATCCGCTCGTCCGATGACCGCGGATCAACTCGCCCGCGCCGTGCGGATCGCCTACGACCCGGACGCGCAGTCGAGCATGGAGGCCGCCGGGGACACGAAGATGCGTTGGGAGGACGTCGGGCCGGTCGCGTCGCAGGAATCATGGGATCACTACGTCCACGACAGTGGCCATTCGATCACCTGGGGCATGTCGGAGGCGCCTCGCGGCGAGGTGCTGTCCAACGTGATGAGCGGGTTGGTGGCGCCGCATCACGACATCGCGCGCAAGCGCGTCACCTTCCTCTACCGGCCGCATGATCCGGCCTCCGCCAGCCGGATCGTGGAACGGGACCGCAGGGACTCGCGCTTCCGTCTCGACGGTAGCGCCAGCGCCGCCCGGAACGAGATCGACGTCATCAAGAGCGACCAGTCGGCCCTCGAAGAGGCCAGAGGGGCGGGGGTGACCCGGTTCACCATTCTCGTCACCGCCACCGTCCCTTCGGCAGCGGACCTGCCGATCGCGGCGGCGGCCGTCGACACGCTCTCGGCTCCCGCGCGTCTGCGGTTGCGGCGGATGTACGGTGCGCAGGCGTCGGCGTTCGCGGCGGGCCTGCCACTGGGCATCGTTCTTCCCAGCCATATTCAGGTCCCTTCGCTGGTGAGGGAATCACTGTGAACGACTCTCTGGGATCGATCCTCGGCGGCACGGCCGGAGAGCCGCCCGCCGCAGAGGACGGCCGGAAGGGCAAGAAGGGCAAGGACAAGAAGAAGACCGGCAAGCCCGAGCTCAAACCTGGATCCAGGGGATTCAGCCGCCGGGGCGGGGGCCGGGCCTCCCACGTCGAGGCGCCTCCGGAGTGGCGCGGGACCACGGTCCAGGTGTGCGGGCTGTGGCCGTTCGGAGCCGGGTCGGGAACTCCGATGGTCGGTGTGCCACTCGGCCGGGAGCTGACCACCGGCGCCGCGCTGTGCTGTGATCCGATCTCGTGGTTCCAGCGCGCCAACCTGATCCACAATCCGTCCGCCCTGGTGCTGGGCAAGCCGGGGCTGGGCAAGTCGACCCTGATCCGCCGGATGGTGGTGGGACTGGTCGGGCAAGGGGTGTTCCCCATGGTGCTCGGCGATCTCAAGCCCGACTACGTCGATCTGGTCCGGGCCATGGGCGGGCAGATCATCAAGCTCGGCCGCGGGTTGGGCACGTTGAACGTGCTCGACCCCGGTTCGACGTCCGCCGCGGCGGCCAGACTCCCGGAGGAGGCGCGGCGGAAGTTGATCGCCGATGCCCACGGCCGTCGGCTGAACATGGTCGCCGCGCTGCTCACGCTTCTGCGCGGGGGACCCATCGTGGACACCGAGCGCACCGTCCTCAACGCGGCCCTGCGGGTGCTGGACGAGCGTCACCCCGGCGTGCCCATCCTGCCCGATCTCATCAAGGTGATCGCCGAGGGGCCGGAACGGCTCCGCGCCGTGACCCTGGCGCGCGGCGACGAGGCGCGGTACCGGGCGGCCGTCGACCCCTTGCACGCCTCGCTGCTCGGGGTACTGGACGGGCCGATGGGCGAGACGTTCGCGGGTCACACCACCACCGGGATCGAGTTGGGCAACCCGGGAGGTGTCTGCATCGACATCAGCGGGATCGACGACTCCGACGCCGAACTCCAGGCCGCTGTCCTGCTGGCGTGCTGGTCGGACGGATTCGGCTCGATCGAGGTCGCGCACGCGCTGGCCGACGAGGGCTTGGAACCCCAGCGGCATTTCTTCGTCGTCCTGGACGAGTTGTGGCGGGTGCTACGGTCCGGGCGCGGCCTGGTGGACCGGGTCGACGCGCTCACCCGCCTCAACCGGCAGCGCGGCATCGGCCAGGTGATGATCACGCACACCATGGCCGACCTGCTGTCGCTGACGGACGAGGCCGACCGGCTCAAGGCCAAGGGCTTCGCCGAACGCGCGGGCATGGTGATCTGCGGCGGGTTGCCGCGGGCCGAGATGCCCATGGTGAACGAAGTGGTGCGCCTGTCGTCCATCGAGGAGCGCATGATCATCGACTGGTCGACGCCGTCCTCCTGGAATCCCGACCTGAAGGAGGACAGCGAACCTCCGGGACGCGGCAGGTTCCTGGTCAAGGTCGGCGGCCGTCCCGGCATTCCGTTCAAGGTGGAGCTGACCACCGTCGAGAGGAACGTGAACGACACCAACAAGCGCTGGACCAACTCGACCACGAGGCGCCCCGCCGGAAGCTGGTGACCAGCCTGGTCGTGATGCCGTCCGCCATGGCCCGCCCTGAGTCCCGAACGGGCCCCGACGGTGACGGCCGCGGACCGACACCGGTCCCGGCGGTGATCCCTCCCCGCGTGATCGAAAGTGAATGTTGCGGCCGGCCGCGATGCCCGGACGGTAGCTGATACGAGGAGTCAACCTGGGAAAGGGAAGGCGATGAACCGAGACCGGCAACGGGAGTCGCCTTCCGGGACCTTGGCCGCCGCGATCGAGAAAGCGTGTTTGGATACCCGTCTCTGTCCAGCGCATCGAGATCGAATTGCGGCGTTGAATCTTCGGCCGACTTCATGACATGGAGGTATCCACCGAAATGAGCCTGGTCACCGGCGGCCGATCGGGGAAGGAACTCGACGGGCCGAAGGAGGACCCCTATGGGTTCCTGGAGCGGTTGGCAGCGGAGTTGAACTCTCGACAGCTATTGCGGGCCCGAATGGAACGCACGACGGAAGGCGCATGGGTTCGGGTGGTCAACCCGAAGACCGGACTGTTCAGCGAGCGGGTGAAGTGCTACCCGGATCCTCTGTCCGGCAACGTGCCCTGCTTCTGGTGGGAGTGGGGCGCGAAGATCGGTCAGGTGGACGATGTGCGCGGTGCCGCCGCAGTGATCGCTCGCGTACTGGACCCGGAGCCGGAGGTGAGCCCGTGAGCTGGGACGGACCAGAGCCTTTCGTTGAGAAGGAGCCGGGCCGGAACTTGGGATCATTCAGCCCCGATGGATGCGTGCGGGCCCAAGCCCCGGACAGTAGTCATTGAGGCTGCCGCCAGCAGTCTCTTGTAAGGATCTCCCTGCTCCCTTGGCTGCCAATGGCGTCAGTTGAGGGAGCAGGTGCCCGTACTGGCCAGACCACCCACGTCAGACACGCTCTCGAATTGAAGAGGTGTTCAGATCGCACCCGCTACCGGTTCGACCAGCTTGGCCAGGGCCTTTTGCTGGATCTGCCGCACGCCCTCGCGGGAGAGGCCGAGTTGCTCGCCGATGACGCGGAGCGACTGCCCCGGCTCGCCGTTCAGCCCGAACCGGCGGGTGAGCACGTGGAGTTCGCGGGCATCGAGACTGGGCAACCCCTGGTTGACGAGGGCGCGGAGCTGCGACCGCAACTCTACCTTTTCCTCCAGGTTCTGGGCCGGATCGACCAGCCGCTCCTCAAGGGAGATCATCTCGTCGCCCTTGCCGCTGACCGAGGCATGGAGGCTGTCCAACCGGGGGGCGTCCAGGACGCGGCGGACCTGCGCCTCGGCGACGCCGGCCCGCCTGGCGATCTCGGCGTGGGCAGGCGGGGCGCCCTCGTCGGCCTCCTCCAGTAGCGATCGCTCCGCGGCGAGGATGGCCGGGCGCTTCTCGAAGTCGCCAAGGTTGAGGTTGGGATGCTCGGCGTCCCGGACGGCCCGCAGTACCTCACGCTGGATCGGCTTGAACGCCCAGCTCGCGAACAGGCCCTGCGCCGGGTCATAGGAGTAGATCGCCCACAGCAGCCCCACCTTGCCGGCGCTCTCGTAGTCCTCACTGTGTTCGGAGGACCGGGAGGTGAACGCGGCGACGTAACGGCGCACCAGACCGAAGTTCGCCGTCATTATCTCGTAGGTGAGGTCGTCGAGTTGGCGCTCGGCTTCGCGCAACGCGGCTTCCCGGACCGCGGCGGCTTCGCCGGTGCCGGACCTGTCGCGCAGGTCGGTGATCTTCAACTGGAGTGGCCTCCGGCGGGCGAACAGCTCCTCGTTGCGTGTCCGGAACCGGTCAGAAGCCCGGTAGCCCTCGCTGGCCGGCTGCATGGTTTCCATCGTCACTCCCTCATCTCCTGATCTACGCAGCCATCGGACGAAACGATCTCGGAGAAGGAGGTGGCCTCAAAAGGGTTGTTGACATGCTCGTTGAGGGCCGGGCACGCCGGAACGGCACCGGCGACCCTGGCACTACGGGGCGGCTGAGAGAGAGAACCACCAGGTGGAGACGGTTGTCGGCGACCGGCGGCCGTCATACGGGTGTGCGATGGGCCGCGTCACTGTTGATCCCATGTTGATCCCGACTGGAATCCGCGTTGAAGTGTCGGAAAGGCTCCCGCTGGGGCCCTGAAGCACGCGGTCGCCGAAGGAGAAGCGTCGGTGTCGACCTGACGGTGATGCCGTGCTCGCGGACGGCCGTCAGGCCGCCGTGGTCCGGCCGCTCCTCGCGATCGGCGACGGAACCAGGTCACGGAGCACGATTCCCCCGGCGCAGCAAACAGCTCTTGTCGCTTCAGGTGTAGTTGAAAGTGCAACTTACTGAGCTCGCGGCAGCCTGTGAGAGCCGAACCGGTCATACGCTTCGGCTGGCATTTAAATTGGCGGCGCGGTCCCCGTGTTCTCGCAATATTGAGGCGCTTTTGCCAAGTCCGCGACATCATGTCATTTCACCATCGCGGTGCGTGTCGTCCGTGTACGAACAGGCTGCTCTCTTGGCCGGTGACCTGGGCGGATGGCCGCGGTGATCTCGAACATCAAGAATGTCGGCACTTCGTGTATGTGTGGTGACCGTGTTGTCCCTGACTCCGCGACTCCGCGACGCCGCTTTTCCGCTGGCAGTATCGTCGGTGCTGCGGGGCAAGTGTCATCAGAGCGAGTCGACAGAGGAGCGGATTCCGTACACGCTCCGGTGGGTAGTGGATCGAACTCGGTGCAATTGCCGAGTTTGTCCGGACCACCGATATCACGCCAAGGTGCGTCCCTCTGCTCGAGCGTGGCGCCGCCCTCGGGAAGTGGCGTACCTTGCCCAAGGCCCGCTGTCCACCCAGCCCCTTAACCACTATCGTGCAGGCCACGATTAACATGAGTCAGCTCAGTGTTCAGGGAGCACGGTCCCTATTCCTGCCGCCGCACCGGCAGGTACGGAGCTGCCGGGGCCGGAAGCCCGAGGAGGGGAAGTTGGAAGTCGCCGAGGATCCAGATGACCGTGCCGCCTTCCTTTGTGGGGCTCGGGCCCGTCGTGCACTGATAGGCATCGACCGGCGTGCGGCGATGGGCCGGCCTGTCGCCGGCCACCCCGCCATCCCGGCCCATCGGCCCGTCCCGACGGGATGCCGGGGAATTGTCGGCTGATGCATCCCCTACTCGTACACACCCGGGTGGAGGTCCCTCCCCGCGGCGTCCAGGATCTGACCGTCGATGACGGCCTCGTCGCCGGCCGGGACTCCCTCGTCGCGGCGGGTCAGGCCCTCACCTGGCGGTCGCGGTTCACCAGCGGATCCCGCACCGCGATACCGCTGTCGGCCACGTGCGCCGTTGTCGTCGCGCGCGAGGAGCCGGCACGGGAGGACTGGCACGACAGACTCATCCGCGGGCTTGCCCACCGTCTGGCGGGTGAGCTCACCATCGCCACCTTCTGTGCCGGGGGACGGGACGTGTCCGCACCGGAGGAGGCCGCCGAGGACGCGGAGCTGCTCGCCTCCGCCATCGACGGGCTCGGGCGGCTGCTGGCCGATCTGGAGGACACGCAAACGCCCGAAGAGACCGCGGACCGGATCGTGGCCGACGCCGTCGGCACCCACCTGGCCCTTGTCGGAGCGGTCGCGGACCAACAGGTCACCGTGCGGCACGGGGCCGAGTTCACCGTGCACAGCGTGCGCTCCGTCTCAGCGGACATGACCCGGTCCGATCTCGAGGAGGCACGGTCTCGGATCGGGCTGCCCTGGCCGGCCCAGGCGGGCACGAGCGTCGGTGAGGAGCTCGGGCTGGCCCGCTGGTGCATCGCGATGCAGCTGCGCGGTCACCAGATGTGGTGCCGGCTGGAGGGCGACGACGCCCTCGTCACCGACTTATGGCTTCGTCATCTCTGACATGCCGCGGGACGAGGTATCCGTACCCGATCTGGGTGACGATCAGGCCGACGCCGAGCTTGCGGCGCAGCCGGGAGATGTGCTCGGCGAGCGTCCGGGTGACGCCTCGGCTGGTGCCCCAGACGTCCAGCATCAGCTCCTCCTTGGAGACCGCCCGCCCGCGGTTGGCGGCGAGGAACGCCAGGATGGAGTACTCCAGGGGGGCCAGCCGCACCACCTCCCCGTCCTTACGAACCTGCCGAGCCGCGAAATCGATCACGATGGGGGGGATCTCCAGCAGGTTGTCGTCCGCCGGGTCGTCGCGCTGGGCGGTGCCCATCCCGTAGCAGCGCCGCAGGACGGCCTCGATCCTGGCGAGCAGCACCTCCGGGTTGAACGGCTTGGCGATGTAGTCGTCTCCGCCGAGCCGCAGCCCGAGCGTCTGGTCATGCACTTCGGTGCGCACCGTCAGCAGGATCACCGGGGTGTCGTTCCCCTCCTGGCGCATCTCGAGGACCAGTGACAGGCCGTTGACGTCCGGCAGGTTGACGTCCAGCAGTGTGATGTCGACGTTGCCGCGCCGGAGGGCCTGACGGGCGAGTTCTCCAGTGGGGACCGCCTCGACCCGGTGGTGATGCCTACGCAGGAGGGTGGAGACCACCTTCAGCAGGCGGGGATCGTCGTCCACAACCAGTATCCGCGCCATACTTCATGCTATCCAGGTAGAAGGGGCGGTCAGGGGCAGTCAGGGGCAGAATAGGGAGGAAACAGCCAACGAATGCTGCTTTATGTACAGTCTCGTCCCCCGGCACCGTCGCGGCGCCTTCGTGCGGAGACATAAGTGGATCCGTGGCCCCGTTTCGGTGCGAGCACTCCGTAACCACGCTGATACCCTCACTCGCGACCATCTTGGAAGTCCGGACGGAGGCAACGGGTGCGGGTGCTCATCATTGAGAACTCCGGGGTCGCGCAGTTGCTCCGCACTATTCTGAAACGCGACGGTCACGAACCGGTTCTCGCCGGGAACGGCCATGAAGGCTGGCGCCTGCTCGTGGACCCGGCCCGCCCGCCGGACCTGCTGATCCTCGACCGCATGCTTCCCGACATGGACGGCGCCGAAGTCCTGGCCCGGCTTCGCCGGCACGCCCACACGGCCGAACTCCCGGTTCTCGTCCTGACCGCGGCCGCTCGCTCCTCACTGCATCTGGATGACGGTGTGCTGACCCGTGTCCTCGCCAAGCCCTTCGAACTCGTGGAACTACGCCGGGTGCTCGTCGAACTGGCATCAGGGTGACGCGCGCCTCCACGACGGCGCCCGCCTCACTCTGAAGAATCGGTCCGCGGCTCGTCGCCCTGGTCATGCCCGGTCGACGCGAGGGGAAGCCAGAGTTCGACCTTGAGCCCGCCCGACGGTGCGGTGCCCAGTTCGATCCGCCCGCGCATCGAGGTCATGAGAAAGTTGGCGATGTGCAGGCCGACCCCTGAGCCCGGAAGATCCTGCGTGGCGGCCGACCGGTAGTAGGGCATGAGTGCGGAACGGAGTTCCGCGGCGGGGATGCCCGGTCCTTCGTCGCAGATCGTGAGCACGCCGTGCCCCGACTCCTCCCGCGCCTCCACGGTGATCTTGCCCTCGGGGGCGTACTTCTCCGCGTTACCGAGGACGAGTACCAGGCACTGCCGCAGCCGGACGGGATCGCCGCGCACGACGACCTGCGACGGCGCACTGATCACCGTGCGCGCCGCCACGGAGGGCACGCTCTGCAGGGTCCGGCGCAGCAGTTTCGACATCTCGATGTCCCCCTCCACCGCGACAGGCCATGCGGAGGGGTCTCCGTCGATGACGAACACCAAGTCGGCGATGATGTGCTGCATCATCTCCACCGAGTCGAGGATCGCGCCGATCGACTCGGCGTCGTCCTGGTTCGTGACGGCCGTCTCGAGTAGCTGCGCATGCCCGCGGATCGTGGTGAGCGGGCCGTGCAACTCATGATGCACGGAGACCAGTAGCAGGTGCCGCATGTGGTCCAGTTGCCGCCTCGCCGACTTGTCCACGAACACGGCCGTGAGCAGCTCGCCCGACTCGGGGCCGGAAGCGGCCGAGCACGAGACCTCCACCCACAGAAGACGCCCGTCCCGGGTGGTCAGCCTTGGCGTTCCCGTCAGTCCATGGGCGAGTTCGATCGGGCGGCCGTCCTCGTAGGCCAGGGTGAAGAGGTCCTTGGTCTGACGGCCGATCGCCTCGTCCGCGGGGATGTTCGTCAGTGCGGCCATCGCGGAGTTCCACACCACGACGGACGTGCCGAGCACGAGGGTCGCGACATCCGAGTGATCGATGGCCGCGCTGAGCCGTGCCCGTTCGGCTTCGAGTTCGTGGGCCGCCCAGGCGTTGGCCCAGTAGGCGCCTAGCGCCCGGGCCGCCCCCCTGATCGCTCCGTCCAAGACACCGGAAAGGACCCGGAAGCTCAAATACAGGCCAGTGCTCCGCGTCCATCCCATCAGCAGGTAGCCAGCGACGTGGTCCCGCGGGGCTTCCAGCGGGAAATGCACGCCGACGCGCCATCCGGCAGGCAGAACGTCCTTGTTCACAAGGCACGGATGTGGGTGCGGCGCCTGCTGTTCGAACAAGGTCAGCTGTTCCGGCCGCTGACGGTATCGGGTCATGCCCTCGGCGGAGGCTTTGATCCATATCTCGCCTGCCGGAAGGGACGTGTGCAGCCAGAGCACACCGGATCTCGTGATCTTACGCAGATCCTCTGCAAATGGGGCTAGGTCCGCCGGCTCCGCATGCCCTTGGGGCATGACGTAAGGCAGTTGCAGCAGCCGCTCGGCCGTACTGGTTGCCGTCTCTCGGGTCCTCAGGACACGGGTCTCAGAATAGAATATTGCGGCTGGAATCAGGGCCAGGAACGCCCACACGACCTCCTCGGTCCGGACGGCCATGAGGACGAGAAGCGCGAATCCGACGGCGCAGGCCGCTTCCACCAGGTTTTCCGCGATCAGTGGAGCGTGCACGGACCGGCCCATGATCGCGACGATCAGCAGTGCGGCCACCACGAGAAGGACCACCTGCGTCGCACTCGGTGCCCGTCCGGGCAACCCGGCGGGCTGGACCGTCACAAGACCCGTGATGAACAGGGTGAGCAGGGTCGTGGCCGCGTCCAGCACGATTCTCCACCGCCTCGCGGGCAGCAGCACGGCCTCGCCGAACAGGACGGCCGCGGCGCCCACCGGCGCCAGGAGCCAGGACTGGACGAGGCAGTAACCCAGGGGCGCCATGAAGACCACCAGGGAGGTGACCACCGAGGGCGGCCGGGAGAACCAGACCGCGGTTCGGCCGGAGGTGAGTCGGGAGAGTCTCATCATGCCCTCATACGGAAAAACGCATCCTGCGGCCGGTTCGGCGCTTCCATTTCCTCAACACCGGAAAGGAGGCGGTCATCAGGTTCACAGACGACCCGTCGTCGCGCCTCTTCCCGAACAAAATTCTGCTCCTTCGTTCGCCGATCCATCAATGCGGGTGAAAAGGTGTGCACCTGGGAGCGTGTTGGAGTGGTGTCTGAGTTGAGCACGAGGCATCCAGAAACGTTGCTTGTCGTCTTCTCTGCAGAGGCTGAGGCGAGGTCGGACGAGACTTTCTTGATACGTCGTCACCGACGATCGTCCGCTCAATGTCCGCCGCTGCAACAAATCGGATTCACTTGCTTGCGGGCCGGCTCACTTGCCGGGACGGGGATGGCGGAACGCCGTGCGCCGCGTCGTCAGGCCGAGCTCGCGCCCCTTGGTGCGCGTAAAGCCCCCGACCTGGCCGCCCCGGCGGCGGAGCAGGCGTGCGGGGTCCTGCCGGAATATGGCGGCGTGTCCGGCTGAAAGGTGGAGAATGGCCCGCTGAAATCGGGGTGGCCGGGCGGACCGTGTGGACCCGGTCGGGCGAGGCCGTCAGGGCCGCCCGCACCAACGGACCCTGGTGATGGTGATGCGGACGACTCTGGTGCGGCGGCCCGGTCCGCCGGGTCGCTGCTGAACATGCCGCCGGGGGCGTCCATCATGTCCAGCATCACCGAGTACGACACTGGACGGCGCCGCTTCCAACACAGCCTCTTGCCCGGCACCTTCTGGATGTGCGTGCCGTGCGGCTGCCAGGCCAGGTTCGGCGGCAGCTTCTTGGTCGCCGAGACGAACCGGCGCTCGATCTTCAGCTTGTGGGTGTTCTCGGCGAGGAACTCGGTGGACGCGCGGTTGCAGCCGATGAGCCGGACGTCGTACTCGCCCTCCTCGGCGGCGATCCGCAGCGCCGCGAGGAACGTGGTCTTCCCGCAGGTCGGCGCGCCCCACAGTCCGATGCGGCGAGGCCGTTCGGGGGTGGGCGCGGACGCGGGAGCGAACCCGAAAGCCTCCCCGGCGGCGTCACCCGCCCCCTCGGGGCGTGGGCTGACGGACCGTGGTTCCTGCCGCGAGTTCGGAGCGGTCATGCTGCGCCTTTCACGGGGATGAACGGGGTCAGCCCGGCGCATGCGGCCACGAGCCGGGCGGCGATGGTGCGCAGGCTCAACTCGTGGTCCCGCAGGTGGAGCGCAGGCGCAGAGCCGTCCGGCGTCGCTGGCGTGAACGAGAGCGGCCTCTGGTGGCGATCTGGAGAATGAAGTCGGCTCCCGCCATGACCAGGCTGCCAGGCCGGTAGGCGGCCATGATCCAAGACAGGTCGCAGGACAGGTTCATGGCGTCCACCGGGCGCGAGGGCACCTGGCATCCGCCTTTGTTTCTGTCGAGGTGTCGTGCGACGACCTCCGCCGTACCCGCGTGAAGGTGGACGATATAGCTCGCGTGCTTGTCGCCGGTGTAGATGTACACCCCGTCCGGCACCGTCACTCGTCATCGTGTAAAGGTCCATTGAGGCGAGGCTGCTCGGGATCCCGGTGGTCCGCTCCGGCAGGGCGAGTCTACCTACGGTGCCGTCCGCCCGGATCGTGACCACGTCGCCGACGCGGGCGGAGGGGCGCCGCCGGCTCGTCCGTGGGCGTGTCGTAGTACGTGGTGAGATACACCGTCCCCTCGCCGTCCACGGCCGTCTCGACCAGCCGCGAGTTCTTGGCGGCCTTGTACGGCTTGCGGACCCGGTAGACGCGGGTAGTCGGTCCGAGCAACAGCAGGTTGGGTCTCGCCGAGCTCCATCTCCACCGCCTCCACGCCCGGGCCCGGCGTCACCACTGTTCGATCACCTCGAGCGGCTCGGCCACGATCGCCCCGGTTCGGGACCGCTCTCGGCAGGGGGAACCGGACGGTGACCGGGGCCGAGCGGGTCGGCGTCTGACGAGGGCGTTCCCGATCCCGGCGGACCTTACGGGCTCCGCATGTCTTGGCGGCGGCTTCCTCGTGAGGCGGCGCATCTGCTCCACCACCGCAAACAGGGCGTTCTCGTCGACCTGCCCTCGGCCCTGCTCGCGTAGTCGGTCGATCGCGGCCTTGTGTTCCCACGCGCTGCCCATCTCACCCCAGGTGGCCGTGCTATGGGGGGAACCTCATCCGAAGAACGCAATGTCTGGGCGGAACCCTCAACGAGTACGAGCATGCCGCTTGACCTGAACGGACGAGGTTCTCGGCAGGGACAGCGCCACAACGGACGGAAGTGACAGGACCAGACGCGGTGCGTCCACTCAAGGCTCCAGCAGGCGCTGGCCGACGTACTCGCCGGGGGCTGCGCCGCCGGGGACGGCGAATATCGCGCTGGCCTCGTGGCGGAGGAAGCGGGTGAGGCCGTCGGCGCCGTCGAGTTTGCGCTGGACCTGGATGAATCCGGCGGTCGGGTCCGCCTGCCAGGCGACGAACAGCAGGCCGGCGTCGGGGGCGCCGTCGGGGCGGAGACCGTCGTGGTAGGAGAAGCTGCGGCGCAGCATCGTCGCGCCGTTGTTCGATTGCGGGGCGGCGGCGCGGACGTGGGCGTCGCCGGGGATCGCGAGTGCTCCGTCCGGCCCGACGGCGGTGAGGTCGACCGGGGTCGTCTCGGTGCCTCCGGACAGGGGTGCGCCGTCGGCCTTGCGGCGGCCGATGACGCGTTCCTGCCTGTCGAGGGGCAGCTTCTCCCAGACGTCCAGCAGCATCCTGATGCGTCGCACGACCGCGTAGGACCCGCCGTTCATCCAGGCGTGCGGGCCCGTGCCGCCCGTGACGAAGACCGCGGTGTCGAAACCGGGGTCGGATGGGCGCGGGTTGCCGGTGCCGTCGACCTGGCCCATGAGGTTGCGGCCCGTCATCGGACGGCCGGTGGCGCCCCGGGCCCGGTTGAAGCCGCTCATCTGCCAGCGCATCCGTGCCGTGCCGGACGCTCCTCGGTGCAGGACGCGCAGCGCGTGCGCGGCGACCAGGGGGTCGTCGGCACCGATCTGCACCCACAGGTCGCCGTCGCTCCGTGCCGGGTCGAGGGCGTCCGCGGGGAAAGGCGGGACGGGCACCAGCGCGGCGGGCGTCCGGTCGCCGAGTCCGATCCTGGCGAAGAGGGAGCGGCCGAAGCCGAACGTCACCGTGAGGGAGGACGGTCCGGCGTCCAGCGCGATGTGGTCGTCCCTCGCGGGCGGTTGCCCGGCCGTCATCGCCGCGGCCGCGGCCGTCCAGCGGCGCATCAGGCCGGCGACGGCCCCGCGGCCTGTTCCCGGGCGCAGGTCGAAGGCGACCAGGTATCCGGACGCCTGGAGCGGGGTGGTGATCCCCGCCTGGTGGCGGCCGTGGAAGGGGACGGCGGTGGCGCCGACGGCGGTGAGCGGCGGTCCGTCGTCCCCCGCCAGGCGCTGCCCGGCGAACCCGGCCAGGCCACCGGCGGCGAGTCCGGCGACGCCGGTTCCGCCCGCCGCGCCGAGCAGCCGCCGGCGGGAGATGCCCCGCCATGCGTTCGATTCGTTCATCGTCGTTCTCCTTTGGGACGCGCCGCGTGCGCGGGGCGCGGTGCCCGGCGCACGCGGCGGGTTCGGGATCGGACGGGGTCAGTGCCTTCGATTGCCCGCCGGTTCGACCTGCGCCCGCACGGTGATGGGCGCGGAGGTGGCGAAACGCAGGACGAACGTGACCGTCTCACCGGACTTCGGCTTGCGCTTCAGCCCCATCAGCATCAGGTGATCGCCGCCGGTCTCGAGCACGAGCCTGCCGCCCGCGGGGACGGCCATGCCCTTGACCTCTTTCATCGCGCCGACCGACGTCGTGGTGTGCAGCGACACGTCCGTCGCGATGTCGCTCGTCGCCGAGACCAGCTCGTCGGCGGCCTTTCCGGTGTTGGCGACCGTGAGGTATCCGGCGGCCATGTCCGCCAGCGGCGGCTCCGGCACGTAGGCGCCCGACACCGCGAGGCGCGGCCGATCATCGGCCGACGTCCCGTCATCCGACGCGCAGGCGGACGTCCCGGCGGCGAGCAGGAGCGCCGTCAGGGCGGCGATCGTCCGTCTCATGCCGTCTCCCCCTTGACGATCTTCGGCAGGTCCGCGGTGTACCGCTGGGACGGCGTGCCCGAGGTGTAGATGAGGTGGGCCTTGCCATCGGCAGGGGAGAACGCCAGGACCTGCGCGCCATGGGTGGCGGTGATGTCGCCGTCGGCGCCCTCCACCGGCTTCTCCACCGCGACGCCGACGCTGCGCGCCGCCTTCTGAACGGCGTCGAAGTCGCCGGTCAGACCGGTGAAGCGCGCGTCGAATGCGGCGAGCCACTCGTTCAGCCGTTTGGACGTGTCGCGCTTCGGATCGGTCGTGACAAAGACCACCCGCAGCCGTTCCGCGTCGGCCTCCGGCAGTGTCTTCACCGCGTTGGCGATGTCGGCCATCGTCGTCGGGCACACGTCCGGGCAGTGGGTGTAGCCGAAGTACAGCAGGACTGGCCTTCCCGCGGTCCGCGCCACGAAGTCGAAGGGGCGGCCCTCGTCATCGGTGAGCGTCAGCGCGGGTTTGGGCAGCGGCAGGTCGAGCCGGATGGCGCCGTCGGAAGAGGAGGGGCTCGTGGCGGCGGCGGGGCGTTCGCCGGACGACGGCTGCCCACCGGCACAAGCGGCGGCGGTCAGACAGAGCGCCGCGACGGCGCCGAGCCGGACGGCGGTGCCGGTCACCCGGCGGGTGGAAAGCGCCGGTCGGCGGGTCGGCCGAACCGGGGCGCGCGAGAAGGCACGCAATGAAGCCTCCAAAGAGGTGACGCCGCGCGGCAAGGCACGACGGCGCATGGATGCATCCGGCCGGCACACGTCGGTGCGGCCGGGCGAGGTCACTCAGGGACGACCCGCGGCGAGACGTCGCCGCAGGTTGGAGCGCGCGTTGGGAAGGACCGGTACGGCCACGCCGTACCGGATCCGTCAGCTCACGCGGCCCACGGCTGGTGGGCCGCGCCGGATCACCGCGTGGTCCAGAAGGACGGTCTCGCTCTTCGGAGGATCGGTTCTCGAACGGTCGAACACGCGGAAGCGGGCATCGGCCGGCACGGCGCGGCCAGTCGGCGCGAACACGGCCGCGAGCAACGCGGCCAGCGGCGCCGTGACCACGCCCGCCGTCCGCATCGACACCCGCACCAGCCGCCACACCGTGCGCTCGCCACGATGCACGACCCACCCGAGAACGAAGGCACAGGCCAGGTGCGCGAAGAACATGGCCGGACCGGGCATCAGGCCCGCGAGAAGGGAGTGCCCGGCCGAGGCATGAGCGGACAGGGTCCCCTCGGGCGGAGCGGCCGACGCTTCGACAGAGGTCCCGCACTGCCCGAACGAGAACACCGCATGCAAGAACATCTGCCCGCAGAGCAGCATCGCGGTGATCGCCGGCCTCGAACGCTCCCGGCCGGCCGCCGGCACGGCCATGCCGAGCAGCAGAAGCCACCCGCCGGCCAGGGACCACCACGGCAGCCCGGCTCCGGACGTGGCGCCGTGCGCCAGCGCCGACAAAGCCACGCATACGGTCGAGAACACCGCCGCTCGCAGTGACCGCATTCCCGGGTCCGCGCGCCCCACGCCGGTCATCGCGTCCGTCATCGCGCGAGCCCGCGCGGACGCCGACCGGCATCGAGCACGAGATGGCGCATCCGATGATCCCTTGTCCGCAGCGGGACACCCGTCCTCACGACGTCTCCCGCCTTCACGACCCCTGTCTACTACAAACCGTAGTACACATACGTTCGCGGTCACGCCGCGCCCCGAAGCGGCCGAGGGCCACAGCCCCTTTGTGGAGTCGCCGAACACCTCCAGGAAGGCCGGGCGGCCACAGGATGGTTTACCGCCTTGCCCTGGTGGGAGCGGCTGCCTGCCTCGACGGCAGCCGCGTCACCGCGTTGCGGACGTTCGTCGGCGACCACCATCCCGCGTGAGGGCCGACGACTGCCGCCCCTCACGAATCGCTGCGGCAAGCGTCCGGCTGTTCCAGGCGGGCGGACGCCGCGGCGGGGAGGGTGGCATGGACGTGGGTGTCGATGGCCGCCTCGATGTGATCGGACCATGGGTTGCGAGGGCGAGTGCTCGGCCGGTCTTGAACCCACCGTGAGCCGCCGAGCCAACACGGGGACGAAGTGGGCATACCCGACTGGGGGCGAAGCGGGCACTTTCTTTGTTTGTCCTGGTCAGGGGGGCGGGTCGCGTGGGACTCGAACCCACAACCTACGGACTAAAAGTCCAGAAATGCCATGCCGGAGGGTGCTGCCTGGGGATAGACCGTGCCGTTCCGTCCATGTCGAGGCCGATTTGCGTGCCGGGCCGTGCCGGGCGGTGCCAGCCCGTATCGGGGCTGCCGAGCGAACAACGAGCGAACATGACCGCCGTGAGACGGAGGATGACCTCCCGGAAGCCGTGGAACACACACGTCTGGCTACTCACCGTAATCGAGGGTGCTCGTCGGACGCCAGGTGACCATCGGGCCTGGATCGCGCTGGTAGGTGTTCAGGGGGTGGCTGGTTTGCGGGCGGTGAGCAGGCGGGTCGGGACCCACGGACTGCCCCACCACGCGCGCCAGCCGAGGCCGCGCACGCGGATGTCCTGGGCGTTCAGCCGGGCCAGCACCGCAGCGTACTCGCGGGGGGTCCGCGCCAGGTCGGCGATCAGCAGGCGGCCGCCCGGCCGCAGCACCCGGTACGCCTCGGTGATCGCTTGGGCGCGGGCGTCCGCGCCGAAGATGGTGTGCACCGTCAGGCTGGACACGACCAGGTCGAAGCTTGCCTCCGCGTACGGGAGTCTGCGCAGGTCACCCCCTTGCACGTGGACGCGGTCGGCGACGCCTTCGGCGCGGGCGTTGCGCAGGGTCGCCGCCGGGGTGTTGCCGGACTGGTCCCGTCCGCGCCACAGGTCCACGCCGACCGCTCGGCCCTGCGGGAGGTGCCGGGCGGCGGCCAACAGGACGGCGCCGCGTCCGCAGCCGAGGTCGAGCAGCCGTTCGTCGCCACGCAGGTCCAGCTCGTCCAGCACGTCCCGCCAGACCAGGAACTTGCCGCGCAGCGTGGCGTGCAGGCTCAGGGCCAGGCATCCCGCCAGCAGGGTGCCGGAGACCAGCGCGGGCAGCGCGGCGGCCAGATCGGCGGTGACCGCCATCACCAGCCCGGTCACCCAGAACCCCAGCACGACCAGGCCCACGAAGCCGAATCCGTAGGGCGCATCCATCCCGTACCGCGCGCCAGACATTCCGCCACTCTGCCACGAACCGGCCGCTCGGGGGCTGGCTACGACGCACTGGTCCACCGCCGACCAGCTCGCCGCCGAGTACCCGGACACCGTGGTGACGCCGACCCGGTCTTCATCCGCGACGGCGACGTGTGGACGGGCGCCGGGCTGAGCACGTGCATGGACCTGGCGCTCGCGTGCTGCCAGGGGAAGCTTCACGGCATGGGCCCGGCCCGGAAGTGCGTGGTGTGCGGCGCGGGGCTGCCGAGGGAGTCGTCGCCGCGGCGTAAGTACTGCTCGGCGGCGTGCGGGATGCGGGCTTATCGGGCGCGCAAACGAGCCGCTGAGCAGGAGAAGCTGGCCGCCACGATGATTTCGCAGGAGGCAGCGGCATGGCTGCGGACTCCGGCCGGGCGGACGGGCCGAACGACAAGCAGCACGGCACCATTCTGATCCGCCGGCCGGGCGACACCGAACGCGCCGACCAGCACGAGCGGGAGATGCTCCAGTACCGCCTGCGCGCCGCCGGAACCCGGCTGTACACCGCGCTGGTCGCCGACCCGCCCCGCATCGAGGCCGCGCCAGCACTGGCCGACTCGGGGCTAGCCGGCGGGCTTGGGTACAAGACCTCGAACCGGGTGTAAGCCGAGCATCGGGAACTACTGAACTACAGTTCACTGCGTGGAGTAACCGCAAACAGAGCTGTCCGGAATTTCCGGGCTGGCCCAGACGCATCAACTCTGGGTGTTGCTCAGGCCCGGAATGTCTCGATCGCGATTCGGAAGATGGAATTGTCGGCCTTCGTGGATAGTTTCTCCAGCTCGGTAACGGCGACGATCTTCCATAGCTTTTCGGGGCCGCTGTAGTACATCTCCTGCTGGCGGATGACCCGGTCCTGGTCATCTTTGAGGAAGACCGTGAGTTGCGTGGCAGGTCGGCTGTTCACCGTCACATCAGTGACGGTGATCGGGATCAGCGGTTGCTTAGTCTCAAAATATCTCTTCCAGAAATCGGCGCGTGCGGCGGCCTCCTTGGGCACCATGTCGCCTTCGCCCTCGCAGACGCTGATGTGTTCTTCCAGTGGTCCGAAGGCGGTGCAGCGTGCAGTGCTCTTTCGCCTCGTGTAGTTGGACGGCACGGCCAGTTGAACCTCGGACACCTTCCGTAGCGAGTACCCTGCGGGGACGGAACTCGTCGGTTTTGTGGCGGTGGCCGCGGGACCGGCCTGTGGCACCTGCGAATCCGGCCCGGTCAGCCTGTTCACCACGACCACCCCAGCCACCGTGATCAGTGCCCCTGCGGCGAAGGCCGCCACCGGCCACACCCAGTGGCGTCTGGCGCGCCCACCGCTGCCGGGGCCCACCGGCAAGGTCGAGGGCGGTAGGGCGGGGACGGCCGATGGCGAGTTGTCGGGCTGGTGGACGTCCCGCCGGATGTCGGGAGCCGGGGCGGGATCGGGTGATGTCGCGAGGGCCTCTGGCAGGGATACAGCGTCGGGTATCGACGCCGAGTGTTCGGTGACCATCGCGGCGATGCCCGAGGGCAGCCAGTGCTCGTTGCCGGTCTCCGGAGCCAGGCGTTCGATCAGTTCCGCCACACTGGGACGTTCCTCCGGTGCCTTGGCCAGGCATTGGGCCACCAGGGCCCGCAGCGAGTGCGGCACCCCGGTCAGATCAGGATCTTGGTGCAGGATCCGGTAGACGGCCACCGCGATCGAACCCGCGGCGAAAGGGCTGCGCCCGGTCGCCGCGAACGCCAGGACGGCTCCGAAGGAGAACACATCACTGGCGGGACCGAGCACATCGTCCCCACGCGCCTGCTCAGGCGACATGTACGCGGGCGTCCCGACCATCGCGCCCGAAGTCGTCACCGTGGACGCGTCGACCGCGCGCACGATCCCGAAGTCGATGATGCGCGGCCCGTCGGCGGCGACGATGACATTGGCTGGTTTGAGGTCGCGATGCACCAGTCCGCACGCGTGTACCGCCGACAACCCCTCGGCGAGCCCACCGCCCAGGGCCAGCACGCTGGCGGGCGGCAACGGCCCTTGCTCCTGCACCGCGTCCCGCAGCGACGGGCCCGGAATGTAGGCGGTGACGATCCACGGCGGGTCCGCGTCCGGGTCCGCGTCCACCACCTGCGCGGTGTGGAACCCGCCGACCCGCCGCGCCGCCTCAGCCTCTCGCCGGAACCGGATGCGGAAGGCAGACTCGGAGGCGAACGAGGTGTTGATGAGCTTGACTGCCACGGGCCGCCCACCGGGAGATCGCCCGAGGTAGACGTGGCCCATTCCGCCGGCGCCGAGCCGTCCGAGCAGCCGGTACCGGCCGACCGTCGGAGGGTCAGAGCGTTGCAGCGGTTCCATATCCCACTGTCCCCCTGGCAGCTGGCCAAGCAATACCTCGCATGATCGAGATACTGCAAGATCTACAATTCCTACCATGTCACCCCCGCGATGCGGGACTCCCAAGGATGCGAAGAAGTAGTGTGATAAAAATCACAGTGTCAGAATTAAATATCCTCGTCGGAGCTTATTCGAAGTTGGCGGCGGTCATGCCGTCATAATGCAGGGCTGATGCGCTCTCGGATGGCGAGATGATCGGCCCTCGGTGACCTCCGCGAGCTTCTCGGCCTCCCCGATCGTGGGCCCTCAATTGTCCAGGACGAGTCGTGGATAATTCCGAGCCGCTTGCCCTGCCAGGGAGACCCGCACCCGGCGGGCTGCCACCCCGGATCTGTCGGCTCACTCTTGACGACGTCATCCGAGTCGACGAGGAAATGCACCTGCTGCGAGAGAAGATGGCGGCGCTCTACGACGGCTTGCCCGACGAGCGGGGCGTCCACTCCCCGGACGGTGTCATCGTCACCACCTACCGGGGTGACACCGCACTCCCGCGACGGCCACCAAACGCCATAACCACTCGTTCGCCATCCCCCGACTGAACCTTTTTCACCAGCGTCTGTGTGGGTGATCACAGCATGATCGCGGGCGGCGTGGCAGGCCCTGGAACGTGAAGAACCCCTGGTAGGGCGGGTGATCTCTCACAACCCTCCGTCCCCACCAGAGGTTTCACATGCTTTTCTACCGTTCTTCGCTGCCGTTGTCGCGTCAGACCCTGCAGTACGTCACCGGTGTGGTCGGCCGCCACCGCAAGCAGAACCGAAGCAAGGGCCGGGCACTGCCGGCGGGCATGCAGGCGCTGATGACCCTGGCGTACCTGAAGAACGGGGAGACGTTCGCGCAGCTCGGCGCCGGGTTCGGCGTCGGAACCACCACCGCCTGGCGCTACGTCAACGAGACGGTGACGCTGCTGTCGACCCGATCCCCCAAACTCAGCCGGGCATTGACCAAGGCCAAGAAGGACGGCCGGCTCTACCTGGTCGTGGACGGCACGCTCATCCCGATCGACCGGGTGAGGGTCGACCGGCCCTTCTACTCGGGCAAACACAAGAAGCAACGGTATGAACCTGCAGGTCATCGCCACCCTGAACGGGACCATCGTGTGGGTGTCGGGGCCGCTGCCCGGCTCCGTCCACGACCTCAAGGCCGCCCGGATCTGGGGTCTGATCCGCGCGCTGGCGGCCTCGGAGATGCCGGTGCTGGGCGACAAGGGCTACGTCGGTGCCGGTCCGCACGTCAAGACGCCCTACAAGGGCAAGAACAAGGCCGAGTCCTGCAAGGACGCCAACCGCTCCCACGCCCGCCTCCGCGGACCAGGTGAACGAGCAATCGCCCAGCTCAAAAGCTGGAAGATCCTGACCAAGCTACGTTGCTGCCCACACCGAGCCGGTCACCTGGCCAAGGCCATACACGTCCTCCAGAACCGCGAGCTCAACACACGTTGAAAAAGGCTCACTGTCTGCAATGACCGAGTCAGGTGCGCTAATCCGGGGTTGTGCCCTGATGGTGGTGGCGCTCGGCGAGTTTCTTCCAGTTCAGCAACTGCCGTCGAGCCATGATCAAATCGCCCACGGACAGCCCGAGGGCCGCCCAGCGGCTGGTTCGCATGACGACCTTGAGCAGCAGGCGCGTGGTGTCATGATCCTGGGGCACGAGGACGTAGGACATGAAGGCGCCCAGGATGGTGCCCGTCAGCTGTTTCCCTGGGGCAACCGAGACGATCCGGCCCAGCTCACGCCCGCCGGCGGCAGTGAATCTTTCTCCGACTTGAGGCTCGGGAAGGCCTGCCAACTCGCGAGGTGAGCGGCGGCCAAGGTTGTCGATCCAGTCGTACGAGTATGGCGCAAGCCTCACTTGTGCGACCCACGGCCACACCGCTTCGGCTGGCGCCTCGACGTGCACGCCCCGCCATGCCTGCAGCGCGGGCGCGGTGACGAAGTCGTCGCACGGGTAGGAACGCACGATCTCGCTGTCGCTCACACCCCACCGGTCACCGATCACGCATCCATCTTCCACCAAGATCCTCGTTGGCCGGCGTTCGAGTCCTGATATGCGTACCTAGGTAGCACACCCGCATCTACGCCGACCTGGGCATCCCGATGGACGACATCACCGTCACCCACTCCTCGCGGATCGCACCGGCCGCCAGCGCACGCGCCCGACGCTGGTCGTACTTCACGCCCTGCCGCGCCCGCACCTGCTCGCGATGCGCCTTGGCCGTCCGCCCCCGCCCCGTGATCAGGCTCAACCTCCCCACCCAGCTCCAGACACCGCCGCACGTGGTCGACGATCACCTCCGCGATCTCCTCCAGCCCGCAGAACCGCGCCATCTTCTGAAAGCACTTCAGCTCCAGCGCGAACAACGCCTCGGGGCTCGCGGTCCGGGCCCGCGCCCAGCCGATCTTCTGGGTGGGATGACCGGATTGAGGGGGTGGGGAGGCATGGGTTCGAGGGTCGGTCGGGGGGCCATTGGAGGCCCGGATCGGGCCGCCGAGCCGACATCGAGCAGACAGGGGAACGAAGCGGGGCATTGCGGGCGGGGGCCATGCCGGGGCAATCTCGCGTTTGCCCTGGTCAGGCAGGGTGGGTCGCGTGGGACTCGAACCCACAACCTACGGATTAGAAGTCCGAAATTGTCGTGTTAGTGCGGCGCTCTCGGTGCCATTCTCTGCCGCCCTGTCCGCATCGAGCCCGATTTCCATGCTGCCCTGTGTCGCCGCGCGCCGATCCGTTTCGGAACCACCGAGCCGACCCGGGCCGCTGGAGATCTTGTGACTTCCTGCCCGGCGGTTCCCGTCTGGCCTGCGGGGATGGGGTTTTCGGCAAGCCCACGGATCGGGTATTCGAAGTTCTTCGACGCCACCGGGGGGCGGGACCTTGTCGCTGCCAGCTTGCTCCGGTTCCTTGATGTCGGGGATGTCGGGGGTTGGGTGTATCGCAGGCGTATCGAAAATCGCATACGCCACCGCAACACTCTGCGGGCTTCAGTGGAGGCAGGGACCGCAGCGGTCCGTGCCGAGGGCATGGTGCCTCGGCTTCGGAAGGTGATCACGATAGGGAGAAGACCGTGGCTAATGACGGAGAATGGGACCGGCGTTCGCTGCTGCGGGGTGCCGCCGTGGTGGCCGGTGCCGCCGCGTCTGCGCCGCTGCTGGGCGAGGCGGCTTCGGCGCAGGCCGGCAGCAGTGACGCGGATGTGCTGTTCAAGGCCGGGAAGTTCGAGCAGGCCGGCCGCGCCTATGAGGAGATCCTGAAAAAAGACCCCACGAACCTGCACGCGGCCCGCCAGCGCGGTTACGTCGGGCTACTGGGCAACAAGTTCCCCGACGCTGAGAAATACCTCACGACGGCCCTCAAACTGGCGCCCGACGACAAGCAGACCAACCGGTTCCTGGCCGACTGCTATACCCGGCAGGACAAGCTCTCCCTCGCCGCGCCACGCTGGCAAGCGGCCGGCAAGGAAGCCCAGGCTAAATGGTTCGCGGCGGTCCGCGGCAAGCCGTATCAGATCCACGGCGACATCGCGCGGGTGCCATGGAAGCAGATGGACCCGTCACCGCTGATAGAGGCCTCGGTCAACGGCGGACCACCGAAGCGCTTCTCGTTCTACACCGGCGCCCCGTGGCTGGACATGTCCGCAGAAGTAGCCAAGGAAGCCGGACTGAGCCCCGTGGCCCAGCAAAAGATCGACTACTTGGGCGGCACCGCATGGATGTACTTCGGGGTGCTGGATTCCTTCAAGCTGGGCGGCATCGAACTGCGCAACATCCCCGTGGGCTGGACGGAGACGGACCAGGCTTCGCCCGTGGGGCCCAGCGACGGTCTCATCGGCACGTGGGTCTTCTACCACTTGCTGACCACCTTCGACTACGCGGGCCGGTCGCTGATCCTGCGCCGCCGGACCCCCGAGGTGGCCAGGAAGGTACGCGCCGACGCCATCCGGGCGGGCGCAAAGCCGCTGCCGCTGTGGCTGGCCCGTGAGCAGTATGTGCACAGCACGGGCAGCATCGCCGGCTCCGGCCCACGGGTGATGGGCGTGAACATCGGCGGAGTCAGCGAGTGCGTCGCGGTCATGAAGGGGGAGGTGTCCAAGCAGTTGCGGATCCGCACCGACTACGACCGCCCGCTCGAAACTTTTGGCCACAGCCACCCAACGGTCGTCTACCCCTGCTACCCGACGGAGATCCGCCTCGGCAACGCCGTCGCCAGGGAGGTCTACTGCAACTCGGCCCCACAAATGCAGGCTGACGAATACGGGTTCGACTCGCTGGGCGGCTTCTTCCACTCCTTCTACAAGCCCTACAACATCACCCTCGACTTCACCGACATGAACGTCTACATCGCCCGCGGCAAGGTCGCCTGATCGCCGCGACCGCACGGGCGTCCGGGGAGCTACCTGGAGCTGCCGGCCCGTACGGTCGCGCCCTCTGTGTCAGGCTCAGATGAGACACAAGGGGATAAAGTTCCTTAACTGACATGAGTAGGGCGAGAACGGGTACCGAGCAGGGACGCTCGCGTGACGGGGTTCCGCTACAGCCAGCACGTCATCGCGCTCAGGGTCCCGGTCGAAGACGGCACGCTGCTCGTCCAGGCCGGCCCCAGCAGCCTCGCGTAACTTCGCGACACCCGATCCCGCGCCATGCCTCCGGCCGCCCGGGTTCACGCCGACGTGTGCCTGCTTCACCAAACCTCGCCTTCGCACCCAGCCGGGAGGCGCCCGATGGCCCACGCCGCACACAGCCCGAGCGAAGCCAGCGGGCACCTGCTTGTGTCGGTCCTGCCGACCGGGCGGCAGGCAGCTCGACGCGCTCACCGCAGCCGGATGCCGCAACGGCGCGCGGATGGGAGTGGCGGGCACGACGGTGCAAGTTCGCAGCCACGACGCGGCAGGGACAGAGACCGCGGAGGGACCGTTCATGCGCTCTTCCCTTCCATGACCGGCTTCGCAGTGATCGAAGCCGCGAGCCTGGAGGAGGCCGTGGACCTGGCCTTCAGGACGCCATGCGCGGTCGCCCACGGCGTTGTAGAGGTCTGGCCGCTCAGCGATACACCCGAGGCCAAGGCAGGGCGGTGTTGTCAGCCCGTATGGGGTTTCCGATACGCCGACGATATGCGGCGGCTCGTAGCATGGAGAGCATGCGTGTGTTGGTTGTCGAGGATGAGCCGTACATGGCAGAGGCCATTCGCGATGGGCTGCGCCTGGAGGCGATCGCGGCCGATATCGCCGGTGACGGCGACACCGCTCTGGAGCTGCTGGGCATCAACGCCTACGACATCGCCGTCCTCGACCGCGACATCCCTGGGCCCTCCGGTGACGAGATCGCCGAACGCATCGTCGCCTCCGGTAACGGCATGCCGATCCTCATGCTCACTGCCGCAGATCGGCTCGACGACAAGGCCTCCGGGTTCGAGCTCGGCGCCGACGACTACCTCACGAAGCCGTTCGAACTCAAAGAACTCGTACTCAGGCTCCGGGCACTCGACCGCAGGCGGGCGCACAACAGACCACCCGTGCGAGAGATCGCTGACCTGCGTCTGGACCCGTTCCGCCGCGAGGTCTACCGCGACGGCCGCTACGTCGCGCTGACCCGGAAGCAGTTCGCCGTGCTCGAGGTCCTCGTGGCTGCCGAGGGCGGTGTCGTCAGCGCCGAGGAGCTGCTGGAGCGGGCGTGGGACGAGAACGCCGACCCGTTCACCAACGCCGTGCGCATCACCGTCTCGGCACTGCGCAAGCGTCTCGGCGAACCGTGGCTGATCGCTACGGTGCCCGGTGTCGGCTACCGCATCGACACAGGACCGGACGCCGACGACCGGGGAGCGGAGCGTGGATAGGCGTCAAGGGTTGAGCGTCCGCATCAAGCTCACCCTCAGCTATGTCGGGTTCCTCATGATCGCGGGCACCTTGCTGCTCGTCGCCGCGTGGGTGTTCCTCATGCGAGGAACGCCGAACACCCTAGTTATTCCCGATCTGTCCGACTTCCGACGTGTCTTCGACCCACACAGCTTCGGCCCAGTCGTCTTCGTCCCGGCGGCAGTCCTGGTGCTGGGGTTCCTGCTGGTGTTCGGCCTCGTGGGCGGGTGGATTCTCGCCGGCCGCGTGCTCGCCCCCCTGTCCCGCATCACCGACGCCACACGCAGGGCTGCAAAGGGGTCGCTCTCGTACCGGATAGAGTTGGAAGGACCGAAGGACGAGTTCCGCGAGCTTGCCGACAGCTTCGATGCCATGCTCGCGCGGCTGGAAGTGCACGTCGCCGAGCAGCAACGGTTCGCGGCCAACGCATCCCACGAGTTGCGTACTCCACTGGCGATCACGCAGACCCTTCTCGATGTCGCCCGCAACGATCCGAACCGTGACAGCGGGGAGCTCGACGATCGCCTTCGCGCCGTTAACGCCCGAGCGATCGACCTCACCGAGGCGTTGCTGCTGCTCAGCCGCGCCGGCCAGCGATCCAACACCGGAGAGCACGTCGATTTGTCCCTCATCGCGGAAGAGGCCACCGAGACACTCCTGCCCTTCGCGGAGAAGCGCGGTGTCACCATCGAGACCTCCGGGGACATCGCGCCCACTGTCGGCTCGCACGCACTCTTGCTGCAGATGACCACGAACCTCCTGCACAACGGCATCGTCCACAACCTCCCCGAGAGCGGCACCGTGCAGGTGAGCACCGCCATCGGCCCCGAGTCCGTCATGCTCACGGTCGAGAACACCGGCGACAAGCTCAGTTCGCAGTTGGCCTCGACACTCACCGAACCGTTCCAGCGCGGTACCGAACGCCTACGCACCGACCACGCAGGTGTCGGGCTCGGCCTGGCGATCGTCAAGAGCATTGTCCAGGCACACGACGGAACCCTCACCCTCAGCCCTCGGGTTGCCGGCGGGCTCCGCGTCGCGGTGCAACTGCCCGCCGCTCGGCGATCGCCATGAGCACGTGCCGGGGCCAGGACGACATCCGCATCCGGTGCGCCGGCCGCCGACGCGTGTGCCGACATCGCTGCAATCGGCGTTCAGCCGTTGCTCACCGCCGCGCAGCGGCAGCGGGACGTACACGGCCGGCAAGCCGACAGCGGCTGGCTCGGCGCACGTCATCGCCCCCGAGCGGCAGGTAACGAAGTCGGCCGCGGCGTAGGCGTACTCCATCTCGTCGATATAGGGGACGATCACATAGGGCGGGTCGGCGGGGTCGCCGTCCGGTACCTCGACCACGTGCTGCGTCCCGGTGATGTGCAGCACCTGCACGCCGGTCGCCCGTAACGCTGCGGCCGTGCCGGATACCGCGGCGTTGATCGACCGGGCGCCCGGTGAACCGCCGGTGACCCATCAGTACCGGCCCGTCGGGTCGCAGGCCGAACCGCTGCCGGGCGGCGTCGCGCAGCGCAGGCCGGTCGAGCCCGATGTCGTCGGCCGTGGCCCCGCCGGCGGGCGGCGAGATAGGCGGGCATGGCCATGTAGCCGCCGAAGCCCACCACGATCTCGGCCCGCACGCAGTCGAGCACCGCCCCGGCCGCCCGTACCGAGTTGCGCAGCCTGCCCGGCGTCTGCAGCAGGTCCCGGTTCAGCTTGCGTGGCAGCGGGCACCGGCGGGATGAGTCCGAGCCGGTAGCCGCGGGCTGGGATGAGCGTGGTGTCCAGGCCACGGCCGGTGCCGAGGGCGGTGATCTCGGCCCCGGGCTCCAGCCGGCACAGCGCGTCGGCGAAGTTCATCGTGGGCTCGATGTGCCCGGCCGAATGGCCGCCCGCGACAACGACGCACGGCCGGTTCGGCTGGCATCACGATGTCCCTCTGATCAAGATTCCTCGGTTCGCATGAAACCGCTCGAATACATGCATGGGTAGCGATGCAGAGTCTGAGTTGTGGGAATAGCCCGACGGGTTGTGGAACTGCACCACCCCGTCCTCGACCGCATAGACCAGCACGAGATGGCCTCCTCGTTGCGGCTCGTAGGTGTTGGGGTCGCGAATCTCAGGCGATACCGAAGCGATCAAGACCTGCCCAGGTCGCACCTCTTGAGCGGAAATGTGGATCGGCGTGTGCTCGATCAGTTGGCAGCTGAATCCGAACTGTGAACCGACCCAGGCCATGAACGGCCGGTAAATAAGTCCTCGCACCGAACTGGAGGGCTCCACCACGTAGCAGCCCCAGTCAAGGGCCAGCTCGAGAAGTTCGCCCATCGGCAGACGGACGTCGGTCCAGCCATGGAGCAGCGACTGTAGGCACGCCAGGCCGCAGACCTTGCGGGACCAGAACAGGTACTCCTCGCCCGAGCGGTATCCGTCGGAGGCCCAGTCGTGCAGTCGCGATGGATCGGTGCCGCCCAAGAAGACCTCCAGTCCCGATATGTCGGTGCGCCGCATGACGACCTCGTCGTTGCGTTCCAAACGTCCCCACTGCGAGATGCAATGGAGACTCCGATCACGTGATGGGAAAGTCGAAGTACACATTGGGATGAGTTTCGTGCTTCAGTGTGTAGTGCCACCACTCGCAGTCGTACCGATCAAACCCGCAGTCCTCCATGATGGAACGAAGATGCTCGCGGTTCTGGTTCTCGATGGGCGTTATTCCTCGGGCTCGATGACGTGAGATCGGGTCCATCAGGTCGTGGCTGCCGCCCATAGGAGCAAGTTCACCGGTGGCATGGTGATAGAGCGTCAGGTCGATGGCGCTGCCCCTGCTGTGGCCCGACTGGGCAGCCACATACCCGTTCTCGAGCATTTGGGGTCGGTCGATGTTCGGGTAGTGTCGCAGTTTGGTCCGGCCATCCTCTGGTTGTTCTGACCAGCGTAGGAAGCAGTCGACGGCGCGTTGGGGGCGATACCCGTCCCAGAGAAGCAGCCCGAAGCCGAGGGAGGCTGCCTTCTCGCGTGCCTGCTCAAGGGCCGCGCACAAAGCCCGAGTGCCGACGATGCGATTCGCGAAGTAGCCGTCTACGGGTTTGCCGGTGAAGTTGTCCCAAGTGGCGTACTTGGCATCCCAGCGGACGCCTGGCACCCAGTCGTCGACGTACACGAAGTCGTCGTTCATCGCTTCTTCCCGTGCAGTGCCCTCGCAACGAGCCGGTCGATCACGTCGGAGAGCGGCAACCCTGCGGCGGCCATCATCCGCGGGTACCGGCTGTAGGACGTCATGCCGGGCATGGTGTTGACCTCGTTGAGGACCACCCGGCCGTCGGCGGTGAGGAACATGTCGACGCGGGCAAGTCCCTTGCAGCCCAGGGTGCGGTAGATGGTCTTGGCGGTCTCTTGGACGAGCCGTCGCGATTCGTCGGAGATGTCGGCGGGAACGACGAAGGCCGAGTTGTCCGATCCGGTCTCGGGTGAGTCCTCCTGGTGGATCCTGAAGAATCCGTGCGAGAGATCGACGCGGTCCACCTCGCCCGTGATCAGGCCGAACAGTTCCCCGAGGACCGCGCAGCCGATCTCGCTGCCCGCCACGGCCTCCTCAATCAGGACCTTCGAGTCGTACTGTCGCGCCGCGCTCAGCGCGCTCGGCAACTCGTCTTCTCGGGTGACTTTGCTGACGCCGAACGAGGAGCCCGATCGCGCCGGCTTCACGAAGACGGGATAGGGAAGACGGTCGGGGTCGACTTTCTCGTTCTCTGTGACAACCCAGAAGTTCGGCGTGGCGATTCCCGCGCTCTTGGCGACGGTGTAGGCCAGGGACTTGTCCATGCATACGGCGGAACTCTGGATGTCGCAGCCGACGTAGGGGATGCCGGAGAGCTCCAACAGGCCCTGGATCGCGCCGTCTTCGCCGAGCTTGCCGTGAAGCATCGGGAAGACGAGGTCGAGGCGCATCGTTTCATAGCCCTCCTGCTCCAGGACCAGCAGGCCGTGCACGCTTCGGTCGGGTGACAGCGTGACCGGCCGGGCGCTGCGATTCTCCCAATCCGTGTCGGGGCCGTCGCAGAGCTTCCAGTCGCCGCCGGTCGTGATGCCGATCCAGAACGGCTCGTACTTCTCGGTGTCGAGGTTCCTCGCGACCTCTTGCGCCGACTTGATGGAGACGGGATGTTCTTCGGAAGCGCCTCCGAAGATGACTCCGACCTTCAATCTGCTCATGCTTTCCCACTCTCGAAGCTCAGGCAGTTGATGAGACTGTTCTCGACGATGTCTATCAAGGCATGGTCCGTGTCATAGGCGGAGTGCGGACTGATCAGCACATTCGGCAGGCGCTGTAGCCGCACCAGGGCCTCATTCTCGATATGCCTGTTTCGGCAGTCGGCGTAGAAGATTCCTTCCTCGCCTTCGAGGACATCCAGCGCCGCGCCGCCCAACCTGCCGCTCTCCAGTACGGACAGGAGGGCCTCGGTATCGAGCAGCGGTCCGCGACCTGTGTTGACGATGTACGCACCGGGCTTCATCCGCTCGATGCGATGGCGATCGAGAAGATGGTGTGTATCCGCGGTGAGCGGGGTGTGGAGCGTGACGATGTCGCTCTGCTCGATCAGTTCGTCCAGCGCTACGTGGTCGGCGGAGGCGCGAGACCGCCTGTCGTGGGACAGCACGCGGCAGCCGAAGCCTCGCAGCCGGTCGATGACCGCTGTGCCGATGCGCCCCGTTCCGACCACGCCGACAGTCAGATCACGCAGTTCCCTGCCACGGGTCTCACCCAGTCGGTAATCATGTGAGTCGGCGCGACGGATAGTGGATTTCGCCTGGCGCACCGCCATCAGTATCAACATCAGCGTGTAGTCGGCCACGCTGTCGGGTGAGTAAGCGACATTACCCACGGAGATGCCGACGCGTTCGGCGTATTTCAGGTCGATGTGGTTGTAGCCGATGCTTCTGGTGGAGATATATTCCACACCGGCTTTTCTGAGCGTCAGCAGCGTGGAGTTGGTGATCTGAGTTTTATGGCTCACGCTGATGCATCGGTTGCCCCGTGCCAGTTCAGCGTTGGTTTCACAGAGGGCTGCCTCGGTGATGGTCGGCGACACTCCGAGGCGTGCCCCCAGCTCCTGGAACAAGGCGGCTTCGTCTTGCCCGCACCCGAAGACCGTGAGCACCGTGGTTGGAACGGCTGAGGGGGACAGGTCGGCTATCGTTCGGTCGCGGCGGCCTGCGATCAGTTCGCTGTAGATCAAACCCAGTTCGCTGTGGACCATGCCTCAAGTCAAGACAGCGCGGTGTTGCCAGGACGTATGAGGTTCTCGATATGCGGACGATATGCCGTCCAAGCAATGGCGGTCGGAAGCGCGCCTGCGCGCGGACGGACCAACAACAGGTTGTCAGCGCTCGCGCGGTACGTTGAAAGGCGTGCGTTGCCGAGTTACGTGAGCGCAGCGGCGATCTCGTCGAGGCGCGCCGCGCGAGAGGCTTTGACGAGCACCACGTCGCCGGCGGCGAGGTGGCCGCGCAGCCAATCGGCGGCCGCCTTGTCGTCGTTCAGCGACACGGCTCGCTCGCCCGCACCGTCGGCGATTGACTGCGCGGCATCGCCGACCGCGATCACTGCGTCTGCGCGGGGGGCGGCGTGCTCTCCGATTGCGCGGCGTTCGGCCTTGCTGTCGTCGCCGAGTTCGAGCATCTCGCCGAGGACGGCGATGCGGCGTCCGCTCTCGATCGCTGCCAGTGTGTCCAGGCCGGCGAGTTCGTGTGCTTGAAGGCCGGCGGGGCGCAGGCAGGCTCGCTGTGCTGGCGGGTTGGCGGTGGGGGGCGGGGGAGGCGCCGTCCGGTGGAAAGTGGCCGGCGCAGGAGGCGGAAGCATGGGTGAAGGGGACAGCAGGCATGCCGACCCTGTGCAGTGGCACCCGGGACCGACCGGATCTGACCCTCCACGCGAGGAGGGGGCCCGGATTCCCGGCCGGAGTGCCGGGGCTGGTGTGCGCGGTTCACTCACGTGGTGGGCGTGGCGGTGTTCGGGTGTTAGCCTCGTTCGTCGCCGAAGCGGATGCGTCGCCAGGCCTGTTCCCAGGCCGCGAGGTACTCCTCGTCGGCTCCGCATCCTTCGACGGAGGCGCGGAGCACCACCAGCCTGAGTAGGGCGCCGCGTCGGATCGCCATCCGAACGCCCGCTCCGCGGTGGACAGCGCATTGCCCGCTCGCATTGCGATGGCCGGGCGGATGCTGTGGTCAGCGGTGATCTGGGGCGGTCATGATGCCTCCGAAGTTCGCGGTTGAACTGGCGGCACCAGGTATCGGTGCTGGCGTGGGCAACGGGCCGCCGAGCCGACATCGAGCTGACAGGGGAACGAAGCGGGGCATTGCGGGCAGGGGAGAAACCGGGGTGTTCTCGCGTTTGCCCTGGTCAAGATGGGTGGGTCGCGTGGGAATCGAACCCACAACCTACGGATTAATAGTCCGACAACGCCATATCAGCGTGGTGCTCTGGGTGCCATTCTGTGTCAGCCTGTCCGCATCGAGCCCAATTTTCATGCCGACCAATGCCGTCGCGTGCCGATCCGTTTCGGAACCGCCGAGCCGACAACGAGCCGACATGGATCGTTGACGATCTTGTGGTCCGCCTCGTCGGTGGACTTGCTTGCTGACCCACACGGATGGGTTCTCGGCCGGTGCAAGCCGGCGACCTGGTCACGGACCATGAGCATGCCGATTGACCTGCGCGAATGTGATCCTCCGCAAGCGTAGCCTTCACCGTCGATGGTGGATGCCCTGTGGACGGCGCGGGCATCGGCCGGGCCCGTCAGCGGCGCTCGGCGTGCCGCCAGAGGCCGGTCGGTGTGGAAGGAGGAGGCAGCGGTAGTTGCCCTGGGGGATTGGCCTGCGGTGCGTGCGGCGGGCCAGTTCATCGCCGGGGTGGCGCCGATGACCGCTCCGGCGGCGTGGTCGGCCGGCGGAATGGGCTGGGCGCTGGACGACGTTTCTGCGGGAGCACCGGTCCGGGCGCAGCGGTTCGCCGAGGTCGTAGGAGTGGATCTCGCCGGCGGTGCCGTCGTGCATGGAGAACCGGGTAGCCGGGCGCGCGGGTTCCGAGCCCGTCGGCGGCCGCACGCTGCTGCTGGTCGGGGGATTCGAGGGGTTGTGCACGGTCGGATCGTCGGGAGACTTTCTGGTGGGCAGAGCCTCGTCGAGAACACAGCGGCCGCGCGAGACGTTGGTGACATGACACAACCGGCCCGACTTGCTTAACTATGGACGATCTTGTCGTTACTGTCGTACCCCAGAGTCGGCGAAGCGGTCACCGGAGGTAGCGATGAGGTCCGGACGGTGGATGCTCGTCGGCTGGCTGATCATAGGAGGGCTCGCCGCGGGACAGCGCCACTACTACACCCAATTTGACGGCAGCTGCGCCAGAATCGCCACGATCGGAATCACCTTGGCCTCCGGTCCGCTCAACTACATCGGTCTCAACCCCACCGCCAACTGCAAGGTTCCCCAGCCGAGCAAATGACATGTCGGGCTCTACGACCGCGTCATCGTGAGGCCTTCTGACGACCGGCGCTCCTCACGCCGGCGTTGGAAGCCGCTCCGTGAGAAGCTCAACGGTCACCCCGTCCTGGGCCTGCGGCGGGCGGGGGCAGGCCGAGGGCCTTGCCGCGGCGCGTTCTGCCCGTGGTCGCGTAGGGGACCGACCGACAGGCCGCGGTCGCGTATCCCCTCCAAGAGCGGCGGCAGCGCGTCGAGCGTGTTCCTCCATGAGCCGGGTGCCGATGTGCAGTCGGAGTCGTGGAGGAGCACGGTTCCTGCACCGCCGAGGTCGCGCGTGAGGGTCGCGAGGATGGAGGCGGGGGTCGCCGCACGCGTCCAGTCCCGGCCCCAGTTCGTCCAGAGCACCGGCGTGAGGCCCAGGCGGCGGGCCGCCCGCAAGGCCGAGGAGCTCAGCACACCGTAGGGGGGCCGGTACCATCGCGGCACCGTCCCGGTGACCTGGACGATCGACTCCATCGCCCGGGCCAGGTCGTCGTACGTCGCGGCGGGCGCACGCAGCAGCATGCAGCGGTGCTCCCATCCGTGGACGGCGATCTCGTGTCCGGACTCGGCGAGTTCCCGGCCCAGGTCCGGGGCGGCCTTGAGCATTCGGCCGAGCAGGAAGAAGGTGGCCTTCACCTCGTACTCCCGCAAGGCGGCCAGGAACGCCGGCGTCGAGCGCGGGTCCGGACCGTCGTCGAACGTGAGCGCCACATGGCCGGGCTCGCCGATGCCGGCCAGCCCGGGGAACAGCTGCCGGCGCAGCGGCCCGATCGACGTGATAGCCGGCGCGGCATGCGCGGTGGCGAGGACACCTGCCGCCGTCACGGCGAGACGCGTGGCGCTCATCGGGACGCCTCCACCATCTCGGAAAGCTCCATGGGCGCGGGCCGGCCGGTGGCCGCGGAGTCTCGTCCGGTCGCCAGGGCGGCGACGATCGCCGCCGGGTCGGCGGCTCCGGTGGACCCCATGGCGCGGGGTGCCGTCAGCGCCGCGAACAACGCCTCGGGCAGCTCGTCGGGTCTGCGTGCCCACGGTGCCCACCCGGCCTCCTCCAAAGCGGCGGCGTTGGTCCTGCCGTGTCCCGGAAGGCAGCGGTAGCTGATGACGGGCAGGCCGGACGCCAGCGCCTCGAGGGAGCTGAGGCCGCCGGCGTTCTGAACCACGAGGTCACAGGCGCGCATCAACGCCGGCATGTCCTCGACCCAGCCGAGCGTGACGCCGACGCCGGAGCGGGCGAGCGCCTCCCGCAGCGCGGTATTGCGCCCGCACACGACGACCGGCGTGACCAGCCGGGACGCGGCCACGTCCCGTACGGTGGCCGCCACGTCCCCGGATCCCCACGCCCCCGCGACCACCAGGGCCAGGCGGTCGTCGTCCGGCAGGCCGAAGTGCAGCCGTGCCAGCTGCCGTTCGAGGACGGACGAGGCGGGCCGAAACCCGGGTCGTACGGCGGGCGCGCACACCCGGACGTCGGCCGCGCCGAGCCGCAGCGCCTGCGCCGCCGCCGTCGGGTGCAGCGCCAGGTGGGCGTCGGCCCTTTCGGCGATCCACAGGGGGTGCACGGACATGTCGGTGAGGTAGGTGACGACCGGGACTCGGAGCGCGCCGCGCCGCCGCAGCTGGCCCAACGCCTGGCTTGCGAGGGGGTAGGTCGACACGACGATGTCGGAGCCCGCCGCCGTACGGGCGAGGCGACGGGCGGCCAGCCCGCTCAGGGCACGTACCGCCGCCGCGAGTTTCCGGCGCCGGTCCAGCGCGGTGAACAACCGCTCCCAGCTCTCCGGGGCGGCCCGTAGTTGCAGCGCGTACGTCTGCCGCAGGAGGCGGCCGAGCGAGGCTGGGAGGAGGTCGAGAAAGTCGTGGCGGTCGACGGTGAATCCGGCTTCGCCGAGCCGGCGGGCCAGCTCGCTCGCTGCGCCGTCGTGCCCGGCGCCGACGCTCGCCGACACGATCGTGACGTGCCGTCTCGTGCCGGGGTGGATCAAGGAGGGGTTCACGACCTGGTGCCTTCTATCTCGACGCGATGGAACTCGGCCGTCGCCGGCCGGACGGGGGATCAGGGAAGGGATCGCTCGCCGCCGCGCGTTCCGCGTCGGCGGCGACCGTCACGACCGGCGGCCGCGCCGGATGCGCAGGCGTCCGCACGAGGTGCCGCGGTGCTCGACGCCGACGGTGGTGAACCGCCCGTACGCGATGGCCAGCCAGCAGAACCCGCCGACCGCGATCACTTCGGCGCGCTGCTTCCGGCAGGCCAATCGGCCGCCGGTGAACAGCACCACCGGGAGGGTCGAATCGGCCGGCAGCCGGCCCCAGGCGATGGCGCACGGGCGTCCGCAGGAGACGCCGCGCCGGGCGCCCCGCAGCATCTCCGGCGCCACCGATGACCGCACGACGACGTCGACCAGTGTCTCTGCCTCGTACATCTCCAGCGCGGGCCGCTCCGTAGCGGCCTGGCCGAGCCGAATCGCCCACGGGGTGCCGGTCAGGCACTGCTCGACGGACGCCGCGCTGGTGGCCATGGGGTGATCTCCTTCCGTGCCCGCCTCATCGGGCACGGGATCAGCGTCGTCGTTCCGGGAGCGAAGAACAGTAACGCTGCCATCCGACTTCGGGTGGCACTAGGTTCACCATTGGCCATCCCGCCTGCTCCAGGAACGCCGCCTGCCCCTATCGCGGTCGCATCGCCAAGGCCATCCACACTCTGCAACTCCGCGAGACCATGTCACGCTGGAAGAAGCTCAGTGTTGTCGGCCGGATCGCTGGGGGCGCGCTCTGATCGACTGCCGCCTTGCGGTCGGCCATACCGCACGCGCAGATGACCACGAGCAGCGCGGCTGCGCAGCCGTAGAGGCGGAACGAGGGCGCGGCATCGAGTGATCAAGATCGAGTCCGACGGGTCGAGCGACGGTGCATCACTCGGCAAAGAGAGTGCATCAACTGGTGATGCACGTTCGCGGTCTGAAGCGGCCGAGCTTCAACCCGGAGTGTCTCGGACGCTGGTAAGGAACTTGCGCTTCGTCCATGGATGGCCAGGACTGGTCATGCCCGAGCCGCCCGCCGACCTGTGGACGTCCGCAGGGCCACGCTGTCGAGTCGAACCGCCTTGGTCAGCAGTGAAAGCCTGCACCCGTACGTGTCCGAGTTGGGCGATCAGGTGGTAGCGGATCAGTCCTCGATATGCCTGGAGCGTCGATGGCGCCCGCCCCCTGCTTGGCCAACTGCATCACTTCGGTCAAGCGGGACCAGCTGGCCCAGCACGACCGGATCGAGGAACTGCGTGCGTACGCGGCGACCGAGTCCATTGGCGACGCCGCGTAATGTCTCGCAGAGTTGCTGGAGGAACGCGGTGATGTGAAGAAGGCGATCGCGGGGGACCGGCAGCCAGGTGATACGCCGGTCCGGGATTACCGCGGGGCGGGTGCATCTCGCAGAGCTATCGATGCGGCACGAGCGGGGCGAGGAGGCGACGGAGGTGTCGCGCTCGCTCACGGACGCGCCGACGGCGCAGAGGACTGGCTCGTCGGCACGCTGTGCACCTGCTAGCCGACCGAGGCCATCCCGAGGACGGTCTGGCCTACCTCGACACCCTCAAAGAGCGCCGCGGCAAAGAGGTATGGGAGTTCTTTCGGATGCGGCTGCCGTTGATGGTCGCGTGCGGCCGTCCTGAAGAGGCGATCGAGCTGTCGATGGCACATCCCGAGGGGGGCACCTGGTACACGGCCTGGGCCATCGCCGAGCTGCTGGCCGACGCCGGCTGAACGGAGGAGGCCGTCGCTCTCCTCGAACGGCAAGAGCCCGTTGACAGCGGCAGTCTGGCCTGGCACCGCATCGACCTCGGCCGCGTCAAGGACGCCGCGGCGATCCTCCGACGGCCTATAGGCCCCGGGTTCGTTGCTGGCCTTGTGCGTCGGCCCGGTTGTCCGGTGGTTGTGGGCACCGTCATCACGTGACACCTTGCGGGCCAAGCGGTCTGCGGTGAGGTTGCGGGGTGGCTGGAGCGCACGAGCGGCATGTGTCGTTAGTAGGCATGCCTTCGGATGGAGTCCGCAGGTGGTTGCTGCGGTCGGGTGCGGATGCCGGTCCTGTGGGTGGGATGGCTGGAGTTGAGGGGGGCTGGGAAGCGTGGGGACGAGGGTCGGTCGGGGGCGCTGGAGGCCCGGATCGAGCCGCCGAGCCAACATGGAGCTAACAGGGGAACAAAGCGGGGCATTGCGGGCAGTGGGCAAAGTGGGACGTTTTCGCGTTTGTCCTGGTCATAGGTGGTGGGTCGCGTGGGACTCGAACCCACAACCTACGGATTAAAAGTCCGGAGCTCTGCCAATTGAGCTAGCGACCCTCGCCGGGTCCTGTTCGGGGTCCTGGGGCCGGTGGATCTCCGGGACCGCGGGTGAGGACGTCGGCGGAGCCCGTCGGGGGCTCGGAACGAGTCTAGAGGGCGGTCCCGGCCCGACGCATCTCGGTAAGCGGCTAGCGGACGGACTGGGGGTAGACCTCTGTCCGTTCCACTGCGGTGGCGGCGGGGACGCCTCTGGCGCGGATCTTCTGGAAGGACCAGCCGGGCGGGTACTTGGCCTGGGGGTCGCTGTCGATGCGCTTGGTGGCGCCGAGGATGCGGCCGGACCTGTCGCGGAGGATCGCGATGGCCCACGGGTTGTCGAGGGTGGTGCGGTGGCCGGAGTCGGCGCGGAAGGTGAGGTCGAGGTCCAGGCGGCGTTCCCGGTGGACCTCGGCGCGAGGGCCCTTCGGGCCGGAGACCAGGTAGAACTGATCGTCGTCGTACTTGCGGAGCCGGCCCTTGACCTGGCTGGCGGTGACGGGTGCGAGGGGCGGGACCGCGCTGGTCGTCGGCCACCACTCGGGGCGGCTCAGCTCGATCTTCATGGTGCGGGCGCCGGGGCGCTTGACGTAGGCGGTGTCGCCCAGGCCGAAGCGCTTGCCCGGCTCGATGTCGGCGTCGAGCTGCTCGGTGAGCACGGGCTTTCCGGCGCGATCGAGGATCGTGACGGTCACCATGAGCCTGGCGGTCATCCGGTGGCTGGTGTTCTCCAGGATGACGCCCCAGGAGACGAGGTGCTCGCGGGCGGCGTCTTCCAGGGCGGTGAAGCCGTGCTCGACGGTCCTGGCGCGGCCGTCGTCACCGGAGTCGTCCTTCGCGGTGGTGATCTGGCGGACGCGGGGCGGGGGCGGGGCCGGGAGGGGCGCGTCCATCTGGCTGGGCCAGGCGAGGACGCCGATCAGCACCGCGCACACCAGGGCCGCCGCGAGGGACGCGCGGTTGCCCAGGGGGCCGGTCAGGAGTCGCCGCTCAGTCAAGATCTACCTCCGCCCTTTGGACGTGACAGCAGCAGCGGGAGTTGGCGGTGTGACCGGAAGCGGTCAGGGGCGATCTTGGCGGGGCGGGCGCTCATCCGACCTGAACGGAGGTGGGTATGAGTGGCGAGTACGCCTACCGGCGCCGGTGGTCATCGGTGGCGGTGGTCTTCCTGGCCGGGACGCTGGTTCTGGTGGCGGGCGGCCTGGTGCCGGGGACGGACCGGAGCCCGGACTCGGTGAAGCTGGTCCGCAGCTACCTGACGGCCGTCAAAGAGCGGAAGGTCGGTGAGGCGCTGCGCATCGCGAAGAAGCGGCCCTCTGGGAAGGAGGCGTCGTTCCTGAAGGCCGCGGCGATGAGCGGCGACTGGGAGATCCTCGGCCTTGAGGAGACGTCCGCTTACGAGGGCGCCGAATCCGTCACAGTGACGGCCGTGCTCGGTTCGGGAAAGGTGCGGGGGCGCACCGAGATCGAGGTGGTTAAGGAGAACGGCGGGCTCCGCATCAAGGAACCGTTCGCCGAGGTCGAGTTCGGGTCGACGGCGCTCTGGTACGTGGAGATCGGCGGCGTGCGGGTCCCGGACGATCGCCTGGACGGGAAGTACCTGCTGTTCCCGGGGGCCTACCGCTACTACCAGGGCCGGCCGGACCTGTTCACGGTCGCGCAGGAGTCCGATCTCCTCCTCCCGGGAGAGATCGCGGCAGCCGACACGTCGGAGATCGAGTTGACCTCGCGCGGCGAGAGGGCGGTGTCGCAGGCGGTGAACGCCTATGTGGACGGGTGTGTCGGGAAGAACGAGGTGGAAGTGCCCGACTGCACGTTCGGCGTCGGGGAGAACATCAGGCGGCCGGGCGGCTACATCCTCGGCATCGAGGACATCACCTGGAAGGTGAAGGAGTATCCGGTCGTGGCCGTCGGGACCACCGGTCTGTCGATCACCGACCGCAGGCGCGGGACGGTCGAGCTGCGCGCCACCGGGGCCAGGGAGGACGGGCCCCGGAAGCGGATCACCGTCTCGTGCGAGATCGTCACCAGCAGGCTGGAGGCGGGGATCCGGCCGGACGGGACGATCTCCGTCGCCCCCCAGGGCTCCAGGAGGGGCCAGGCCTCCCCCTACTCCTGGGAGACGTGCGACGGCTGACCGGTCCTCCGGAGCCGGACCGGCAGGTGCTTCAGGCCGTTCTGGAAGTTGGACGCCAGGCGGTCGGGGGGCCCGGCGAGCTCGATCTCCAGCGGCAGCAGCTCGCGGAACACGGCGCGCATCTGGGTGCGGGCCAGGTGCGCGCCGAGGCAGACGTGCGGCCCGAATCCGAAGCTCACATGGTCGTTCGGGGAGCGGGTGACGTCGAAGCGGTCGGGGTCGGTGAACACGGTCTCGTCGCGGTTGGCCGACGCGTGGTAGACCACGACCTTGTCGCCGGCCCCGATCCTCTGGCCGCCGAGTTCGAGGTCGCGGGTGGCGGTGCGGCGGAAGTCCATCACCGGGGGCCAGAACCGGAGCATCTCCTCGACCGCCGGCGCGAGCAGTGCGGGGTCGGCGCGGAGGCGGGCGAGCTGGCCGGGGTGGTCCAGGAGGCTCAGCAGCCCGCCCGGGATGCCGTTGCGCAGCGTCTCGTTCCCCGCGACGGCGAGGAGGAAGAACATGTTCTCGAACTCGTCGCGGCTGAGGCCGCCCACGAGCATCCGCGACATCACGTCCTCGCCCGGCTCGCGGCTCTTCGCCTCGGCGAGCGCGTGCGCGTAGGTGAACATGTCGAGCAGCGCCGGGTACGAGCGCGGGTTCATCGGCCGTCCGTCCGGATGGCGCAGCGTGGCGGGGCGGCGGGCCGCGGCCTCGCGCGCCATCGGGCTCATCGAGGCGGTGTCGGCGGTGGACAGCCTGGCGTACTCGGCGTCCTGGTAGCCGATGACGCGGGACGCCCAGTCGTACAGCAGCCGCCGGTCGGCGGCCGGCACGCCCATGATGTGCGCGAGCGTCCAGACCGGCAGGTCGGCGGCCACCTCCACGAAGTCGGCCTCGCCGGCGTCCAGGGCGGACGCGACCAGGCCGCGGGCCCGGTCGTCGATGGCCGCCTCCAGCGCGCGGACGGCGCGGGGGGTGAACGCGGCGGCGACGATGCGGCGCAGCCGGGAGTGGCCCGGCGGGTCCTGGTTGAGCATCATCGCCTGGACGAACTCCAGGTCCTCGGGCGTGTCGGGGTCGCGGATCTGCGTCGCGCCGAGGTGGGAGGAGAACAGTTCCGGCGAGCGCAGCACGTGCCGGACGTCGGCGTGCCGGAACACCGCCCAGTAGCCGGTGCCGGCGGGCCACGGCCCGACGGCGGGCTCGGGCACCCACGCCACCGGGGTCTCGGCGCGCAGCCGCCGGAACGTCGCGTACGGCACGTCGGCGGCATAGGTGCCGGGCAGGAAGATCTCCTCAAGCATGGCTCCAGCGTGCATCATGGCGGGGTGACGGTGAAGCCCGCGGACGGCGAGAAGATCCTGCGCGACAACGTCGCGCCCTGGGTGCTGGAGCTCGGCCTGACGGTCGAGGAGGTGGGGGACGGGGGCGCGACCCTGCGGCTGCCGTGGTCGGACCGGCTGGCCCGCGAGGGCGGCGGCCTGTCCGGGCAGGCGCTGATGGCGGCGGCCGACACCGCGACGGTGGTCGCGGTGGCGGCGGCCAAGGGCGGGTTCGTGCCGATGACGACGGTGCAGCTCAGCACCTCGTTCCAACGCCCGGTCGTCGGCGTGGACGTGCTGGTCGCGGTGCGGATCACCAAGCTCGGCCGGACGTTGGCGTTCGCGGACGTCACGATGACCGCCGACGGGCGGTCCGAGCCGGCCGCCCGCGCCACCGCCGTCTACGCGCTCATGGGATGACGATGCCGACCCGAACCGAGACCGTGACCGTCGACGACGGCGGGTTCGCGCTGCATGTCCGGACGCCCGCGTCCGGAACCGGCCCCGGCCTGCTGCTGATCCAGGAGATCTTCGGGGTCGGCGAGTACCTGCGGGAGGTCGCCGCCGACCTGGCCGCGCTCGGGTACGTGGTGGCGGCGCCCGACATGTTCTGGCGCATCCGGCCGGGCTGGGCCGTCGAGGCCACCGAGGAGACGGTGCGGCAGTCGATGCGGATCTCGTCGCGCTTCGACGAGGCGAAGGGCGTCGACGACCTGGTGGCGTCCCTCGCGCGCCTGCGCGATCTGCCCGAGGTCTCCGGCGGCACCGGCGCGCTGGGCTTCTGCTTCGGCGGCACGTTGGCCTACCTCCTCGCCGCCCGGACGAGGCTGGACGCGGCGGTGTCGTTCTACGGCTCGGGCGTGCCGGGCCGACTGGACCTGCTCGACCGGATCAGCGGCCCGGTCCAGTTCCACTTCGGCGGCTCCGACCCGTTCATCGAGCGCGGGCAGGTCGCCGAGGTCGAGCGCGCGGTGGACGGACGGCCCGGCTTCGAGATCCACGTCCAGGAGGACGGCGGGCACGCCTTCCACAACCGCACGGCCCCGATGTTCTACCAGCCTGGACCGGCCGAGCGGGCCTGGGCGCTGACCGAGACCTACCTCGCCGAGAAGCTGCCCACGTCCGGACGTTAGGGCGCGCCGTCCGGGCCGCTGAGGGCGTAGGTGACGCCGGTGCCGTAGCCGGCGTGGAAGGCGGCCTGGAACGCGGGCTCGCCGAGGGCGCCGCGGCCCGCGACCGCGCGCACGAGCGGCGCAGTTGGGCCAGCTCCGGCCCCTGTCCGACCAGGCTCGTCAGTTCCGCGGGCAGGTTTCCCCACCGCCGTTCACCGATCGTCATGATCGTCACCGTCCGGCTCGACCCCGCCATCCGTCGTGACCGCAGCTTGCCCGATCTCTCCGCGACGCGTCACCAATAGTGAGAAAGTGACTACTCACACGAAGTACATCCCAGGGAAATCCTCGTCATGGAGGCGGTCGGGTGCTCTCACGCCGAGGCCGGCCCCACGCCTGGTCACTGATGGTGGTCACGGTCGAGGCGGCCATCGCGCTGGCCGACGCCGCCTCCGCCGCGGCCTCCCCGGTCGGACTGCTGCTGGTCGGGCCGCTGCTGGCCGCCGTGCGGCTGACCGCACGCGCTACCACCGTGATCGCCACCGTGGCGATCACGCTCGCGGTCGCGCTCCCCGGGCTGCGCGGCACCTGGCCGCTGCTCGACCTCGATCACGCCGCGCAGGTGCTGGGCGTGGCGATCGGCGGGGTGTGGTCGGCGCTGATCGCCCGCTCCCGCTCCCGCGCCGCCGGGTCCCTGGCCCGGATGACCCACATCGCCGAGCTCGCCCAGCGCGCCATCGTCCACCCGCTGCCGTCCCGGCTCGGCGACACCCGCCTGGCGATGCGCAGCCGGTCGGCGTCCGACCACGCGCTGGTCGGGGGCGACCTGCACGACGCCGTCGTCACGTCCGCTGGGGCCCGGCTGGTCCTCGGCGACGTTAAGGGGCACGGGCTTGACGCGGTGCAGCTCGCTGCGGCGGTGCTGTCGGCGTTCCGGCAGACCGCGGCCGCCGAGCCCGACCTGGTCCGCCTCGCGCACGCCATCGACGGCCGCATCAAGCCCGAGCTCGGCCCGGAGGACTTCGTCACCCTGCTGCTGGCCGACTTCGTCCCCGGCGAGGTGCGCCTGGTCAACTGCGGGCACCCTCCGCCCGTGCGGGTGGGACGGGTGCTGGAGCTGATGGAGTCGCCCGAGCCGTCCCCGCCGCTGGGGCTGTCGCCCGACCCGCGGCTGCACCGGGTGCGGCTGCGGCGCAACCAGCGGCTGCTGCTCTACACCGACGGCCTCACCGACGCCCGCGACGCCGACGGCACGTCCTTCCCCCTGTGCCGCGAACAGGTCAGGGCCGCTCTGGCCGCTCCGGACCTGGAGGAGGGGCTCGAGCAGCTCCTCGACCTGCTCTACCAGCATGCCGGCGACCCGACGGGCGACGACCTGACCCTGATCCTGCTGCAACCGGACCTCACCACCCTGCCCGCAGCGGTGCCCGACACCCCGGTGACCAGAAGCAGCCAGCAGGCCCGGCCGCCGGTGCGCTGACGCCGCTGGAGCGGACGCCGCTAAGGCGGACATGGTCACGCGGCGATGCGGCTTAGGGGCCCGAGAGCGGACTGCACCAGGCGGGCAGCGGTTCGCAGTCGCGCGTCCACCGGGACGGGAGGCCGGCGGTGGCGCCGACGATGCCGCCCACGATCGCGCAGGTCGTGTCGATGTCGCCCCCTGCGGCGGCGGTCGTCCAGAAGGCCCTCTCGTAGTCGCCGAGGTTGCGCGCCGCCGCCCACATCGTGAACGGCACCGTGTCATGCGCGGCGACCTGCCGCCCATTGCCAAGCACCGCGGCGGCCGTGGAGGGATCGCCGATCGTCAGTAGACGGCGTGCCTCGGCGATGCCGTCGCGCACCTTCCCCACAGGGACGTGCCCTAGCACCTCATCCAGGAACGGCCCCGGGGCAGGGGACGAAGCTGTGGATGAAGCGGCGGCGATGGCGGCGGCGACGGCCACGGCGACCGTGCCCGCTATCGCCTCCGGATGCGGGTGCGTCACCTCGGCTGACAGCGCGGCCTGCCGGGCGGCCTCGGCAGGGTCGTCCGCGTACCAGGCGCCGAGTGGGGCGACGCGCATCGCGGCACCGTTCCCCCAGGAGCCTTGACCGTCGAACGACTCGCGCGCGAGCGTCCGCCAGTCGCCGCCCTCCCGGACGAGCCGAAGCAGCCGGCCCGTCCCAGGCCCGTAGCCGCGATCGAAGTCGTGCCGCTCGGCGAAGCTCGTCGCCAGGGCCTCCTGGTCGACCGTCCCATAGCGGGTCAGCACGAGGAACACCGAGGCGGCCATCTCGGTGTCATCGGTCCACTGCCACGGCCCTGGCGGCAGTGTCCGGGCGTCGAAGGCGGAGCGGTTGGCGGGGACGAAGAACTGGGAGCCGAGCGCGTCCCCGAGCGCCAGGCCGAGCAGTGAGGCGTGCGCGCGTTCAGCGCGTTCGGAGGAGGTCATCGCCCGCCACTGTCGCACGGAGGCGCGGCAGTTCACGACGGGACGAGATCCCGAGCTTCGGATACGCCTTGTAGAGGTGGTACTCCACCGTCCGGGGACTGAGGAACAGGTGTGCGGCGATCTCCCGGCTGCTGCTTCCCTCGGAGGCCAGCCGGACCACCTGGCGCTCCTGCGGCGTGAGCCGGTCGAGCATGCTGGACGCGGTCGCCTCGGCGGCGGTGCCGGTCCCGCCCGTCGCGCGCAGCTCCGCACGGGCCCGTTCGGCCCACGGCGCCGCGCGCAACCGCTCGAAGACCTCCACTGCCGAACGCAGCGGGACGCGCGCGTCCGAACGGCGGCGGGCGCGGCGGAGCCACTCGCCGTACAGCAGTTCGGTACGGGCCCGCTCGAACGGACGCATCGCCTGCTCGTGCTGCCGTACAGCCGCCGCGTACGGTTCCTCTTCGTCGCTGAGCAGCGCCTCGCAGCGCAGCACCACAGCGAGCGCCCACGGCTGCCGACCCGCCTGCGTCCACTTCCGGAGCCGCTCCAGTACAGGACGGGCCTCTTCAGGGTGCCCCGCGCGTACGGCTGCCTCTACATGGTCGGCGGACGACAGCATGGCGCTCGCGGTGTACCACTGGGGCCGCTGCCCGGCCTCATCGAACCGGCGCAACGCCTCGTCGTAGCGGCCGTGCCCAAGGTCGAGCAGTCCCCGCGCGCTCGCCGCGTCCCATCGCCATGACGGCCCCTCGGCGCCGCTCACGCGCGCGCCCGTGCTCGTGCCGCCGCTGGCCGCTCCGGCCGCGCATGCTGTGCCCGTCGCGGCCGTCAGTTCCTGAAGCCGGTTCTCGTCGCCCTCGATCGCGGCGATACGCGCTAGGACGGTGCCGAGCTGCCCCTGGCGCCACGCGAAGCCGGTGTCGCACGCCAGCGCGATCGCCTCGGCCGCTGCGGCCTCCGCGTCCTGGTGCAGCCCGACGGCGATCTGCGCCTGAGCCTGCGCCTGTAGGACGTCCGGGAGTGCCGCGACCAGTCCCTGTGCGCGGCAGCGCACGGCCTCGGCGGAGGCCAGCTCCAGTGCCGCCTCGTCGTCGCCTAGGACGAGCCCTACCCGCGCGGCGAGAATCCGGTCGCCAGCCGGCCAGATGCCACTGGACGCTTCTCCGCCCGACCATGCGCCGTCGGACAGCGCCGACGAGCTGCGCAGTGCCTTGCGCGCCTTGGCGACCTGCCCGGCCAGGAGGGGGAGGCCGTGCGCGTAGTCGCCCACGACCAGGTGGGCCATGCCCTGGACCGTCTCATCGTCCCGTTCCGACGCGCGCAGCAGTTCGGCGGCCCGGAGGACGGCGGGCGCCTCACCGGCCGTCCACGCGTACGCCGCGGCCGTGCGGAGCAGGCCGGGGGCATCGGCGGACGCGGCCCCCGCGGCGTGCTCGACCAGCGTGCGCGCCGCGGCCCGCGGATCGCCCCGCTCGAACTCGACGGCGGCGCGGACCAGGCCGAGCCGCGCGTGCTCGGCCGGATCCGTGGTGAGCTCCGCCGCCCGGACGGCCAGCTCGTCCGCCTCGGCGGGCTGGCCGGCCTGGAGCGTCGCCCTGGCCGCCGCGGCCAGCCGTTCGGTGCGGGCGTGCCGACCCGGGGTCAGCTCGGCGGCCTGGCGGAACAGCGCCGCTGCGACGCCGTGCCCGGTGCGGTCCTGCGCCCGCTCGGCCGCCCGCTGGAGCTCGGCCGCGACGTCCTCGTCCGCGCTCAGCGCGGACGACGCCCGGTGCCGGGCCCGGCAGTCGGGGTCCTCGGCCGCCGCCGCCAGCGCCTCGTGCACCGCGATCCGCCGCGCGGCGACCGCACCCTGGTAGGACGCGGCCCGGATCAGCGGATGGCGGAACGCGGCCGTCGTGCCGGTCACGGCGACCAGCCGGGCCCGCTCGGCCTCCTCCAGATCCGCGAGGCCGACCCCGAACGCGCGCGCGGCGCCGAGCAGGCTCGGCATGTGCCCGCGTCCCTCCGCGGCGAGGATCAGCAGCATCAGCCGGGTGCTCTCGGGCAGCGCGCCGATCCGGCTCTGGAAGCCCGCCACCACTCGGTCGGGGACCGGGAGCGGCGTCGAGCCGTCCGGCGTTCCCGGGCGTCCGGCCCCGAACTCCAGCAGCGCGAGGGGGTTGCCCGCCGCCTCCCGGACGATCCGGTCGCGCATCGGCTGCGGCAGGTCCAGCCCGGCCAGCACCCATCGGGCCTGGCAGTCCTCCAGCCGGTTCAGCTGCGCCTCGGGGAGCCCGGTCGCGGTGAGGGCCGCGTCGCGGGTGGCGAACACCATCACCACGCCCTCCGCGGCGAGCCGCCGGGCGGCGAACAGGAGCGCCTCGGCCGTCGCGGTGTCGAGCCACTGAGCGTCGTCCACCAGGCACAGCACGGCCGCGTCGTCGGCGAGGTCGGCCAGCAGGGTCAGCAGCGCCAGCCCGGTCGTGAACCGGTCCTGCACGACGTCCGCCGCGTCGCCCTCGGCGGGACCGGGCAGCCGGAGCGCCGCGCGCAGAGCGGCGGCCTGCGGAGCGGGGAGCGCGTCGATGCGGTCTCGTACCGGCCACAGCAGCTGGTTCAGCCCGGCGAACGCCATGGACGCCTCCGCCTCGACGCCCGCGAGCCGCAGCACCCGCGTCGCCGCGCCGTCGCCCACCGCCTCGGCCGACTCGGCGAACCAGCCGAGCAGCGCGGACTTGCCGATGCCGGCCTCCCCGCGCAGCAGAAGGACGCTGCTGCGGCGTCGGTCGCGCGCGTCCTTGAGCATGCCGGTGAGGTGAGCCTGTTCCTGTTCACGCCCGTAGAGCACGGTTCAAAACTACGGGGCGAACTACCGAAACTTTACGGATTCGCCCCGTACCCGCCTGCTCGTAGCTTCATGACCAGCGAAAACGTCCATAGGAGGAAGTCATGAAGGAACTGTTCGAGCCGGTACTCGTCGGCAAGCTGGACCTGCCGAGCCGCCTGGTCATGGCCCCGATGACCCGGAGCCGGGCGACCGCGGACGGCCGGGTGGACGAGCTGGTGGCCGAGTACTACGCGCAGCGCGCCGGCGCCGGGCTGATCATCACCGAGGGCACCCAGCCGAGCGTGATCGGCCAGGGCTACGTGTCGACGCCCGGGCTGCACTCCGGTGAGCAGACCGAGGCGTGGCGGAAGGTGACCGACGCGGTGCACGAGCGCGACGGCCGGATCTTCGTGCAGATCATGCATGCGGGACGGATCGGGCATCCCGTGCTCTACCCGGACGGAGCACTGCCCGTGGGGCCGTCGCCGCTCGCGTCCGGTGGGCAGCTCTACACGCCCGAAGGGATGCTCGACCACCCCGTCCCCCGCGAGCTGACCCTGGACGACATCGCGCAGACTGTGGAGGACTTCACGGAGTCCGCGCGCAAGGCGGTCGCGGCCGGTTTCGACGGTGTCGAGGTGCACGGGGCCAACGGCTACCTGATCCAGCAGTTCCTCGCCGACGGCAGCAACCGGCGGACCGACGAGTACGGCGGCACGATCGCGAACCGGATCCGGTTCGCGGTGGAGGTCGCGCGCGCCGTCAGCGAGGCGATCGGACCGGAACGCGTCGGATTCCGCGTGTCGCCGGGCGCCACCATCAACGGCATCAGCGAGAGCGACACCGCCGATCTCTACCCGGCGCTGGTGCGCGAACTCGCTCCGCTCGGGCTCGCGTACCTGCACGTGATGGAACTGGGGGACCGGGACCTGACCCGCGTGCTGAGGGCGCAGTGGCCCGGAACGCTGATCCTCAACCCGCACCCCACGCCCGAGTCGTTCCCGGCCAAGCCGGAGTACGGGGTGGACGCGCTGCGCGAGGGAGTGGCGGACGCCATCGCGTTCGCGGAGCTGTGGCTGGCCAACCCCGACCTTCCCGCGCGCATCAAGGCCGGCGGTCCGTACAACGAGGCCGACCGTGCCGGCTTCTACGGCGGCGACCACCGCGGCTACACCGACTACCCGTCCCTTGAGGACTGAGCATCCGCAGACGCCTTGGAGACGACGAACCCCCGCGACGCGAGGTAGTACAAGGAGACCGCGCGGAACGACGAAGGCCCCGTACCGCTCACCCGGCACGGGGCCTCGCCTTACCTGACGCATGCTCCCGGGAGCGATCCCGGGCCGTGCTCGTCCTGAGCCGGCGCGTCGAACCCGCTCGCTCAGTAGCCGGGGCGGACGGCGCCGGCGAAGTTGCGCTTGTAATAGCGGTTGAGCTTGACCTTCTTGACCCGCTTGCCCGAGCTGGGCGCGTGGATCATGTAGCCCTTCCCGATGTAGACGCCCATGTGGGTCTTGCCGGAGTAGAAGAACAGCAGGTCTCCCTTGACGGCGCCCTTCCAGGACACCCGGTACTTGACCTTCTTGTAGATCTGCTGGGTGGTACGCGGCAGCTTCACGCCCGCCTTGCGCCACGAGCCTCCGGCCAGTCCCGAGCAGTCCCACGAGCCGGGGCCGGTGCCGCCGTAGCGGTAGCGGTCGCCGATCTGCTTGGAGGCGTACTTGATGGCGTAGTTGGCGCGCTTCTTCTGCTTGGTGGCCCGCGCCTTGGAGATGCGGGCCGCCGCGACGGTGCTCGCCACGTTCGCCGTCTGGGGCGCCGCCTGCGGGACGGCGGCCGTCGCGTGGGCCGGGGCCGCCACCAGGAGCGTCGCTCCCAGGGCCGCCGCGGTCACGGTGGCGCCGCCGACGAGCGACGTGCGGGTGATTCCGGCCTTCAGACGGGTTCGGGGGGTGGTATGCAGAACGACTCCTGACCTAGCTTGCGGTGCCTACCGGGCAGCCGTCACCGCGGGCGGGGGCTCCGCCTGGGGGTCGGGATGCGGGCGGCCGGGCCCGCGGTGCCCTCGGGAGGCGAGGTTCGCGGGGGCCGCTCTCCGGTTCCGTGCTTCTTGGCCGCACGGACTCGGCGGTCGACGGCGGGCTCTCGGGCGGCGGGAAGTCGGGGGCGCCGCTGCCGCGCGTCGGTGATCGTGTTCTGTTATCTGAGCCGCGGTCTCGCCGCATGGAACGGCAGGAACGTAGCCAGAGTTCGGCATTGCTGGCAAATCTCGGCGTGATTCCGGTGGTGGACAGGTGTCCGGCCAGGGCTGGTGATCAAGGTTCTGCCTGCACTTATCCAGATCGTTATGGAGCGTTGTGAGGTGAGTCACGTCCGGTCGGGATCGGGGGCGCGCGGTGCGCTTCGGAGGCGTCTCCGAAGCGCACCGCAGTCGGCCATGGCCGCTCCCGCAGGCTACGTTCAGTAGCCGGGGCGGACCGCCCCGTTGAAGTTGCCCTTGTAGTAGCCGTTCAGCTTCACCTTGGTCACCCGCCGGCCGGTTCCCGGCGCGTGGATCATGTATCCGTGTCCGGCGTAGACGCCCATGTGGCTCCGGCCGGAGTAGAAGAACAGCAGGTCTCCCTTGACCGCGCCCTTCCAGCTGACCTTGTGCCTGACCTTGCGATAGATCTGCTGAGTGGTGCGCGGCAGCGTCACGCCCGCCTTGCGCCACGAGCCTCCGGCGAGTCCCGAGCAGTCCCACGAGCTCGGTCCGGTGGCGCCCCAGCGGTACGGGTCGCCGATCTGCCTGCGCGCGTAGTCCACGGCGGTCGCGGCTCTGAACCGCTGCCGGACCGCTCTGGATCGCGCGCGCGAGGCGGCCCTGGCGGCCTGCCCGGTCCGCGCCGCGTGCCGGGCGGCGGACGCCCTGGTCACGGTGTCGGCGGACGCTCCGCCGTTGGGCGCAATGGCTTCGGTGGCCGCCGCGGATACGGCCGCTCGCGCCGGTGCCGGCGCCGGTAGGACTCCCGCGACGGCGGTCGCGCCCACTGCGCAAGCGCCTGCGAGAAGTCTCGGAGTACGTGTCATGAAGGTGAATCGGAAGGCGTTCAGGATTGCTCCTAACCTCGCCGTTCATGCCTGACCGGGCAGCCGAAAGAACAGTGTTGGCAAGAGTTCCGGCTGCGTGGCGGCGGCATCCCGCCCGACGTCGTCAGGACGGGTGCGCTCACCCGGCTCCATGCTTCTGGTCTGCATGGACTCGGCGGGCGGTCGGCGTGCGCGCCGAGGATCGGCGTGCCGCCCAGGACCGGTCGGACGCGGCGCGTGCGCCGCCTGACCGGGTCCGCCCATTGCCGTTTTCTGTTGGCGACTCCGTGGCCGCCGGACGCTGATCGGAAGCTCCGTGGATTGCACGGGGCCCGCGATGAGGTTCGCGTCCGGCGATGCCTTTCGCATCGAAAAGGCAATTACTCAGAGTGATAGCCAGGACACAAGCCGATCATGCGCTTATCCCACTGTGATGCAGATCACAGTGACCTTCCCGTGTCGTACTGTCGTGCCCTTTTCTGCGCTTCGGGAGGTGAATGTCCGGGTTGATTTGGCGCCGCCGTGAACGACGGAAAGGCGTGCTTGGGGCGTGCCGCCCCGGCCGTCCGGCCGCTCACAGTCCTGGCGCGCGAGTCACTTTGGGGGCAGGAGTGGCAGGAGGACCGGAAGGGGGGCTAGATCCGATTTCCGGGCGCGGTGTGCTCTTTGGTGGTGGGTGCGAGGGTCGTCCGGTGCGGAACGGGGGAAACCGTGAGCATCCCGGAGTAGCCGGTACCGGTCATGCGGCTGATCTTGACAGCGGTACCGTCCGCGCCTGTCATCCGAGACAGATTCATGTTCGGTACCCCGGAGGGAGACCCCGTGTTCGGCAGGGCCGGCAGACCACGCTTCGCTCGCGCACCATCCGTCCTCATCCTCTCCGCGACCGTCTGGCTGACGGCCGCGGTCACCGCCCTCGCTTCTCCCGCCCTCGCGTCCCCCGTCCCCTCGTCCCCCGGTCATCCGTCTCCGCTCGCCGCGTCCGCCACGGCGCCCGAGGTCGCCAAGTTCCCGCCGGACTTCCTCTGGGGCGTGTCCTCGTCCGGCTTCCAGTCGGAGGGCTCGTTCCCCGACAGCAACTGGACCCGGTACGTCGACAAGAAGGCGAACGGCGTCAAGGATCCCTACAACAACTCGGTGGACTTCAGGCACCGCTACCCCGGCGACGTCCGCCTCGCGCAGGGACTCGGCGTGAACGTCTTCCGCACGTCCATCGAGTGGGCTCGGGTCGAGCCGCGCCGCGGCGTGCGGAGCGCGGCGGCGCTGGCGTACTACGACGACCTGGTCCGCCGGATCCGGGCCGCCGGGATGCGCCCGATGATCACCCTGGACCACTGGGTGTACCCGGGCTGGGTGGCCGACCAGGGCGCCTGGGACAACGCGCGGACGCAGGACGACTGGCTGCGCAACGCCCAGTTCCTGGTGGACCGGTACAAGGGCCAGGGGGTCCTCTGGATCACCTTCAACGAGATCAGCCAGAACCTTTACCACGAGCTGCTGTCGCGGCCGATGAACCTGATGCAGCTCGCCACCATGCGCACCGCGCTGATCAGGACGCACCGCGCCGCGTACGACCTGATCCACCGGGTGGACCCCGGGGCGCCGGTGTCGACCAACGTGGCGTACGGCTCGGTCTTCAACGCGGTGTTCGACGCGGCGGCCTTCAACGAGGTGACCGACAAGCTCGACTTCGTCGGGATCGACTACTACTACGGCGCCAACCTCCAGAACTTCAGCGCGATCAACGCGATGACCGGCGAGTACTGGAAGATCGACCCGGAGCCGGAGGGGCTCTACTACGTCCTGAAGAACTACCAGCGCCGGCTGCCGAACCTGCCCCTCTACATCGTCGAGAGCGGGACGCCGACCGACGACGGCAAGCCCCGCGCCGACGGCTACACCCGCGCCGACCACATGCGCGACCACCTCTACTGGGTGCAGCGCGCCATCGCCGACGGCGTGAAGGTGATCGGCTACAACCAGTGGAGCCTCACCGACAACTACGAGTGGGGGAGCTACCGGCCGCGCTTCGGCCTGTACACGGTGGACGTGCTCACCGATCCGGAGCTGAAGCGGCGTCCGACCGACGGCGTCCCGGTGTACCGGTCGATCATCGCGAACCGCGGAGTGCCGGGCGGGTACGTGCCCAAGCGCAAGCCGGGCTGGTGCTCGATCGAGGACCCGATCGCGACCTGTTTCGGCACGCCCGCCACCCCGCCCGCCCCCTATCAAAAGGTGGCGCCCTGACCGGATATCGGGTGGACGCTCCCACAACGTTCTATTGGAACGATAATCATTTTCATGCCACTCTGGTCCCTCGACCAACCCGAGGGGAGAACGGCCATGTCCTTGACCGTCGATGACCGGCTGCTGGAGCGCGCCCGCCAGGGCGAGGTGGACGACGAGGCGTTCGTCGCGTGTGTGCGGAGCTCGCTGCCGTACGCCTGGACGGTCGTCAGCGACGTCGTCGACCGGATGCGCGCGGGCACCGACGGCTTCGCCGACAACCTGACGCCGCCGCCGGACGAGCAGGCGCGGGGTCAGCTCCTGCGGGTGCTCGCCTCCGACGCGATGCGCGGCGCGCTCGAGCGCCACTTCGGCGTCAGGCTCGCGTTCCAGAACTGTCACCGCGTGGCGGCGTTCGCGCCGGGCGCCACCAAGCGGCACGCCGCCTTCGTCTCGCCCCGAGCCCAGCTTCTCAACCAGTCGCCGGACCGGATCGACTGCTGACCCGCCCGCCCCCGGGGCGGCACGCCGCAACTGACGCGCGGCGTGCCGCCCTTTCGCGCGTCCAGGGACGGACGGCGGACGCGCAGGTGGACGAGGGGTGGGAACCGGCGCCGCAGGCCGGCCGTTCTCCGACCATGGTTGCTGCATTCTTCCTGTCGGTGATCGGCCTGACGCTCGGGTTACTGGTGTTCGCCGCGGCCGACCGGGTCGGGCTGTGGGCCAACCGGCGCTTCCGGCTGCCGTGGCGGCGCGACGAGACCGGCCGCCCGATGTCGGCGGTCGCCGTCGACGAACTGGACGCCCTCTTCCAGCCGACCAAGCGCTACGAGCTGGATGAGAAGCGCAGCTCGCTGATCCTGCGCGACGAGGAGGACGACGGGGCGCCGCCGCGGAGCAGGGTTGACCTGGACGCGGGCACCGCGATCATCCGCGCCCCCCGCCCCTGACGGCCGGGGGGCGGCGCCTTCCCCGTACTGTGACCTGTGGGTAACATCATCCCGAACCACATTCGGTCCCTCACGTAAGGTGCTGCTTATGGATCTGAACGGAGTTTCCGCCGTCGTTTCCGGTGGTGCGAGCGGTCTCGGTGAGGCCACCGTCCGCGCGCTCGCCGCCGATGGCGCCAAGGTGGTCGTCGCCGACCTCAACGAGGACAAGGGCAAGGCCCTCGCCGAAGAGGTCGGCGGCGTCTTCGTCAAGACCGACGTCTCCGACGAGGCGCAGGTCCAGGCCGCCGTGCAGGCCGCCGTCGACACCGGCGCCCCGCTGCGCGTCGTGGTCAACAGCGCCGGCATCGGCTGGGCGTCCCGGACCGTCGGCCGCGACGGCACCCCGCACGACCTCGGCCAGTTCGAGACGGTCATCAGGATCAACCTGATCGGCACCTTCAACCTGATGCGGATCGGCGCCGCCGCGATCTCCAAGACCGAGCCGGCCGACGCCGACGGGCTGCGCGGCGTAGTGATCAACACCGCGTCCGTCGCCGCGCTGGAGGGGCAGACCGGCCAGATCGCCTACTCGGCGTCCAAGGGCGGCATCGTCGGGATGACCCTGCCGGCCGCCCGCGACCTCGCCGCGATCGGCGTCCGGGTCAACACCATCTGCCCGGGGATCATCGACACCCCGATCTACGGCGAGGGCGAGGCCGCGGACGCGTTCAAGGCCAAGCTGGCGGCGCCGGTGCCGTTCCCGAAGCGGATGGGCAAGGCCTCGGAGTTCGCGCACCTGGTCACGTCGCTCATCGAGAACGACTACATGAACGGCGAGACGATCCGTTTCGACGGCGGCATCCGCTTCCAGCCGAAGTGAGGCACTGAATGTCCGAGGCTGTTCTCACTGAAGAAGACGGCGCCGTCCTGGTCATCACGATCAACCGTCCCGAGGCCCGGAACGCCGTCAACGGCGCCGTGGCCCAGGGCATCGCGGCGGCGCTGGACGAGCTGGACTCCCGCAAGGACCTGTCCATCGGCGTCCTCACCGGCGCGGGCGGCACCTTCTGCGCGGGCATGGACCTCAAGGGCTTCCTGACCGGGGACAACCCGATCATCGAGGGCCGCGGGTTCGCCGGGATCGTGGAGCGCCCGGCGGCCAAGCCGCTGATCGCCGCGATCGAGGGCTACGCGCTGGCCGGCGGCTGCGAGGTGGCGCTGGCCTGCGACATGATCGTGGCGTCCAGCGAGGCCCTGTTCGGGCTGCCCGAGCCCAAGCGCGGCCTGGTCGCCGCCGGGGGCGGGCTGCTCCGGCTGCCGCAGCGGATCCCGTTCCACATCGCGATGGAGATCGCCCTCACCGGCGAGAAGTACCCGGCCGGCCGGATGGCCGAGCTGGGCCTGGTCAACCGGCTCACCGAGCCGGGGCAGGCGCTGGCGGCGGCCAAGGAGCTGGCCCTCAAGGTCGCCGAGAACGCGCCGCTGGCGCTCGCGGCGACCAAGAAGGTCATTGTCGAGTCCGCCGACTGGGGCGCCGAGGAGGCATGGAAGAAGCAGGGCGAGATCACCCTGCCCGTCTTCATGTCCAAGGACGCCCAGGAGGGCCCGGCCGCCTTCGCCGAGAAGCGCAGGCCGGACTGGAAGGGCGAGTAGCCCGTACCGCGCGAGACGCCCGGGGACCGCGGTCCCCGGGCGTTCCCGTGTCCGGGATCGGCCTGTTCTGGCCGTCCGGTACGCCCCTCTTACTCACGAGTAAGCATCCCCGTACTCTTGGGCCCACCTGACCTGATCTTGGGAGTGGCTTTGAGACGGAACGCGGTGCCGGCGGCGGTCATGGTCCTCACCTGCGGCCTCGGGACGGTCGCGCTCGCCGCGCCGGCCCAGGCGGCGGGCTGGCGCAACATCGGCAGCACGGCCCTGAGCTACAACGGCAGCCTCGACAGGGTCGACTTCTCGGACAAGAACGCCGGCTGGGCCGTCGGCGCGAGCGGTTCCCTCCTCACCCCGACGGCCGACATCGTCCGGTGGAACGGGTCGGCCTGGGTCGCGCAGAGCAGCCCGGTCGGGTTCACCCCGACCGACGTGGCCGCCGCCGGGGCCAACCGCGCCTGGATCGTCGGCTACAACCTCAGCGGGCCCGTCGGCCTGTACTGGAACGGCACCAAGTGGGCCCAGGCCGACTACCCGCTGGTGGGCATGCCGTCCCAAGTGTCGGCCGGCACCGACGGCACCGCCTACTCCGTCGCCGGGGTCGGCGCGTCGGGCGGCGGCCTGAGCGCGATCATGCGCTGGAACGGCAGCGCCTGGGTCGACACCACCGTGCCGCTGCCCGCCTCGTCCAGCATCACCGCGGTGGACGTCAAGTCCAAGTCCGACGTGTGGCTGGCCGGCACCACCTCCGACGGCACCGCCGTCACCGGCCTGGTGATGCACTACGACGGGACGTCCTGGAAGCGCCTCGACGTCCCCGGCGCGATGGGCGTGCCCGCCTACCAGGGCACGCTCACCAAGATCGTGGCCAATTCCCCGACCAACGTGTACGTCTCCAGGGTCCGGCAGAACGCGCAGATCACCAACGCGCTGCTGCACTGGAACGGCTCGTCCTGGACGACCGTCGGCACCCCGCTGAACGCCGCGGGCATCGGCCTGTCGGGCGACGGCCAGGGCGGCGTGGTGATGCTGCCGGTCACCACCGGAACCACGACGCAGTACATGCACTACAGCGGCTCGGCGTGGACGACCCTCAGCGGCCCCGCCCGCTCCGGCGCCGTCCAGGCCGGCGACCTCGACTGGCGCCCCGGCACGACCGGCATCGTCAGTGCCGGCACCGCCGCCGGCCCGGACAAGAAGGTGCCCTTCATCGAGTACTTCGGGTAGGACGGCATCCGATCAAGGACGACCGCCCCGCCCTCGCTCAGGGGCGGGCCTCGACGGCCGTTCCCACGTCCTGGCCGTTGCCGACGGCACCGCGTCCGGGCCTTCGGGCGGGGATGAAGGCCGCGACGGCGACGGCGATTCCGGCGACCGCCGCGCAGGCGACGAAGCCGGTCGTGTAGCGGACGCCGCGAAGGTCGGGAGATCCTGGGCTGACGTCCAGGGGGCCTTCAGGTTCGGATGGCAACCTCTGCGATGATTGCGGAGGGGGAACGTGTCATTGGCTGAGCGTACGGTGAACGGCGGGGGCAGGGTGCCTGAGGCGCTGCTCCTCGTCGTCGAGGACGAGCCCAACATCCTGGAGCTGCTCGCCGGCAGCCTCCGGTTCAGCGGCTTCGAGGTCGTGACCGCGACCAACGGCGCCGACGCCGTGCAGGCGGCGCGCCGGCACCGGCCCGACCTGATCGTCCTGGACGTGATGCTGCCCGACATCGACGGGTTCGACGTCGCGCGGCGGCTCCGCTCGGGCGGCGACCACACCCCGGTGCTGTTCCTCACCGCCCGCGACGCGGTGCAGGACCGGATCAAGGGCCTGACCATCGGCGGCGACGACTACGTCACCAAGCCGTTCAGCCTGGAGGAGGTCATCGCGCGGATCCGCGCGGTGCTGCGGCGGTTCCGCGGCGGCGCGGCCGAGCCCCCGCCGCGGATGGTCTTCGCCGACGTCGAGCTGGACGAGGACAGCCACGAGGTGTGGCGCGGCGGCCGGGCCGTCCAGCTCTCGCCGACCGAGTTCAAGCTCCTGCGCTACTTCATGGCGAACGCGGGCCGGGTGCTGTCCAAGGCGCAGATCCTCGACCACGTGTGGAACTACGACTTCCGCGGTGACGCCGGCATCGTCGAGTCCTACGTCTCGGCGCTGCGCCGCAAGGTCGACAACACCGAGCCGCGGCTGATCCACACCCTGCGCGGGGTGGGCTACGTGCTGCGCGAGCCGCAGAACACCGGCTGATGAACCCGCCGGTGACCACGCCGGTCCGCCGGCCGGGCCTGCCCGCGCGGCTGCGCGATCGCACCCCGCTGTGGGTCAAGCTGATCGCGGGAATGCTGGTGCTGGTCACCCTCGGCATGACGGTGATGAGCGGGGCGGGCGCGTCCGTCCTGCGCGACTACCTGGTCGGACGGGCCGACGACCAGCTCCGCAGCACCGTCGGCCGCGCGATCAGCACGGTCGTCCCGGAGCTGCGCAACGGCGGCGACCAGTTCTTCGTCCGCATCCCGAGCGAGATGTACGGGCAGCTCCGCGACCCCAGCGGGACGATCCGGGCGGAGAGCGCCGCATGGGGCGAGCCCGGCCGCCCGCGGCTGCCCGCCGACCTGAGCGGACGGCTCGACGCGCCGTTCACCGTGCCGGGCAGCGGCAAGGGGAGCTCGTCCTGGCGGGTCCTCGCCGAGCCGCTCCCCGGTGGCTTCACCCTCATGCTCGCGACCAGCATGGAGGAGATCGAGCGCACCGTGGGCCGGCTGGTCGCCATCGACGTGATCGTCGGGCTGCTGGTGCTGGCCGTGCTGGTGATCCTGGGGGTCTGGGTGGTCCGGGTCAGCCTGCGCCCGCTCGCCGCGATCGAGGAGACCGCCGGCGCGATCGCGGCCGGCGACCTGTCCCGGCGCGTGCCCGAGGGCGACGCGCGCACCGAGATGGGCCGGCTCGGCGGGTCGCTCAACTCCATGCTCACCCAGATCGAGGCGGCGTTCGGCGCGCGGGCCGAGTCCGAGGCGGCGGCCCGCCGGTCGGAGGAGACCGCGCTCCGCTCCGAGGAGCGGATGCGGCGCTTCGTCGCCGACGCCAGCCACGAGCTGCGCACCCCGCTGACCGCGATCCGCGGCTTCGCCGAGTTCTACCGGCAGGGCGCGGCCCGCACGCCCGAGGAGATCGACCGGCTGGTCGGCCGGATCGAGCAGACCGCGGCCCGGATGGGCCTGCTGGTCGAGGACCTCCTCCTGCTCGCCCGGCTCGACCGGCAGCGCCCGGTCGAGCGGCGCCCGGTGGACCTGCTCGCGGTCGCCGCCGACGCCGTCCAGGAGGCCCGCGTGGTCGCTCCCGGCCGCGCCGTCGAGCTGTCGGTCGAGGGCGGCGTCGCCTACCAGGTGCTGGGCGACGAGCCGCGGCTCCGCCAGGTGCTGGGCAACCTGCTGACCAACGCGGTCGTGCACACCCCGGAGGGCACCCCGGTCGCGGTGCGGCTCTCGCCCGGCACGCTGCGCGGCGCGCCGGCGGCGGTGTGCGAGGTCGTGGACGAGGGACCGGGCCTCCCGCCCGACCAGGCCGAACGGGTCTTCGAGCGCTTCTACCGCGCGGACCCGTCCCGCAGCCCTGAGGGCGGCGGGACCGGGCTCGGCCTGTCCATCGTCGCGGCGCTCGTCGCGGCGCACGAGGGCTTGGTCGAGGTGGACTCACAGCCGGGGGAGGGCGCGGTGTTCCGCGTCCTGCTGCCGCTGGCGCCCGACTGACCTCACGCGCTTCTCAGCCAAGCTTGGGGAGTGGTTCAGGATGCGTTCAGCTCCGCCGGGTTGGCTGTGAATCGCGGGGCGCCCCCCGGCCCGAACGGTCCGGGGGTGCGCGCCCTGCCCAGCCCTTCCCAGCCGCCGTGGCCTGGGGGAACGAGCCGCCGCACGTCCCCCTGGTCGCGGCTTTCTCATGCCGGGACGCCGTTCAGCGGACTTTCAGGTCGGGTCCAGGGGAGTTGCAGGGCCGCCGCGCACTCTCGGAGTGAGTAGACGACAGGGGGACCAGATGAGCGCCGATCAGCCGAGCTTCGCTCCGCACGGGGACCAGGGGCCGTGGCAGGAGCAGGGCCTTCAGCCGCACCCTCACGACGTCTGGCCGACCGCGCCGGACGGCCTGCCGGAGGCCCGGTTCGCAGCGGGACCGCCCGCCGGATCCCCCACCGGGCCGTCCGTCCCGCCGTCCGCCGGAGCGCCTGGCGGACCGCCGATGAGCGGGCCGCCTTCCGGCGGACCGCCGGCGGGTGGGCCGTTCGGGCCGATGGGCCCCATGGGCCCGGTGGGGCCGCTGGGCCCGATGGGGGTGCCGCCTCAGGAGCCGTTCCCGGGAGGCGGCGGGGCCGGGGGCCCGCGCCGGACGGTGCGGCGCAAGATCGTGGCGATGGGGGCGGTGCTGGCGCTGGCCGTGGGGGCGGGCGGCGCCGGGGCGGCCGTGACCGCGCTGCTCACCGGGCCCGAGACCGCCTACTCGAGCCCGACCTCGGTGTCCGGCGCGTCCGCCAAGGCCGGCACGGCCGCGCAGGTCGCCGCGGCCGTGCAGCCGAGCGTGGTGTCGGTGCAGACCCAGACGGGGGACGGCGCCGGAACCGGGTCCGGGGTGATCCTGCGGTCCGACGGCGTCATCATGACCAACGCGCACGTGGTCGCGGACGCGCAGCGGATCGCGGTGAAGTTCAGCGACGGCAGGACCGCGCCGGCCACGCTGCTCGGCAGCGCGAGCGGCTCCGACATCGCGGTGGTCAAGGCGACCGGGGTGTCCGGACTCAAGCCCGCCACGCTCGGCGACAGCGGATCGCTGGCGGTCGGCGACCAGGTGCTGGCGATGGGCAGCCCGCTCGGCCTGGACGGCTCGGTCACCTCCGGCATCGTCAGCGCGCTCGGCCGCGAGATCCAGGAGGGCGACTCGGGCGGCGGCAGCGGGGGGAGCGGCGGCCAGGGCGGCCTGCCTCCTGGGCTCGAGCAGCGGCTCTCCCGGCAGGAGACCGCGGTGATCAAGAACGCGATCCAGACGGACGCGGCCATCAACCCGGGCAACTCCGGCGGCGCGCTGGTCGACTCCGCCGGACGGGTGATCGGGATCAACTCGGCGATCGCCACCTCCGGCAGCAGCTCGGGCAACATCGGGGTCGGCTTTGCGATCCCGGTGAACGACGCCCGGCAGGCCGCACAGAAGATCATCGCGAGCGGGTCGGTCTGACCGGCGCTCGCGGCGGGACCCATCGGGGGCCGCCGTCCCGACACGGCTCTGGGGGGAGCGGACGGACGGGCGGCGGCGACCGGTGAACGGGTCGCCGGGGCCGGGCCGGGCCCTGGCGACCCGGCGAAATGGCACGGCCGCGTGTCCCGGACGTCCGGGACACGCGGCCGTGTCGCGTTCAGCCGCCCTTCGGCGCGGGCACGCGCGGGCATGGGCAAGGGGCGCGGGCCCGGGGCGCGGGGCATCGGGCCCGGGCCCGGGGCACGGCACCGGCCGCGGTGGGTCAGGTCAGGCCGCCGGCCCCTCCTCGGCGCCGTCGGACTTCACCGAGATGACCGGCCGCCGCTGCTCGGCGACCTTGGCCAGCATCCGGCGCGTGGTGCGCAGGTAATAGGTGCGCGGCAGCGTGCGCACGGGCGCCGGCAGCCTCGGGTAGACGACCGCCAGCGTGCGGACGAGCCGGTCGAAGCGGCGCCGGCGGCGCGCGTCCCAGGTCCAGCCGTACTGCACCCGGATCGGCTCGGGCATCAGCCCGACCGTGATCAGCCGGATCATCATCAGGCCGGGCGCGGCGGCGAACCCGAACGGGAGCCTCGGGTTCAGCACCTGCTCGGCGATGGCCCGCGAGGCGTCGGTGATCTGGATGGTGGCGATCATCTCGGCGTAGTAGGCGCGGAACTCGGGGTAGGTGGCCGGCATCCGGTCCTCGGGGCAGCCGAGGATGGTCGCGTAGATCTTGGCCTGCCGGTAGAAGTCCGCCAGCTCCCGCGCGTCGAACTCGCGCCGGAACAGCAGCTGGTAGAACTGCACGGCCACGGCGAACAGGGTGGAGGCGACCCAGACCTGGAGCTCGGGGTCGTTGGCCTCGTAGCCGGGCCCGGTGACCTTCTCGTGCCCCTTGCGCACCAGGGCGCTGAACCGCTCGGCCTCCTCGCGGGTGCCGAACTGGACGGTGTAGAGCCAGCCCATGGTGTTCTGGAGGCGGCGCAGCGGGTCGTCGGCGGTGTAGCTGTGGTCGTAGACGCCCTGCGCGACCTTGGGGTGAGCGGTCTGGAGCAGGGAGGCGACCCCTCCCGCCGCGATGAGCGCGCCCTCGCGGCTGATGACGCGGATCAGGTCGTCGTCCTGGAACAGTCCTTCGGTCATGGCGACCAGTGTAAGTAAGCACTTGCTTTGCGCCAAGGGGCATCGCCCGGAAAATCCCCCTCATCCACCCGCGAAGGCCTTCGTGGCCGGTGCGGGGGCGCCCGCGGACGTCGCGGGCGGATGAGGGTAGCGCGGCGCACGGTCCTGGAACGACAGGACGGCCGCGTTCTGGACGACCCCGTCCCGGATCTCGATCGCCCGCTGGATGGTCTGATCGGCGTCCCAGCCCGCGGGCCCCGACAGGACGGTCTCCAGATGCGGGAGCAGCGCCTCGCTGATCTCCCAGGTGGCCGAGTCCCACAGGTACGAGGGGCTGTGGTCGACGCCGTAGTAGTGCACGTTGTCGCCCACCGAGAACATCGGGTCCTCGAACGAGGTCGGCCGCGCCCAGCCGAAGCCCATCCCCTCGTCGCAGGACACGTCGACGATCAGCGTGCCCGGCGCGAACGCGCCCAGGTCGTCGTTGGTGGCGAACATCAGCGGAGCCGAGGTGTCCTGGAGCACGCAGTTGACCACGATGTCGTGCTCGGCGAGGAAGGACGCCATCGGCACCGCGCCGCCGTCGACGAGCGCGAGCGTGCGGCCCGGGGCGCCGACCTCGTGGTCGAAGTGCACCATCCGGGCCGAGTGGATCGGGGAGGCGACCGCGGTCAGGCCGCGCTGGGTGAGGACGTCGACATCGTGCACGCCGAGCGCGTTGAGGGCGGTGACCGCGCCGCGCGCGGTCGCCCCGAAGCTGATGATGGCCGCGCGCCGCCGGGGCCCGTACCGGCCGGTGGTGCCGGTCAGCGCCAGCGCGTGCAGCACCGAGGAGTAGCCCGCCAGCTCGTTGTTCTTGTGGAAGACGTGCAGGCTGAACCCGCCGTCGCTGGACCAGTGGTTCATCGCCTCGAAGGCGATCAGGGTCAGCCGCTTGTCGATCGCGAGCTGGGTGATCTCGCGGTCCTGCACGCAGTGCGGCCAGCCCCACAGGACCTGGCCGTCGCGCAGTTCGGCCAGGTCGGCCGGCTGGGGCTTGGGCAGCAGGATCACGTCGCAGTCGGCGATGAGCCGGGCCCGCGGCAGGATCCCGGCGACCTGGGGGGCGAGTCGTTCGTCCGGCAGGCCGAACCGCTCGCCGTAGCCGCTCTCGAGGTAGACGCGCGAGCGCACGGCCGGATCGAGCCGGCCCAGATGCAGCGGGTGGAGCGGGAGCCGGCGCTCGTTCTCCTTGCGTGAACCGGCGATGACGCCCAGGCTCAACCGGTTCGGGAGGCTGTTCATGACATGCCCTTCAGAGAGCCGGCGCGGTGGACGGATACGTCGGACACTACGCGTCATGACGTGAGATGACCATGTGACCATCGCCGATCCCGGGCCCAGGCCCCCGGAAAACGGTGCGACATGATCCGTCCGGACGGGGATAATCGAGGCATGCCCGAGCAGATCCACGTCCGCGGTTCGGTCTTCATCCCGGAGACCGAGCTCGGCTGGCGTTTCTCCCGTTCCTCGGGGCCGGGCGGGCAGCACGTGAACACCAGCGCGACGGCCGCCGAGCTGTCCTTCGATGTGGCCGGCTCGCCCTCGCTCCCCGAACCGCTCAAGGCGCGTGCGCTCGAACGCCTGGAGGGACGCCTCGTCCGCGGCGTCCTGACGATCCGCGCGGAGGAGTACCGCTCCCAGCACCGCAACCGCGACGCCGCCCGCGCCCGCCTGGTCGCGCTCCTCGCCGACGCCATCGCGCCACCGCCCAAGAAGCGGATTCCCAAGAAGATCCCGCGCGGGCTCAACGAGCGCCGCCTTCAGAACAAGAAGCGCCGCGCCGACATCAAGCGCCAGCGCTCGTCCCGCCGCTGGGACTGAGGTCGGGGACGGGCGTCAGAGACGGGCGGAGCGGATGGCGCGCATGGCCTCGCGGCGCACCTCGCCCGACAGCACGTCGATGTAGACGCCGCCATCGAGGTGGCCGCACTCGTGCTGGAGGCAGCGCGCGAAGTAGCCGGTGCCCTCGACCCGGACCGGCCGGCCCTTGACGTCGACCCCCTCGACCACGGCGTGCGCGTGGCGCGGGGTCGCGAAGCCGAGGCCGGGCACCGACAGGCAGCCCTCCCGCTCGACCAGGGTGCCGCCGTCCGCAGCGACGAGCACCGGGTTGACCACGTGCCCCACGTGCCTGCGGTCGTGGTCGTCGCGGCAGTCGTACACGAACGCCCGCAGGGAGACGCCGACCTGGTTGGCCGCGACGCCCGCGCCGTCCTCCTCGTACATGGTGATGAACATGTCGTCGACGAGGCGCTCCAGCGCGGCGTCGAACGTCCGGACCGGATCGCACCCGGTGCGCAGCACGGGGTCGCCGAGAACGCGGATCGGGCGGGCGGTCCCGGTCCGGTTGCCGCGCCTGCCGTCGGGGGTGCCGGTCCTCTTGCTCACACCGAGATCCTATAAAGCCGCGAGGACGGCTGAACCGCGAGCACGGCGCGCACCGCCCGCGGCCGTGACCGGGACGGGACGCGCCGTGCGACCCGCCGAACCTCCCCCCGCCCGCTCCGGACGGTGCGTTCAGCCGGCCTCGCCGGGGCCGTGTCCCGGGTGCGGCGGAAGGACACCGCCCGGGTTGGCGGACGGGCCTCCGACCGGACCGTGGGACGGGCCGCCCGTCGGGCCGGGACCGTCGAGGTCGTCGGACGGGGGCCGCTGCGCCTTGGCCTGCGGCGGCATCTGCGGTCCCGGTCCCGGTCCCTGGCCCGCGACCGGACCGTGCCCGGGGCCGTGCCCGGATCCGGGACCGGCGCCCTGGCCGGGACCCTGCGCCTCGCCCGCGTCCGCGGGTTCGGGCTTCTTGATCGACGGCGCGGCCTGCGGGGCGGCGGGTCCCTGCGCCGGAGCCGGCTTCGCCGCCGCGGGCACCGGAGCCTGCCCCGGTGACTGTGCCTGACCCGGCGCCTGACCCTGCGCCTGCCCCTGGGGCGGCCCTTGGGCCGGTGCGGGCTTGCCGCCGGGGCCCGCGTTCGCCGGCGCGGCGTGCGCGCCCGGTCCGGGCTGGGCCTGGGCGGGCTGCTTGCGCGGGGGCGGGGTCTGCCGGACGGCGTCCTCGACCATCTTCTCCAGCGGACCGGCCTCGTTCTCGGCCGTCAGCAGCCGGTGCAGCGTCTCGCTGATCTCGGTGAGCCGCTGCAACGCCTGGGTGTGGTTCTTGGTGAGCTGGGTCAGCCGCTGGGTGGCGCCCTCGTTGATCACGCTGGCCCGGCGCTCGGAGGCGGTCAGGGTGCGCTCGGCCTCCAGCCGGGCGCCGGTCACCGTCTGCTCGGCCTCCTGCTTGGCGGCCGACACGACGCTGTCGGACTCCTTCTTGGCCGCCGCGAGCACCTGCTCGGCCTTCTCCTGGGCCTGGGCGAGGTTCTTCTCGGCGTGCGCGCGGGCGTCGTCGACGATCCGCTTGGAGTCGTGCTCGGCGTCCTCGCGGATCTGGGTGCCCTTGGACTCGGCCTCGGCCAGCTTGTCCTGGGCCTCGTCCTCGGCCAGGTTGATGATCTGCCGGAGCCGGTCGCTCAGGTCGTCGCCGGTCGGCTTGCGGGCCTCCCGGAGCTCGGCCATCTCGCGGCGGATCCGCTCGGCGTCGTCCTGGGCCCGCGCGAGCCTGGCCTCGAGCTCGCGGTGCTTCTGCTGGTTCCGGGTGATGTAGTCCTCGACCTGGCGGCGGTTGAAGCCGCGCATGACGATCTCGAAGGACTCTTCTTGGAGGAGGTTCGGCAGGATTTCTGCATCGTTGCTCATGGTGCCTTGGGGGTCGTTGGCGGGGGTGATCACCCCGTCAGGGTCGGATGCGATCCTCACCCGTCGGTGAGCGGGCGCCACATGAATAAACGTCAGGACCGACTCTTGTCCGGTCCACCCCATTCGCGCAACCGGAACACGGTTCTCGCTGCGGTTTCTTCATCACGCCTGATCGACAAACCACCCGATCCTAGTGAATAGCCCGTGCGAGGCCGAGGGCACCGCCGGGCCCGGCCGGCCCGCCTCCTACGATCTGCCGCATGAGCTACGTGGGATCGTTGGGTGAGATCGCGCCGCGGATCCACCCCGAGGCATGGATCGCGCCTGGTGCCGTCGTCGTCGGCCGGGTGACGCTGGGCCGCGACTCGAGCGTCTGGTACGGGTCGGTGCTGCGCGCCGAGGACGAGGAGATCGTCGTCGGCGACGGCTGCAACATCCAGGACCTGAGCTGCCTGCACTCCGACCCGGGGCTGCCGGCCGTCCTGGAGGACCGGGTCAGCCTGGGGCACAAGGCCATGGTGCACGGCGCCCACGTGGAGACCGGCTCGCTCATCGGCATCGGCGCGATCGTGCTGAACGGGGCCAGGATCGGCGCCGGCACCCTGATCGCGGCGGGCGCGTTGGTGGCCCCGGGCAAGAAGATCCCCTCGGGCGTGCTCGTCGCGGGCACCCCCGGACGGATCGTCCGCGAGCTGACCGACGACGACCGGCTGGCGCTGGAGCACACGCCGCAGGTGTACCTCGACAAGGCCCGCCGGCACCGCGACGCCACCTGGGCCTGACCCCGGAACCCTCGAATAGGTACGAATGCCGCCCCTCTGACCTGCGGCGATGCTGTTCCGATGGTACGGAGGGGAGCCCGGGGGCCGGGCGGCTGACTACGATGACCACGTGGTGTGGGGACCGGGTTATGGCAGTGCTCCGCCGCCCAGCCCCCAGATGGGGCAGGATCCGTTCACGGCGGCAGAGCGCGACACGAGGGCGATGGTGGCCGCCGCATGGTGGCCGTCGGCGCCCCCCCAGCAGCGCCAGCACGCGATCGGCGGGCGGCTGCTGGTCCTGCCCGACGGCACATGGTGGCTGTTCGGCGCGTGGGCCCGCTGGTACCGGCTGCACCCGTCCGACGGCCAGTGGTACCTGTGCCCGCCGCCCCGTTCGCCCGCCGTCCGGATGGCCGCCCGGTCGGCCCAGCAGGGCGGCATGCGGGTCCCGGCGCTACCGCCGCACGTGGTGCCCGCCGGTCCCGACTTCTCCTACAGCCCGCCCCCCGCGCTGCCGTTCGTCGGCCACGGGTTCGCGAGCGAGCTGACCTCCCAGGTCCGCGCCACCGTCGAGTCCGCCGCCGCGCTGCCCGCCGTCGAGTACCCGCACTGGTGGCCGCACTTCACCCCCGAGGCGCCGTCCACCGTGGCCGTCTCCTGGGGCGTGATGCTCTGGTGCGCGTCCGCGCCCGCGTTCGACGCCCGTCTCGACGCGCAGATGCTCGACCTCTGGAAGCCGTACCGGGCCAGGCCGCTGCCCGATGTCGACGGCCCGCGCTGGCTCACCCCGCCGCCGCTGGAGACGCTGATCGGGCTCTACTCCGAACGGCTGCGCGCCGGACGGGTCGACGCGGCCGTCGTCGTCCTGCGGACGATGTGGGCCGTCGCGAGCGCGCTGCGCGAGGACGTGCGGTTCCAGATCCGGGCCGACGCGCTGCTGTCCATCCTCGGCGTGACGCTCAACAATCCGACCGTCGACTACGGCGCGCTGCCCTACGGCGACCAGGCCCTCGTCCAGCAGTGGCTCACCCGCTGCCCGCCGCACCTGGTGCCCGCGCTGCGCAACGAGAGCTCGCCCGGCGACAACTTCCGGCACGCCTTCTACACCCTCAGCGACGCGATCGGTGACCTGGCCGGAGACCCGGCCGGCCCGGCCTACATCGAGCCCCGGCTGGTGGCCGCCGCGATGCTCGCCGCCGACCTCGACGTGGTCCGCAAGGACGTGGTGGGCGGCGTGGTCCCCTGGCTGGACCCCGAGATCCGCTACACGGTGCAGGCGGTGTCCGACCAGGTGGGCCATCCGCTGCGCCGGCTGTGGCCGGTCGATCTGCGGCTGCCCGAACCGCTCGGGTCCGCCGCCGGTGCGGGCGAGGGCGCCGAGGCGCTCCTGGCCGCGATGTACGAGCTCGACCTGGCCTGGTGCCGGCTGGCGGGCGGCATGCCCGCGCGGCCCCGGGGCTTCCCGGTGCCCACCGCGGTCGTCGCCGGGATCATCGGCCGGGACCGGGCCCGCGCCACGGCCGCCACGCCGACCGCCTCGCCCACGCCGCCGCCGAGCGCGGCCTACAGCCAGCCGCCGTCCCCGCTCAGCTCGCAGAGCCAGCCCGGGGTCGCGCCGGGCACGCCCGCCGCGCACTTGGGCATGCCGCCCCAGCCCGACCGGCCCTTCGTCCAGCCGCCCGCACAGCCCGGCTGGGAGGACGCCCCCGGCCCCGGCCAGGCGCAGCCGCCGCCCGGCCAGATGCAGATGCAGGCGCCCGGCCAGATGCAGGCGCCGGGGCAGATGCAGGCGCCGGGGCAGCAGGCCGCGTTCGCCCCGCCCGACCCGCAGTTCGGCAGCGCCTCCCGGTCGGAAGAGGAGCAAGAGGAGAACGTCGCCCCGCCCTACACCGCACTCGGCTTCCAGCTCACCGGCGGCCCGAGCGGCCCCGCCCCGAGCCCAGGCGTTCCAGGTCCGGGCCCAGGCGGTCCGGGCTCGTCCGCGCAGCCCCCTTATGCCGCCCCGGAACAGCCCCAACCGGCATATTCAGCACAAGAGCAGCCCTACCCGCCGCCGGAACAGCCGCCATACGGCGCTCAGGCGCACGGTCAGCCCTCTTACGGCGATCCGGGCGCCGCACCCCAGCAGCCGCCCTATCCGGGGCAGGACGCCGCGCAGAGGCAGTTCGCGCCGCCAGACCTGCCGCAGCTTGGCGGCATGTCTCCTCCTGAGGAGGAGAAGGAGGAGAACCACCTTCCTCCGTACACGCAGCTCGGCTACCAGGCCGCCGGGGCGCCGCCTGTGCAGGGGCTGCCTCCGGGGGCGGGAGTCCCACCGGCGGCGGTGAGCCCGCCAGAGCAGCCGCAGCCACCACAGGCACCGCAGCCACAGGCGGGGGCGTCGTTCAACCCGTACGCGACCCGCATGGAGGGCCCCGGCGCGGCGATGCCCCAGCCTGCGGTGCCCCAGCCTGCGGTGCCCCAGCAGGAGGCGCCGCCCGCACCGCCCGTCCCCCAGGGAGGTCCCCCTGGCACGCGCGTGCTGGGGCCCGGCGACCTTGAAGGGGGTCCGGGGGGAGGGGACAAGGGCCATCCCGGCACCCAGGTCATGTCCGAGACGATGGTCGGCAACTTCGACTTCCTGGAGGACACCCCGACGCCCGACCTCCCCGTCAACGAGATCCCGCCGCCGGAGGACCGCAGCGACCGGCGCACCCTCGAGCGGTTCGGCATCGGCTTCGTCTCCGGCGCGCACGACGCGGGCGAGATGCTCGACGAGCTGCGCGCGCAGACCGAGGAGTGGAACGCCACCGGCGGGGGTGACGTGGAGGAGACCCGGGTGGACGGCGAGGAGACCCGGGTGGACGGCGCGGGGTCGGCCTCCGCCGGGCTGCCGGGCGTGCTGCTGGTCGGCGGCCCGCACTCCGGGCAGCGCCGGCTGGCCCGGATGATCGCGCTGATGTTCGCCGACGCCGGGCTCGGTGACGGCGCGATCCGCGCGCACGACGCCGAGGACGTGCGGGACGCGCCGGCCGAGCGGATCGGGCGGCTCCTGACGCGGCTCGGCCCGGCGATCCTGTTCGAGCGGCTCGATATCGCGATCACCGGTGCGCTCGACCCGGTGGCGGTGGCCGGGGCGGTCCGCCGCTCCCGCCGCGACCCGGCCAACGCCACCCCGCTGATCGCCACCTGCGAGCCGCGCGCGTACAAGCGGCTCGTCCAGGACCATCCCCGGCTGATCGAGGCGTTCCGGGTGCACCGGCTGCCCGACCTCAGCGACCTCGGCAACCGGATGACGCTGCTGCACCTGCTCTCCGACGAGCGGCGGGTCACGATGGGGGCGTCCGCGCTGGAGGTCGCCCGCGCCGACCTGGAGCGGCTGCGCGGCCCCGGCGACATGGTCAACGCGCGGCTGGTGGAGACCTACCTCGACCAGGCGTGCCAGCGGCACCTCGAACGCGCCGGCGCGTCCCGCGACCGCCTGGTGCTGGCGCCGGACGATCTGCACGGGGTCGCCGAGGGCATCGAGCCGGCGCTCCGGCCGCCCGGCGACATCGACGGCTACCTGCACCGGCTCGACCAGCTCATGGGGCTCGACGAGGTCAAGGCGACGGTCCGGGAGCTGGCCGAGGAGGCCGAGCTGGAGGCCGACCGGGCCCGCTACGGGGTGGCCGGCGACGGCGCCCGCCACCTGGTGTTCACCGGCCCGGCGGGCAGCGGCAAGACCACGGTGGCCGGGCTGGTCGGCGGCGTCTACGCGGCGCTCGGGCTGTTGGAGTCCGGGCACGTGGTGGCGTGCCGTCCGGTGCACCTGGCCGGCCGCGACCGGGTCGACACCGAGAGCCGGGTCGCGACCATGGTCGAGCAGGCGCACGGCGGTGTGCTGCTGATCCAGGAGGCGTACCTCCTGGACCGCGCGCCGGCGGTGGTCGACGAGCTGCGCGAGCGGATGAACGAGCGCGGCGCCCGGTTCCTGGTGGTGTGCTCCAGTCCCGCGGCCGAGATGGAGGGCTTCCTCGCCGGCAACCCCGGGTTCCGCGGCGAGTTCGGACGGGTGCTGGAGTTCGAGGGCATGGGCGACCGCGACCTCGTGCGGCTCTTCCAGAACTACGCCGAACGCGACCTGTACATGCTCGACGAGGAGCTGCGGGTCGAGCTGCTGGCGCACTTCGAGCGGCAGCGCGCCGACCCCTCGTTCGCCTACGCCCGCGCCGTGCGGACGCTCTTCGAGCAGACGGTGGCGCGGCAGGCGGCCCGGCTGGCGGGCGTCGACGTGAACGCGGCGACGGTCGCCCGGCTCACCGCCCGTGACCTGCCCGAATCGCCGCTGGAGCAGATCCTGGGCGACTTCCGTCCGGGCGGCTGACCGCGTCCGTGCGGGCGGTCGCCGTGCGGGCGGGCATGGGCGTTTTGCATCATGCCGGCCCCACCCGGGAAGACCAGCAGGGAGAGTGGCCCTCGAATGGCCCTCTTGGGTCATGTGCCCGTCGGGCCGGGACGCGTAGCCTCGACCGCGGGTGCGGGGAACGAACGGAGGTGGGCGCGGTGCGCCAGCAGAATCTCGATCTGCGCGTCCACGACCGCGTTGCGCTGGACGAGATCGAGCTCTACGCCGAGATGCTCGGTGCGGTGGCGGCGGCCGAGAGGCCGCTGACCCTGACCGAGATCGACGTGGTGCTCGGCGTGCGTTCCAGTGAAGCCGGTCGTCGCGAGCTGACGCCGCAGGACTAGTCCGCGGGCGCCGGGAGGCACCGGCGCCTGGACCGGTCGAAAGATGCCAGCCGTCGACCGGGGGCGCCCTCAGTGAGGGTGTCCCCGGTCACGCATTCTAGGGCGTCCGGAACCACTACGCGACTCAGCGTCGGCATGCCCGGAAACCTACCAATTTCTTCCCGGATCGTTCCCGGGCCGCGTCCGGGCCGCGCCCCGCGCCACTTCCGTCCCGCCAGACCGTGCCCGGACCTGCGGATCGGAGCCGGTGGCGGCCCGCCGCCGGACGTTTCGTCACGGACGGTGACCGGTCGCGTGCGGGATCTGGTGACCGCCCCGGACCCCGGCGACCCGTCTGACCTCCCGTTGGGTGCCCCGCGGACGCGGCGGCCGTGGCGGGCGCGGCCGGATCCGGGATGATGTAACGAATGTCACCCGTGGCAGGGGTCACTCTCCGTGTGGGTGCCCCGTCCACCGGAGCGCGATCACGCGGCCTGGACGGGGCTGCGCGCCGCGGGTGTGCACCTGGTGATCTAGGGCAACCTTGTAGGTGAGAGGATGGGGGACACCGGCCGAAGCTGGGGCAAAGGTTCTCTTTACGGCCGGTAGCGCCTACGATCCTCTGCGGACTGTTCCGGCACATCAGGAGAACGACGTGCGCTTGCGTCTCACGCCGCGTGAGGACAGCTTCTACGACATGTTCGCCGATTCGGCGAACAACCTGGTCACCGGCGCCAGGTTGCTCGTGGAGCTCATCAGCGACGGCGCTGACCGGGAAGCGATCGCGGAGAAGATGCGCGCCTGCGAACATGCGGGCGACGAATGCACTCACGCGATCATGCGCCGGCTGAACGAAACGTTCATCACCCCGTTCGACCGCGAGGACATCTACCGACTGGCCTCGACGATCGACGACGTGATGGACGAGATGGAAGAGGCCGCCGACCTCGTCGTGCTGTACAAGATCGAGGAGTTCCCCAAGGGCATCGTCCACATGGTGGAGGTCCTGGAGCGGGCCGCCGAGCTGACGGCGGAGGCCATGCCCCGGCTGCGCTCCATGAAGGAGCTCAACGAGTACTGGATCGAGATCAACCGACTGGAGAACCAGGGCGACCAGGTCTACCGCAAGCTGCTGGCGCACCTGTTCAGCGGCGAGTACGACACGCTGATGGTGCTCAAGCTCAAGGAGGTCATCGACCGGCTGGAGGACGCGGCCGACGCCTTCGAGCATGTGGCCAACACCGTCGAGACCATCTCGGTCAAGGAATCATGAGCACGTCCGGGGAGCCGGGCGTGACCACCGTGACCGAGGACGGGCCGACCGGCGCCGACCAGACGCTGGGCGAGCAGGCCACCCGGCGGGTGCCGGGCAAGGCGTGGCTCGGCCTGCTGATCGGCATTCTGCTGGTCATGGCGGCCGGCGCGGTCGGGCTGCGGTCCGACGCGCAGGCGGCGGTGCTGGTGCTGGTCGTGGTCATCGCGCTGGTGTTCGACTACACCAACGGGTTCCACGACGCGGCCAACGCGATCGCGACGGCGGTGTCCACCCGGGCGCTGACGCCGCGGGTGGCGCTGCTGATGGCCGCGGTGATGAACATGCTGGGCGCGCTGCTCGGCGTCCAGGTGGCCAAGACGGTCAGCGAGGTGATCACGCCGCCGAGCGGGCTGCACGGGCTCACCGTGCTCGCCGCCGGAGTACTCGGCGCGATCACCTGGAACCTGATCACCTGGTACTTCGGGCTGCCCTCGTCGTCCTCGCACGCGCTGATCGGCGGGGTCGTCGGGGCCGGGCTGGCCTCGGCGTCGAAGGTCAACTGGACCAGCGTCGTCGACAAGGTCGCGGTGCCGATGGTGGTGTCGCCGATCGTCGGCTTCGTGCTGGCGTACCTGGTGATGGTGGCGATCCTGTGGATCTTCCGGCGGTCCCAGCCGGCCCGGGTGGGCCGCCGCTTCCGCATCGCGCAGACCCTGTCGGCGTCCTCGCTGGCGCTCGGGCACGGTCTTCAGGACGCGCAGAAGACCATGGGCATCATCGTGCTCGCGCTGGTCACCACCGGCCACTCCGACGGCGGCTCGGTGCCGCCGTGGGTGATCGTCGCGTGTGCCGGCGCGCTGTCGCTGGGCACCTACGCGGGCGGCTGGCGGATCATGCGGACGCTGGGCCGCAAGGTGATCGAAGTGGATCCGCCCAAGGGTTTCGCCGCCGAGGCGACCGCCTCGGTGGTCCTCTACGTGACCGCCTACGTCTGGCACGCTCCAATCTCCACCACCCACACGATCACTTCGGCGATCATGGGGGTGGGCGCCACCAAGCGGCTCTCCGCCGTGCGCTGGGGCGTCGCGGGCAACATCGTCGTCGCGTGGGTGCTGACCATGCCGATGGCGGCGGCCGTGGCCGCCGTCGTCTACTACCTGGTCCATATGTTCGGCGCCTGACGCCGGCCCCGCGCCCTGGCGGCCCGCCCTCCTCGGCGGGCCGCAGGGACGCGCGGGACCGGCGCGGGGGCACTTGCCGGCGCGGGTCATCCGCGGGGCGGGGGTCACTTGCCGGAGATGCGGTCCAGGGCCGGCGGGGTGATGGACGGGTTGGCGGCCAGGTAGGCGACGAAGCCGTCCAGGTCGATCGGGCCGAGGACCTGGTCCTTGCCCTCGGTGAAGGTGCTGAAGCCGTCGCCGCCGCCGAGCAGGAAGTTGTTGGCCGCGACCTTGTAGGTGGCGGCCGGGTCGACCGCCGCGCCGTCCACCGTGATGGCCGAGACGCGGTCGCCGACCGCCTTGGACCGGTCGATGGTGAAGCGCAGGCCCGCCGACGGCTGGAGGATCTTCTCGCCCGCGGCCGTCCACTGCTGCTCCAGCAGCGCGTCGAGCTGCGCGCCGGTCAGCGAGGTCATACCCATCACGTTGCTGAACGGCTGCACGGCGAACGCCTCGCCGTAGGTCACCACGCCGTCCCCCTCGGAGCCGCTCGCCTTGTAGACCAGGTCCGCGCGGACGCCGCCCGGGTTCATCAGCGCGACCTGGGCGCCCTGCTCCTTCATCGAGGCGAGCTGGGCGTCGGCGACGACGTCGCCGAGGGCGGTCTCGCCGGACGCGGACGGGGCCCGGGTCAGATCGGCGGTGATCTTCCCGATCGGCTTGTCGGCGATGGTGGCGACCCGCTCCTTCCAGGTCTGGACGAACCTCTCGGTCTTCGGGTCCGCCGGGACGTCCCGGGTGACCACGTGGTTGTCGCCCTTGAGGGTGGACCGGACGATGTCGCCGGTCCGCCTGTCCACCTTGAAGTCGACCTGCGTGATGACGCGCCCGAACGAGGAGCCGGACGAGTACAGCCGCGGCCGTCCCTTCGGGTCCGTGACCGAGCACACGTACTGCTGGTGGGTGTGCCCCGACAGCACGACGTCGATCTCAGGGTCGGCGTCCTTGGCGATGCGGGTCCCGGCGCCCGGCTCCACGCCGCACGCGTCCGGCCGCTGGCCCGCCTTCACCTGGTCGCCCTCGTGCACGAGGAGCACCATCGCGCGCACGCCGCGCTTCTTCAGCTCGCGGGCGGACCGGTCGGCGGCGGCGACCTCGTCGTCGAACCGCAGGCCCTTGATGCCCTCGGCGGTGACGATGGACGGCGTGGTCTTGGTGACGACGCCGATGAACCCGATCCTCACCCCGTTCACCCGGCGGATCGTCCAGGGCTTGAGGGTCGGCTCGCCGCCCTTCTCCGTCAGGACGTTGGCGGCGAGGTAGTCGTACTTCGCGCCCTTCCACCTGCCGGCGGGCGTGCAGCCGTCCTTGGGGTGGCAGCCGCCGTTCTGGATCCGCTGGAGCTCCTGGTAGCCCTCGTCGAACTCGTGGTTGCCGACCGCCGACGCGGTCACCCCCATGGCGCCCATGAACTGCACGGACGGCTCGTCGTGGTAGGCGGCGGAGATCAGCGGGGACGCGCCGATCAGGTCGCCCTGCGCGACGGTGAGGGTGCGCCGGTCCGCCAGCCGCTTGAGGTGCGTGGCGATGTAGGCGGCGCCGCCCGCCGGGACCGCCGCGCCGGTCTCGTCGATGGCGGTGCCGGAGCTGCCGGCCGGCGGCTCCAGGTTGCCGTGGAAGTCGTTGAGGGACAGCAGCCGCACGGACGCGGTGGGGGCGGGCCGGGCGGCGGCCGGCTGCGCGGCCAGGCCCGCGGCCGTCAGCCCGGCGGCGCAGGCCGCGGTGAGGCGTCGTCGAGTCATTCCGGCACGATAGGAGGGCTCCGGCATACGGTTCCCCGCGACATCATGACGGTTCCGTGATGGTTCGGTCAGCGGTGGGGGGACCGCCCGGACGGATCGCGCGTCCCGCCGCATAGGCTGGCGATCATGAGTGAGTCGCGGGTGCGGGAGCGCGGGGCGCTGGAGAAGCCGGAGATCGCCCAGGTGCTGGCGCTGGTGGACGAGGCGGACTCCGCCGACGGCGTCGGCCCGTTGTCGGAGCACGGGCTGCTGGGGCTGCGCTCCGGCGGACCCGGCCTCACGATCGACCTCGACGGCGCGATCGTCGCCTATGCCCGCCTCGATCCGGCGACCCCGGAGGAGAGCGCCGCGGGCGAGTTGGTCGTCCATCCTCGGCACCGCCGCCGCGGGTACGGCCGAGCCCTGCTCCGCGCGCTGCGCGCCGAGGCGGGCGGCCCCCTGCGGGTGTGGGCGCACGGCGACCTGCCCGCCGCCGCCAAGCTCGCCGCCGCCGAGGGGCTGGGCCGCGCCCGCGCGCTGTTCCAGATGCGCCGTCCCGCCGCCGCCCCGCTGCCCGCGGCCACCATCGCGGACGGGGTGCTGATCCGCGCGTTCGAGCCCGGACGGGACGAGGAGGCGTGGCTGGAGGTGAACCGCCGCGCGTTCGCGGACCACCCCGAGCAGGGCGCCTGGACGCTCGACGACCTGAACCGGCGCGAGCGGGAGGAGTGGTTCGACCCGGCCGGCTTCTTCCTCGCCGAGCGCGGCGGCCGGACGGTCGGCTTCCACTGGACCAAGACGCACCCGGACGGGACCGGCGAGGTCTATGTGGTCGGCGTCGACCCGTCCGCGCAGGGCCTCGGCCTCGGCCGCACGCTGACCCTGGTGGGCCTGCACCATCTGCGCGACCGGGGCGTCCCGCAGATCATGCTGTACGTGGACGAGTCCAACATCGCGGCCGTCCGGCTGTACGAGTCGCTCGGCTTCACCCGGTACGCCGTGGACGTCATGTACGGAACGGACCCGTCCGGCGACAGGTGATCCGGGCCGCTGCACGCCCCGCGGCGCTCTGAGACCCGGCCTCAGGGGCCAGGGCGCCGGCCCAGCGGCAGTTCCAGCGGCAGCTCCTCCCCAGCTCCTCCCCAGATCCGTCCCTCCAGGATCTGCTTGTACCGAGTGGGCCACTCCAGACCCCCGGACGCGTACCCGCCATGCGCCTGAAATGTCCGGTATATCGGGTGTTGTGTAGGGCCTGAACTGCGGTGTTAACCCGGTGGCCACGGCCAGGCGGGGCACTCTTCGCGGCTCTGCCCGGCTCGGTTCATGTTCCGTTCACCTGGATCAGGGTGAGTGGACATCTCCCCTGCTTAGCGTCGCATCCGACGGTCCCCCCATTACCTGGACAAACTGCTCCGGCTACCGGACGGGGAGCCGCCCGACGAAACTTAGAGGAGACCCTCCGGTGAAGAACGGTTCTCGACTGGCCGCCCTAGGCGGTGTGGTCGTCGCGGGGGCGCTGGCCCTTACCGCGTGCGGGAGCGACAACAACAACTCCGGCCCGAGCGCGAGCAGCGCCCCGACCGGCGACATCGACTGCGCCAAGGCGACGGTCAACGCGGCCGGCTCGAGCGCGCAGAAGAACGCGATCGAGGAATGGACCAAGATCTACGCGCAGAAGTGCGCGGGGGCCAACCTCAACTACAACCCGAGCGGATCGGGCGCCGGCATCCAGGCGTTCACCTCGGGGCAGGTCGCCTTCGCGGGCTCGGACTCGGCGCTCAAGCCCGAGGAGGTCGCCCCCGCCAAGCAGCGCTGCCAGGGCGGCAACGCGCTCAACCTGCCCATGGTGGTCGGCCCGGTCGCGGTCGTCTACAACGTGGCCGGGGTGGACGGACTCAAGCTCTCGCCCGAGACCATCGCGAGCGTCTTCGCGGGCAAGATCAAGACCTGGAACGATCCGGCGATCGCCAAGGAGAACGAGGGCGCCAAGCTCCCCGCCACCGCGATCAAGCCGGTCTACCGTGCGGACGAGTCGGGCACCACCGACAACTTCACCGACTACCTGCACACGACCGCGCCGAAGATCTGGACCTGGGAGAAGGCCAAGAAGTGGCCGAACGCCACCGGCCAGGGCGCCAACAAGTCCGACGGCGTCTCGTCGCAGGTGAAGAGCACCGCCGGCGCGATCTCGTACGTGGAGATGTCCTACGCCACCTCCAACAAGCTCCAGACCGCGCAGGTTAAGAACGGCGCCGGTGAGTACACCGAGCTCTCGCCGGACAGCGCGTCCAAGGCCGTCGCGGGCGCCGAGGTGGTCGGCACCGGCAACGACGTCGCGCTGAAGATCGACTACACGACCAAGGAGGCGGGCGCCTACCCGATCGTCCTGGTGACCTACGAGGTCGCCTGCGAGAAGGGCCTGCCCGCCGAGCAGTCCAAGTTCGTCAAGTCGTTCCTCACCTACACCGCGAGCGCGGACGGCCAGAAGATCCTCAACGACCTCGGGTACGCACCGCTCCCGCAGAGCGTGCTGACCAAGGTCCAGGCGTCCGTGCAGGCCCTGTCCTGACCCTTGACCACGACCCCAGCAGCCCCGTCGCCGGAGGAACCGGCGGCGGGGCCGGTCTGGGTTCCGCCGACGGCCCCCGAGGAGGACCCCCCGTGAGCAGCGACACCGGCGTCGAGACGCACGTCGGCGCCAGACATCGCGCCACCGGCCGGCGCATGAGCACCGGACGCGCCGGTGACAAGATCTTCGTCTCCGCCGCCCGCGGCTCGGGCATCCTGGTGCTGGTCATCATGGCGGCCATCGCGATCTTCCTGATCTGGAAGGCCGTCCCGGCGCTCCAGCGGAACGAGGCGAGCTTCCTCACCGCCGAGGAATGGGACCCGAACGCCCTGCCGCCGCGGTTCGGCATCGCGCAGCTCGCCTTCGGCACCGTGATCTCCTCGCTGCTCGCGCTGGTCATCGCCACCCCGGTCGCGATCGGGATCGCGCTGTTCACCTGCTTCTACGCGCCGCGCCGGCTGTCGGCGCCGCTCAGCTACGTGGTCGACCTGCTGGCCGCGGTGCCGAGCATCGTGTACGGGCTGTGGGGGCTGCTCCTGCTGTCGCGGCACATGGAGGGCGTCAGCTCGTTCCTCAACACCGCGCTCGGCTGGATCCCGCTGTTCGGCGGCGACAGCCCCGGCCGCAACTCGATCTTCACCGCGGCGGTGGTGCTGGCCATCATGATCCTGCCGATCATCTCCTCGATCTCCCGCGAGGTGTTCGTCCAGGTGCCGCGGGCCAACGTGGAGGCGGCGCTGGCGATCGGCGCCACCCGCTGGGAGACGATCCGGCTCGCGGTGCTCCCGTACGGCCGGTCCGGCATGATCGGCGCCTCGATGCTCGGCCTCGGCCGCGCGATGGGCGAGACGATCGCGGTCGCGATGGTGCTGACCTTCGTGCCCGGCATCAACATCCACATCCTGGAGGACGGCGGCAGCACCTTCGCCGCCAACATCGCCAAGAGCTTCGGCGAGGCGAGCGTCACCGGCCGCGGCGCGCTGATCGCCTCCGGCCTGGTGCTCTTCGTGATCACCCTGCTCGTCAACATGGCCGCTCGGGCGGTCGTCGCCCGCCGCAAGGAGTTCGTGTGACCTCCCTGTCCACTTCGAAGCAGCCCGCCGCGAGCGGGCGCGGCTCGCTCGGCTCGGTGTCGCTCGGCCGCAAGGTCAAGGACCGGACCGTCCAGGGGCTGGTCTACCTCGCGTTCCTGCTCGCGCTCGTCCCCCTCGTCTCGGTGCTGTGGACGGTGCTGAAGAACGGCCTGGGCCGCTTCGACGCCACGTTCTTCCAGTTCTCCATGAACGGCGTCGCGGGCAAGGACGCCGGCGGCGGCGCCTACCACGCCATCGTCGGTACCCTCGAACAGGTCGCGATCAGCACCGTCATCGCGGTCCCGATCGCCGTGCTCACCGCCGTCTACCTGGTGGAGTACGGCGCCGGCGGCCGGCTCGCCCGGGTGATCAGCTTCTTCGTGGACGTGATGACCGGCATCCCGTCGATCGTCGCCGGGCTGTTCGTGCTGGCCCTGTGGCTGCTGGCGCTCCAGTTCTCCTTCTCCGGCTTCGCCGGCGCGCTCGCGCTGACCATCCTGATGATCCCGACGGTGGTCCGGGCGACCGAGGAGATGCTCAAGCTGGTGCCGAACGACCTGCGCGAGGCGTCCTACGCGCTGGGCGTCCCGCGCTGGCGGACGATCTGCTTCGTGGTGCTCCCGACCGCGCTGCCCGGCATCCTCACCGGCGTGATGCTGGCCGTCGCCCGCGTGATGGGGGAGACCGCGCCGCTGCTGCTGACCATCTTCGTGACCAAGGCGATCAACACCAACCCGTTCGCGGGCCCCCAGGCGTCGCTGCCCACCTTCATCTGGGACCAGGCCGCCGACCCGAACCAGAACTCCATCGACCGGGCCTGGGCCGGCGCGCTGGTGCTGATCCTGATCATCATGCTGCTCAACCTCGCCGCCCGGCTCGTCGCGCGGCGCTTCAAACCGGCCGGCCGCTGACCCGGGCCGCCGAGCCCGTCCCCGACCCCTGCGAACGACCCGAACAGGAGCATCCTCCCCATGGCCAAGCGGATCGAAGTCTCCGGACTGCACGCCTACTACGGCGGCGTCCACGCCATCGAGGACATCTCGATGACGGTCGAGCCGCGCTCTGTGACGGCGTTCATCGGGCCGTCGGGCTGCGGCAAGTCCACCTTCCTGCGCACCCTGAACCGGATGCACGAGGTCATCCCCGGCGCCCGCGTCGAGGGCAAGGTGATGCTCGACGACGAGGACCTGTACGCCTCGTCGGTCGACCCGGTCGCGGTGCGGCGCGTGGTCGGCATGGTGTTCCAGCGGCCCAACCCGTTCCCCACCATGTCGATCTACGACAACGTCGCCGCGGGCCTGAAGCTGAACGGCGTCCGCAAGAAGAGCAGCCTCGACGAGATCGTCGAGGAGTCGCTCCAGGGCGCCAACCTCTGGAACGAGGTCAAGGACCGCCTCGCCAAGCCCGGCGCCGGCCTGTCCGGCGGCCAGCAGCAGCGCCTGTGCATCGCCCGCGCGATCGCCGTCCAGCCCCAGGTGCTGCTGATGGACGAGCCGTGCTCGGCGCTGGACCCCATCTCCACCCTGGCGATCGAGGACCTCATCGCCAAGCTGAAGAGCCGCTACACGATCGTGATCGTCACGCACAACATGCAGCAGGCCGCCCGCGTCAGCGACCGCACCGCCTTCTTCAACATCGGCGGCACCGGCGAGCCCGGCCGGCTGATCGAGATCGACGACACCAGCAAGATCTTCACCAACCCGGAGCAGAAGGGCACCGAGGACTACATCACCGGCCGCTTCGGCTAGTCGGGGAGCTGGTAAGAACCGCGTCGTGAGCCCCAAACGGCGTTGATCTTGCTGAAGTTCTCCACGCAGCACGGGCGCTTCCCGCGAGGACGTTCGGAGCTGGCCGACGAGGTCGTCGAGCATGTGGCCGAGCAGGCCCAGGTGCCTGCCGCGGAGCTCGGATTCTACGAGTGGTCCGGTTCCACGATCGAGTCACCGCAGTCAGATCCGCACGCACCCGGGCTTTCGTGTCTGCACGACCGCGGACGCGGCGAAGGTCACGGTGTGGCTGACCGAGAACGTCGCTCACGCCGAGCGTCGATCGGAGCGGGTTCGGGAAGAGTTGCTCAAGCATCTGCGTAAGGAGCGGATCGAGCCGCCGACTTCGGGGGCGGGTCTCCCGGATCGTGGCCTCTGCTCTGCACAACGCGGAGGTCACGTGGTCGGCGCGGATCGCCTCGCGGCTGAGTCCGGCGGCCACGCAGCGCATCTGCGCCCTGGTCGGCACCGGCGATGACGCCGACGATGAAACCGGCGCGGCGGAGGAGCACGCGGCCGAAGGGTCGATGGCCGCGGATGACGCCGGCTCCAGCGTGCTCGCGCTGGTGAAGTCGGCTCCGGGCAACGTGAGTCTGGAGTCGATGATGACCGAGATCCGCAGGCTGGAAGCGGTGCGGTCGATCGGGTTGCCGGAGGGATTGTTCGCCGATGTGGCGCCCAAGGTGCTGGCGGCCTGGAGGGCTCGGGCGGCGGTGGAGGCTCCCTCCCACATGCGCACCCACCCGCGCGAGCCGCCAGACACCGGTCGGCACCCCGACCGGGGACCTTTCGGATCGGGGCGCGTAGCGAGGTCCGGGCTGTGACGTGCATCGGTAAGCGGTTCTGGCGGACTTTGTGTGATGCCCGGTTACGGACGATGTTGAGGTTCAGTCGCAAAGGTCCCAGCGGTAAGGCGAACCACCGTGCGCCCGACCTCTCGCGCGGCCGATCGCTACGACCAGGGGCTGTTCAGGATTGAGAGCGTGGGCGTGAACCTTCTTGGGGCCGGCTGGCAAAAGAGAGGTGTTGTTGCCAGCGATCAAGGAGGGCCGGTCTGTGAAGAGCGACGCAATGACCGCTGTCGGGGAGGTCTTGCCGAGCAGTGACGCCGAGGAGATCGAGCGTTCCTGGCGGGAGCCGGAGCGGTTCGCCGTGCTGTTCGACCGGTACGGCGCGCAATTGCATCGGTACGCGGCGCGCAGGCTCGGGGACGGCGAGGCCGACGACATCGTTGCTGAGACGTTCCTGGTGGCGTTCCGGCAGCGGGCCGGCTACGACCTCGGTCGCGCTGAGGCGCTGCCATGGCTGTACGGGATCGCCTCCAACCTCATCCGCAGGCATCGACGCGCCGAGGTGAGCCGCTATCGGACGTTCGTTCGTACCGGAGTGCTGCTGGACGCGGCCGTCGGCGTCGCCGAACGGGCGGTCGAGCGGGCGAGCGCCCAGATGAGCGGGCGCCGGCTCGCCCAGGCGATCGCGGAATTGCCGACCCGCGACCGGGACGTGTTGCTGCTGGTGGCGTGGGCCGACCTGTCCTATGAGCAGGTCGCCGACGCCCTGGGGCTGCCGGTGGGAACGGTCCGGTCCCGGCTGCACCGAGCCCGGACAAGGGTGAAGCGGGCACTCGGCGGAGTGAATCCGACTTCCGTCCATGACCAGAAGGGAGACATCAAGTGATGAATGACCTGAATGAGGTGCGGGAGTTGTGGAGCGAGGCCGCCGAGCCCAGCGCCGCTCGGCTGGCCGCGGTCCGGGAGCGGCTGCTGGAGGAGACACGGTCCGGGGAACAGCCGGACGGCGTCCGTGTGCGCAGGCCACGGCGTGTGTGGGCGATCCGGACGGCGGTGGCGGGCACGCTGGTCGCGGCGGCGACCGCCGGCGTCGTCGTGTTGCCGAGCGGGGACGGTCCCGGTCCAGCGCCGGCCAACGCCGCCGAGCTGCTCACCCGGGCCGCCGCGGCGGCGGGCGACGGCCGGGACATCGAGCCGCGTCCCGGCCAGTTCGTGTATCAAGAGTCGACCGCGCTGGAGCTGGCGACGGGCAATGACAACGACACGGCCCCCTGGTTCCGCAAGGTGCGTTACCAACAGTGGCAGCGCGCGGATGGCGCGGTACCGGTCTATCGCCGGACCACGTTGCTCGGGGTCGTGCCACTGCGGGGTGGGAAGGTGTCCTCCCGGACAATGCAGCTCGCGCGCATCGATACGGGCGGGCGGTTCCTGCCGTGTGCCTCTCAGCCCACCGAGCCGAACGCGCCGTACGCCGCGCACGCGAAACTGCCCACCGACCCGGCGCCGCTGCGCAGCGCCTTGGCCGCCAGGGTGGACGCAGGGCAGCGGGCGGAACTCACCCAGGACCAGGCCGTGTGGGTCAACCTCACGGGGCTGGTCTCCGCGCCGACGCCGTCCAAGGTCCAAGCGGCGCTGTTCACGGTCGCCCGCCAGATCAAGGGAGCGCGCCTGTCCGGCGGCACCACCGACGCCGCCGGGCGCCCGGGACTCGCGGTGACATTCGACGCCCGGCCCGGAGAGCGCGAGGACCTGATCTTCGACGCGAAGACCTACCGCCTTCTCGGCCACCGCAGCGTGTGGACGGGCGCCGGCGACACCCCGCCCTCCGGCACCACGACCGGAGACGTCGCCGTGACCAAGACGTCGGTCGTCGACAGTCTCCCGGCGGGGGTGTCCACCTCCGGCCACACCTGCCCGGCCGCATCCGGCGGCTGACCGATCGGCTGGAGAGGGTCGCGGGGGGTCCTGGCGCTACGCGGCCCTCATCAGGCACCGGCCCGCCGCGCCCACACCCAGGAACGGGCGCGGCGGGACCGGCGGCACTCGAGCGCATAGTCACGCCTTTGCACGTAGTGCCCGGCCTGCCCGGCCTGCTCGCCGATCACCTGCGCACCGCCGGCGACGAGGCCGTTCGCCGGGCCATCGACGCCGGGCGGACCATCCGCCGCGGCCAGGGCCACTCGGTCCGCGTCACCGCCACGCTCGCACTGCACCGCGCCGCTCTGCAGCAGAGCGCGGCCCTGGCCGCCGAGGCCGCCGGACCGGCCGCGCGCAAGGCTCACCGGGAGGCGAGCCCCATCGGCCAGATCGCGAAGCGATGTCGCGCTCGCCCGAGCACAGTCGGCGTCCGAGCCGCCAGGCGAGGGCGCCGGGCCGGACTTTGAAATACGGGTTAGTTGGCTTCCCCGCCACACGAAGGACATGCGGTCTGGATCATCTGAGTCGGTACGCCGCCGCGCACGTCCCCGCCCAGGCTGATCACGCGCCCGGTGCCCAGGCACTGAGGGCACCCGGACACGCGATCCCCGCCAGGCTGATCCCATGCCGGGGTCGCCGTCATGGGATGGACGTCTTCGGACTCGACCTCATCGCGCGTGGCCGGTTCGTTGTCGTCGCCCACATAGCCGAGGCCCCGACAGAACAGGCACGACACCGTCAGCGGCCCGAACTTCTGCTCACCGGTACCGCTGCAATCGGGGCACTCAAGGCGATCGGTCATACCTTGCCCGTACCGCTGCAAACCACGCATGTGATCTCACGCGTCGTGCCGTTGTTGCCGACCTCTTGCTTGCCCGTCCCCTTGCATGCGGAGCAGTCCACCGTCTTCCCGTGCTTGCCCATCGGTCATCGTCCTTCTGTCGGAGGGGAGCCGTTGCCGTTCATCTTTGCTCCACTCACGCCGACGAGCCAGCCACAACGCGGGTACGTCCGCCATACCCTCAGCGACCACGAGCCTGATATATCCGGTGCCTGAGAGGGGCGTCGATCCGCTCCGCCGCTGTCGTGGCATCCCCACGAACGCACGGAACCCCCGGCAACGACCAGAGGTGGCGTCCGGGGGTTCGTGTGCTGTGGCTTAGACCGTGTCCTCGCGCTTGAGCCGCGCGACCAGGGCGCGCCAGTCGTCCGGGGAGAGCGCGAGGCGCGGGCCGTCGGGGTCCTTGGAGTCCCTCACGCCGACGTTTCCCGGAAGCGGCGCAACCTCCACGCAGTCACCGCCGGTCGTGTTGCTCCGGCTCGCCTTGCGCCAAACGATCATGTGTAACTCTCCAAAGCTCTGCGAACCAGGTCCCGGCTTGGCCCGATCGGTGCGGCAATGTCGCTGATTCGGTCGTACCTTACTGCGAAGCGCTGCACGTCCGGCGCGGAGAGCATGAGCCTGCCTTTCTCCGGCGCGTCCGCGAAGGCGATATCTCTATCATCCACCGTAAGGAGCTTGAACGAACCGTCTAGGCCGTTGTGTGCCCCGGTCTCACGCTCAAGGACTCGAAGCCTGACGCCCGGGTTCTCTGAGATCTCAAGGAGACGCGTCAGTTGGCCGTGCATGACCTCAGCGCCGCCCACGGGTTGCGCGAGCACCACCCAGTTGAGCACGACGGAGATCAACGGGGTCTTGGCCTTCTCGAAGACGGCCGCCTGTCGGGCAAGTCGTTTCGCAAGAGCTTCCTCAACCCCGTCGATGAGTCCCGAGGTGAGCGCGGCCCGCGCGTACTCGGGAGTCTGTAGCAGTCCAGGCACAAGCATCGCTTCCCACATCCGGTGACGCGTTGCTCTTTCCTCGTACTCCGTGAGGCCCGTGAACCAGTCGCCGTCATCCGAGGCTTCCGCCAAGTGCACGAGCGTCGCGAACTGATCCTCTGTCTCCCACAGCTCATCGATCTTGGCCGCGTACGGCGATGAGAGATGCAGTCTCCCGTGTTCAACCCGGGAAACATAGGAACGGTCGCAGCCGATGAGTCCCGCCAGCTTGTTGCCGGACAGCCCTCGTGCTGTGCGCTGCCGACGCACCTCAACGGCGATGTAGTGCCAGAGTGAACGGCCCGGGTCCAGCTCGTCACTAACAGTCACGACAACTCCCAACGTTTCGCGTGTTCCGGGAACGTAGCGAAGATATCCCGGAGGAGCGCATCCTGTCAGTCCGCAGAGGAGATCTCCTGGACAGCTAGGACGTGATCATGGGAGTGCACAGAGCCGAAGGTCCCTACCGATCCCGACCCGCCACGAGCGCGCCCGGCGCGAAGCCCGATGAGGACCCGGACGAGGGCATCGCGACACCGGCGGCCGGTGAGTCGACGGGGCGGTGGTACGAACCCGAGAAGAACCTGACGACGCAAACGTGGGAGGCGCATCTACGTCGTCCCCTGACGCGCGCCGAACGGGAGGACGGCCTTCTCTCGGTCGTGGCGGGGTTGTCCGAAGCCGAGGTCCGCAAGTTGATGGCCTGGCAGGACGACCGGGAGAAGACCCGTCCCCGGACGCAGGTCAGCCGTCAGCGGATTAGCGGGTCGTGGTGACGATGTCGGCCTTGGTCGATCAGGTCTTCGTGTCGATGCTGGCGGCGAGCCTGAGTTGTGGGGCGGTCGGCTTCCTGGTCGGCGCGTGGACTGTCCTGGTTCTACGCCGGCGTCCCACCCGCCGCCCCGTCGCTCGGCACGCGCACCGGCCGATGAGCGTCACTGTCGCCCGGCCCGCCAGCGGAGTCGTAGGCACCCAGGTCTTCTGTCCGGCGCCGCACCCCGACGGAACGCCCTGCATCGCATGTTCGCCCGATTCACACCGTGACCGACGCCGCCGGGGCTGACCGCCTCACACTCCTCCGGGCCGACCTCGCTCACACCACGCCTAACAGTGGTTCAGCGGAGTGCTCTACCCCCAGACCGGGGTCGGCCCGGCCGGAGGCGGTCCTCGCTTCCGGCTACCCCATTTTCCTGGGGGGCGACCCCCAGACCCCCGTCGAGGGGCAGGCGGTCCTCGCTTCGCTCCGGTCCGGCTACCCCCTTTTTTTCCTGGGGGGCGACCCCCAGACCCCCGTCGAGGGGCAGGCGGTCCTCGCTTCGCTCCGGTCCGGCTACCCCCTTTTTTTCCTGGGGGGCGACCCCCAGACCCCCGTCGAGGGGCAGGCGGTCCTCGCTTCGCTCCGGTCCGGCTACCCCACGGGCGCGGTGGCCTCTTCGGTCTCGCCGGGGCGGTGGTCCGGGACGAAGCGGTAGCCGACGTTGCGGACGGTGCCGATGAGGCTCTCGTACTCGGCGCCGAGCTTGGCCCGCAGGCGGCGGACGTGCACGTCGACCGTGCGGGTGCCGCCGAAGTAGTCGTAGCCCCAGACCTCCTGGAGGAGCTGGGCGCGGGTGAAGACGCGGCCCGGGTGCTGGGCCAGGTACTTCAGAAGCTCGAACTCCTTGAACGTCAGGTCGAGAACCCGGCCGCGCAGCCGCGCGGTGTAGGTCGCCTCGTCGATGGTCAGCTCGCCGCTGCGGATCTCGCCGGGCACCTCGTCGGCCTCGGCGACCGCGGCGGCGCGGCCGACCGCGAGCCGGAGCCGCGCCTCGACCTCGGCGGGGCCGGCGGTCTGCAGCAGCATGTCGTCCAGGCCCCACTCGGGGCTGAGCGCGGCCAGGCCGCCCTCGGTGACGATGCCCAGCAGCGGGCAGTCGAGGCCGGTGGTGCGCAGCAGCCGGGACAGGCTCTTGGCCTGGACCAGGTCGCGGCGGGCGTCGACGAGCACCACGTCGGCGGGTGGAGCGTCGATCAGCGCGGATCCCTCGGCCGGAGCGACGCGCACCGAGTGCAGCAGGAGCCCGAGCGCGGGCAGGACTTCGTCGGAAGGCTCCAACGCGTTGGTCAGCAAGAGCAAGCTGCTCAAGTGCCGCCTCCTCGTCTAAAAAGACGTAGGACCCAGGCGGCGGCTCAGCTGCGAGCCCGGCAACGGCCATCGGCTCGACGGCGAGGTGACCACGCAGGGCTGTCAGCTGAACTCCATGGCCTCGTCGCCCGGATCCCTCAGCCAAGAGCATATCCGAGGTGGCCATCGAGGCAATGGCGGGTTCGCGTCCAGATGACGAGAGCCTCGGATGAGACCCTGGGGAAATGGCCAAGGGAACGATCCGGTACTGGGCCGCGGCCAAGGCCGCGGCGGGCGTCGGCGAGGAGCCGTACGACGCGGTGACGCTCGCCGACGCGCTCGCCGAGGCGGCCCGGCAGGACGGGCGGGACGGGCACTTCCGGCGTGTCGTGGAGCGCAGTGCCTTCCTCGTCGACGGCGACCCCGTCGGCGGCCGGCCGCACGGGGCGATCGCGCTTCCCGAGGGGGGAGTGGTCGAGGTGCTGCCGCCGTTCGCCGGTGGTTGATGTCACATTGATCCGGTTCGTCCGGGTGATCGGGCCCCGGACGATCTCACTCCAGGGGGCGACTGCACCGGATCCCGGCGCGGACTAAGGTTTGGCGACCGCGCCATCGCCTGGAGGTAGAAGATGCGGAAGGTACTGCTGGTCCTGGTGATCCTGCTGGCCGTCGGGCTGGTGGCGGCCGACCGCCTCGGTGTGCGGGTGGCCCAGAACGAGATCGGCAAGCAGGTCGCCGCGCAGTACCAACTGTCGCAGCGCCCGGACGTGACCATCCACGGGATCCCCTTCCTCACCCAGGCGGTCGGCGGTGACTACGACAAGATCGACGTGGCCATCGGCGACTGGACCGAGCAGGGTGTGACGGTGCACGGCGTCAAGATCGAGATGCGCGGGGTGAACGCGCCGCTCTCCCAGGTGACCTCCGGCAACGCCGAGAGCGTCACCGCGCGCACCGCCACCGCCTCGGCCGTCCTGCCGTACAGCGTGATCAAGGAGCGGGCGCCCAAGGAGGTCAAGGGGATCGCGCCGAAGGGCGACGACCTCCAGGTCGAGCTGACCGGCGCCGTCCTCGGCTTCCCCGTCACCGGAACGGCGATCGTCAAGGTCAAGCCGACGGCGAAGGGCATCTCGATCACACCGGTGTCGGTGGGCTCCAACGGCAGCAGCCAGATCCCGCTGGCCCTGGTCCAGCGCCAGCTCACCTGGACGGTCCCGGTGGCGAACCTGCCGGTGGGCTCGCGCATCACCGCCATCCAGCCCACCCCCGAGGGGCTGCGCGTCGCCGCCACCGCCGACAACGTCCGCCTGAACGACCTGCCCAACGCCTGACGGACGTCCGCGCCAGAAGTGTCCGCACGCAGGCGCGCGTCGATCGGACGCGATCCTTGTGAACCGGACGGGACGCGTGTACGTGTCAGTGGTGTGGGTCCCACCGCGGACGAGGGGTTGCTCCGCGCCCTGTACAGCGAGCATGGCGGTCCCCTCCTCGGTTACGTACTCCGGCTGACGGGTGGCGACCGCCCGCAGGCCGAGGACGTCGTGCAGGAGACGCTGCTGCGCGCCTGGAAGCACCCGGAAGCGCTCGTGGCGCGTCCCGTACGGCCGTGGCTGTTCACCGTCGCGCGCAACCTGGTGGTGGACGCGCACCGTGCCAAACGGTCCAGGCCGCCGGAGACCGGCATCGACGAGCAGGCGCTGATGACGGCGGCCGGGTCGGACGACATCGAGCGCGCCCTGGAGTCCTGGACGGTCGCCGAGGCCCTCGCCGATCTCAGCCCGACGCACCGGGCCGTCCTGGTGGAGACGTTCTACCGGGGCCGCTCGGTGGCCGAGGCCGCCCGGACGCTCGGCATCCCGCCCGGCACCGTGAAGTCCCGGACCTACTACGCCCTGCGGGCGCTCAAACTCGCACTGGAGGAGCGGGGGCTGGCTCCATGACCGACTGCGCAGAGGCGCGTACCTCGCTCGGCGTCTACGTCCTGGGGGCGATCGACCCGGCCGAGCGGTCCCGGCTGGAGGCGCACCTGGAGACCTGCCCGGTCTGCCGCGACGAGCTCGCCGGCCTGGCCGGGCTGCCCGCGCTGCTCGGACGGGTCGACGAGGCGCAGCTCACCCAGGTCGCCGGCCCCGAGCCCGAGCTGCTCGAGGGGCTGCTGGCGCGGGCGGCGGCGGGCCGGCGGCCGGCGCCGGCGCGGTGGCTGCGTGTCGCGCGTCCCTGGTGGCCGCTGGTCGCGGTGGCCTGCCTGCTGCTGGTGGTCGGCGGGCTGCTCGGCGGCCTCGTGACGGCCAAGGCGCAGGGCCACCGGGCCGCGCCGCCGTCGCCGGCATCCGCGGTGCCCGCGCCCGGCGGCTCGGCGTCCGGCGTCCGGGCGGGCCGGACCGAACGGCTGGCCGCGGAGGACGCGAAGACCGGGGTGAGGGGCTACGTCCTCCTGCACGAGAGGCAGTGGGGGACGAGCCTCCAGCTCTTCCTGGCGGGAGCGAAGAAGGGCTCGCACTGCCGGTGGAGCGTGATCGCCCGGGACGGCCGCCGCGAGCCGCTCGGAAGCTGGTACGTGCCTTACGGCAAGGGCTATGGGGAGTACCCCGCGTCCACCATGTTCCGGCGTGACCAGCTCTTCTCGTTCGAGATCGTCTCCCTGGACGGGCAGCCCCTGCTCACCATTCCCGCGTAACCTGCGGGCTTGCGGAAGAAGTCCGCGGTGAGGCGGGTTGTAGGGCGATGGAAGGTGCACTGGTCGCGGCGGCGGTGCTCGTGGCGGCGACGGCGTTCGGGCTGATCCGGCGGCGCCGCGACGGGGTGCTGCGCGCGCGGGGAGGGGATGGCGACGTGAGCGAGACCCTCGGGTCCGGCGACCTGGGTGCCGAGCTCGGCGAGAAGGCCACCCTGGTCCAGTTTTCCAGCGCGTTCTGCGCGCCCTGCCGTGCCACCCGCCGGGTGCTGGACGAGGTCGCGACGATGCTCGACGGGGTCGCCCACGTCGAGCTGGACGCCGAGGACCATCTCGATCTGGTCCGCAGGCTGAACGTGCTGCGGACCCCCACCGTGCTGGTGCTGGACGGCGCCGGCCGGATCGTCCGCCGGGCCGCCGGGCAGCCCCGCAGGGCCGACGTCATCGCGGCTCTCGGCACCGCCATCACGTGAGCGGCAGCCGGTTGACCTGCGTGAACGGATTTGTCACTGTCTCGAAAGGCGAGACGGATGTGACAGCGCCGCGGTTGTCGGCTTACCATCAGGGCGTGCGTACCCGGACAGAGCAGATGCTCACGAAGCGTCGGGCGGTCGACTTCTGCCGCCTGGCCGCCTCGCTCTGTCGCACGGCCTGAGGCATCGAGCCCGACCGACCCCGAGCATTTCGACATCACGCTCGTACGCACTCTTCTTTCTCCGCCAGGAGCACCCCGATGCAGGTTGATCCGCGTGGGCAGCGTTTCGCCGCGGCCGTCACGACGGTGATCCTCCTCGCGGTCCTGGTGAACGGGAACGGGGTGCTGCTCGCGGCCCAGGCCCTGGTCTTCGCCATGGCGACGTTCTTCGGCCTGCGGTTCGCGCCGTACGGACTGGTCTACAGACTGCTCGTCCGTCCTCGTCTCGGCCCGCCGGGGGAACTCGAGGACGCCGGCCCGCCCCGCTTCGCGCAGGGCGTCGGGCTGGCGTTCACCCTGGTGGGAACGGTCGGGTACGGATCGGGGATCACCTGGCTCGGCATCGGTGCCACCGCCTTCGCGCTGGGGGCGGCGTTCCTGAACGCGGTGTTCGGGTTCTGCCTCGGCTGCGAGATGTATGTGCTGACCCGACGTATTACAGCGAAGATTCGCTCCGACAGGGAGGTTCCCGCATGAGCCGCTCCGACGTCCTGGTGGACGCCGAATGGGTGGCGTCCAACCTGGACGCACCCGCTCTGGTTCTCGTCGAGGTCGACGAGGACGTGTCCGCCTACGACAAGGGCCACATCCGTGGCGCCGTGAAGATCGACTGGAAGACCGAGCTCCAGGACCCGGTCCGCCGCGACTTCGTCGACAAGACCGGCTTCGAGGAGCTGCTGTCGGCCAAGGGCATCGCCAATGACGACCTGGTGATCCTCTACGGCGGCAACAACAACTGGTTCGCCGCCTACGCGTACTGGTACTTCAAGCTCTACGGGCACGAGAACGTGAAGCTGCTCGACGGCGGCCGGAAGAAGTGGGAGCTCGACTCCCGCGAGCTGGTCACCGACGTCCCCTCCCGTCCGGCCACCGGCTACAAGGCCAAGGACCAGGACCTGACGATCCGGTCCTTCCGCGACGAGGTCGTCGACTCCATCGGCAGCAAGGGCCTCATCGACGTCCGCTCGCCCGACGAGTTCTCGGGCAAGCTGCTGGCGCCGGCCCACCTCCCGCAGGAGCAGGCGCAGCGGGCCGGCCACGTGCCGACCGCGCGCAGCATCCCGTGGTCCAAGGCGGCCAACGACGACGGCACCTTCAAGTCCGACGACGAGCTGCGCAAGATCTACGGTGACGCCGGCGTCGACCTGAACAAGCCGATCATCGCCTACTGCCGGATCGGCGAGCGGTCCTCGCACACGTGGTTCGCGCTGCGCGAGCTGCTGGGCCTGCCGGACGTCAAGAACTACGACGGTTCCTGGACCGAGTACGGCTCGCTGGTCGGCGTGCCGATCGAGCTCGGCGACCCCAAGTAGGACCCCGGCCCGCTCCCAGCGAGCGGGCCGTTCTCCCCGCCGCGCCCGGCGGGGCCGTGTGGAGATGGAGGAGCTATGACCCAGGGTTGCGCAGCGCCCGCGCAGACGGCGTCCCTTCCGGCGACCGTCGACCTGTCCAATGAGGCCGTCATCCAGGGCACGGTCACCCGCGAGGGTGCCCCCGTGTCCAGTGCCTATGCCCGCCTGCTCGACTCGACCGGCGAGTTCACCGCCGAGGTCGTGACCGGCGACGAGGGCGTGTTCCGGTTCTTCGCCGCCGACGGCGACTGGACCGTGCGCGTCCTGGCCGCCGGCGGGGTGAGCATCGACAGCACCGTCACCGCCAAGACCGGTGAGGTCGCCGCCCTCGCGGTCGCGATCTGACCTACGGTTCGACCGGCCGGGCCCGGCTCCGCCCGGCCCGGCCGCAGGCCCGCCCCGGACCCCGCCTCGCGTCCCGCGACGGCGGGGTCCGTCGCGTTCACCGCGAGACCTTCAGGACGACCTTCTCCGCCGTGACCTCGGTCGCCTCCACCTGGTAGGCGCCCACCGGCTGCCGCGAGCCCCGGGTGAGCGTCGCCCGCGTGCCGCCGATCGTCACCCGCGCCCGAACGCCGTCCACGCCCGTCAGCGACACCTTCAGATCGCCCAGCCCCCCGACCGTCGTCTCCCGGGCGCCGTCCTTGAAGGTGACGGTGCACGAGCCGTTGACGCAGGTGTTGGTGGTGCAGCCGGGGGCGGCACTGAGAATCCCTCCGAAGGCCAGCGTCGCCGCGAAGGCGAGGTTGGCGGTTCTGCGTGCGCGAGTCCTCATGGCCGCGAAGCGTAATGTGACCCGATCGCCGGTTCAATGGCGTTTGCCACAAAAAGTCGGGACGGGCCGGACGCTTTCGCGCAGCCGGACGACGACATCCGCGCGGCGATCCGGAATCGGGCTCGCGTTCGCGCGGGAACTGGTGATATCGCATCGATATGCGGCCGATAACGCTCCCGAATACGGTGCCCGTCTCAGGCACGCACCGTAGGAAGGACCCTGGCGTGGGCCAGCAGATCCAGATCAATCCCGAGCGAATCGCCCAGCACGGTGAGGACGTCAAGTCCACCATCGCGAGCATTCTCAATGGTGCCCGGGACGCGCTG